>NZ_CP077092.1:3435535-3747857 GCF_014268585.2 Pseudomonas iranensis
GCCATTCGTAGGTCAGCAGCAGGATCAGCAACCAACGCAGGAACAACAGACAGCGGCTGACCAACGGGTAGAGAAAATTCGAATCGATCAGTTGCACCCGCCCGACCTTCAGCGCCTTGGTGTGCCGATCCATCAGCGCCGGCAGTTTCGCCAACAGCTTGTGGCGCAGCCATGACAGGCACCACAGCAGCGCCAGATAGATCAGCGTGGCCACCGCCGCCAGCGCCAGCGAACGCACAATCATCTGCACGTTGCGCGCCTCACGGGTCTCGTTGACCACCTGGCGCAGTTTTTCCGCTGCGCCCTCGGCGGCTTCCTGCACCGAGGAATACGCCAGGCTGTCGACATCCTTGGGCGCAACGATAAACGCACGGGTATTGCCGATCAGCACCATGTAACTGTTCTGGATCGAATCAGTGCTGATTTTCAGCTCCGGGTCTTCCTCCAGCGCTTCACTGATCACCCGCTTCGCCCGCTTGACCCGTGAGGCCGGCGCCTCGCCAAGAATGGTTGCGCGAAACAGCATGATGCTGCGGTTGGCCACTTTCAGTTCTACCGCTTCGTCCGTTGCTGTCGTGGTGTCTTCCAGTGCCTGGCCGAGCCCGGACCACAGTGTTGCAGCCAGCAGCATCGCCAGCACCATCAGCCTGTTACGCATGCGCCGTTCCTTATGGCTGATTGTTGTGAGAGGTTTCGTCCAGCACTTCGCTGACGTCGGCCGGCTGATAGACCCAGCCGATGAACAATTCATAACCGACCGCCAGGATCACCGGCCCGGTGAACAGGCCGATGATGCCGCTGGTGACCATGCCGCCCAGCGCGCCGATCAGCACCACCGGCATCGGCACCGCCACGCCACGGCCGAGCAGCATCGGCTTGAGCACGTTGTCGGAGAGCCCGGCGATCACCATCCACACGGCGAAGATGATCGTGCCGGGGCCGACGCCATCATGGGCAAAGACAAACACCACCACCGGCACGGTAACCAGCAGCACCGGCAGTTGCATGATGCCCAGCAGCAACACCATCAACGCCAGCACACCGGCAGCGGGCACGCCCATGATTACCAGTGCCACACCGATCAAGATCATCTGGATAAAAGCGATACCGACCACGCCCTGCGCCACCGCGCGAATGGTCGAGGTGCACAGTTGCGCGATCTGCGGGCCACGCACCGGGCCGGAAATCCGCGTGGTGATCGCCACCGCTGTGCGATGGCCGCGTTCGCCGTGGGTCATGATCAGTCCGGCGACGATCAGCGCGACGACAAACACCACGATGCCTGCGCCGACGCCGGCGGCCTGATGCAACAGCACCCGGCCCCAACTGGTCAGGTGCGGCGCCAGTTCCTTGAACACCCAGCTCAGGTCCTGCGAAGCGTGCATCCAGATGCCATACAACGGCGCGCCGATCAGCGGCCAGTCGGCGACATTGGCGGGTGGCGGCGGAATCTCGAACTGCCCCGCTTCCACGGTTTGCATGCCCACCTTCACCGAATCGGCCACGGATGCGCCGAGCAGGCTCAGCGGCACCATCAGGATCACCAGCCCCAGCAATACCAGCACAATCGCCGCCCAACCGTAACGGTTGCCGAGTCTGGCGCCGAGCTTCTGGTTCAGCGGGTACAGCGTGACCGCGAGGATCAGCGCCCACAGCATCACATTGAGAAACGGATGGAAAATGTCGTAGCAGAACAGCACCAGAGTGGCGATCAACCCAGCGCGGATCAGCACGTCGAGCAAGGCTTTGGAACTGTTGAAGGCAATCAGTGGCTTATCTTCCATGGCAACATTCCTGAGCGGTGCAGCATTCGGGATGCGCTGAGCCTAGAACATGTTGGGCTGGTCTTCCTGTGGGGCGCGGGATTATCGGTTTACACAACACATTGTTGGAGCAGCCCTGCTGGCGAAAGCAGTATTTCAGGGCCAAGACCCTTTTGAATCTGCCGGCGCCTTCGCGAGCAGGCTCGCTCCCACCGGGCTTTGCGTTAATCCTCAATCTCGACCCGCCCACAAATCCAGTGTGGGAGCGAGCCTGCTCGCGAAAGCGCAAGGTCAGGCAGCACGGATGCTCAGGCTATCTACCAACAAAACCATCACCCCACCGATTACTCCGCCCGCCGCATGGTGTTAAATAGGCGCCAGTCCCGACCTTGTCGCTTCAAGCCGTGCCACGAGAACCGCTATGAAAACCCCTGCCCCAAACATCCACGCTCAAGAGGTGACCCGATGATCGAAGTCACCGAAGTCTCCATTGCCCAACTGCGCGCCGCCCTCGAATCCGGCCAGACCACTGCCGTGGAACTGGTGCAAGCCTATCTGGCGCGCATCGATGCCTACGACGGCGCCGACACCTCGACGGCACTCAACGCCGTCGTCGTGCGCAACCCCGAAGCACTGAACGAAGCCCGCGCCTCCGACGCCCGCCGTGCCAACGGTGAAACCCTCGGTCCGCTTGATGGCATCCCCTACACCGCCAAAGACAGTTATCTGGTCAAGGGCTTGACCGCCGCTTCCGGCAGTCCGGCGTTCGCCGATCTGATCGCCCATCGCGACGCCTTCACCATCGAGCGCCTGCGCGCTGCCGGGGCGATCTGCCTGGGCAAGACCAACATGCCGCCGATGGCCAATGGCGGCATGCAACGCGGCGTCTATGGCCGCGCTGAAAGCCCGTACAACGCCGCTTACCTCACCGCACCGTTCGCCTCCGGCTCGTCCAACGGCGCCGGCACCGCGACCGCTGCGAGTTTCGCTGCGTTCGGTCTGGCCGAGGAAACGTGGTCGAGCGGTCGCGGCCCTGCGTCGAACAACGGCCTGTGCGCCTACACCCCGTCGCGCGGCGTAATTTCGGTGCGCGGCAACTGGCCGTTGACCCCGACCATGGACGTCGTCGTGCCGTTCGCGCGGACCATGGCCGACCTGCTCGAAGTGCTCGACGTGGTCGTCGCCGAAGATACCGACACCCGTGGCGACCTGTGGCGCTTGCAGCCGTGGGTGGCGATCCCGCGTGTCAGCGAAGTGCGCCCGGCTGCGTACAGCGAACTGGCTGCCGACGCCAAAGCCCTGGCCGGCAAACGCTTCGCCATCCCGCGCATGTACATCAATGCCGACCCGGACGCCGGCACCAGCGAAGCCCCCGGCATTGGCGGCCCGACCGGTCAGCGCATCAATACCCGCGCGTCCGTGATCGATTTGTGGAAACAGGCGCGTCAGGCCTTGGAAGCCGCTGGCGCCGAAGTCATCGAAACCGACTTCCCGCTGGTCTCCAACTGCGAAGGCGACCGCCCTGGCGCGCCAACCGTATTCACCCGTGGGCTGGTGTCGAAAGAGTTTCTCCATCATGAACTGTGGGATCTGACAGCCTGGGCGTTCGACGACTTCCTGCAAGCCAACGGCGATCCGAAGCTTAATCGTCTGGTTGACGTCGACGGGCCGAAGATCTTCCCACACGACCCGGGCACGCTGCCTAACCGAGAAGGCGATCTGGCCGCCGGCATGGACGAATACGTGCGCATGGCCGAACGCGGCATCACGCCGTGGAATGAAATCCCAACCGTGCCTGATGGCTTGCGTGGCCTGGAGCAGACCCGACGCATCGACCTTGAAGACTGGATGGACAGCCTCGGCCTCGACGCCGTGCTGTTCCCCACCGTCGCCGACGTCGGCCCGGCGGATGCCGATGTCAATCCAGCTTCGGCCGACATCGCCTGGAGCAACGGCGTCTGGGTGGCCAACGGCAACCTCGCGATCCGCCACCTCGGCGTGCCGACCGTCACCGTGCCCATGGGCGTGATGCCCGACATCGGCATGCCCGTCGGCCTGACCTTCGCCGGCCGCGCGTACGACGACTCGAACCTGCTGCGCTTCGCCGCCGCCTTCGAATCCACCGGCAGCAAACGCCAGATCCCACCGCGTACACCGCCGCTGGCTTAATGCACTGTGTCAGCTCCCACAAACCCTGTGGGAGCTGGCTTGCCAGCGATGGCGGCCTGACAGCCGCCACAGTTCTACCTGACTGTTCCGCTCCCACAGGGTTTGGTGTGAGGGCTGCCAACTCAGCACACCGGCCCAATCCTTTCCAGGCCAATCCGCCGATCATCAGCGCCATCCTGATTACCACCGGCCCTGACCATGATCAACCGCGCCCCCTCCCGCCTCACCCTGCTTGCCATGCTCTGCGGTCTGACCGGCACCGCCCATGCCAGCGGCTTTTTCGCCGACGCCAAAAGCGATGTCCTGCTACGCAACTTCTACCTCAGCAACGACTACCGCTCGCCCACGCCCACCGGGAAAAACTACAAACAGGAATGGGCACAAGGCTTTATCGGCAACTTCTCATCCGGTTTCACCGAGGGCACAGTCGGTTTCGGCATCGACGCCCACGCCTTCGCCGGCCTGAAACTCGATGGCGGCAAGGGCCACTCCGGCACAGGCTTGCTGCCGGTCAACAGCGATGGCCGTAGCGAAAACAACTATTCCAGCGCTGGCGGTGCGTTCAAGCTCAAGGTCTCGCGTACCACTCTGGCCTTCGGCGAAATGACTGTAGAAACCCCAGTCTTCGACACCTCCGACAAACGTCTGCAACCGGAATACGCCACAGGCTTTTTGCTCAACAGCGCCGAGTTCGACAACGTCAATCTGGTCGCCGGGCATTTCACTGCATTCAAGAACCAGGACAGCTCTTCCGGCCAAGGCGATTTCTACGGCTACGGCGCCAACACCGAAGCGGGTGGCATCAGCTTCGTCGGTGCCGACCTGTTCAGCTCCAGCCCGATCGGCGGCGCACTCTACGCCTCGGAACTGAGCGACACCTGGCACCAGTATTACGGCAATCTGCACTTCAAACAGTCCGGCGTGCTGCTCGACGCCAACCTCTACCACACCCGCGACACCGGCCGCGCACTGGCCGGCGAGATCGACAACAGCGCCTTCAGCCTCTCCGGTAAATACAGCTTCGGCGCGCACACGGTGATGCTCGGCTGGCAACGCATCAATGGCGACACGCCGTTCGATTTCGTCGGCGGCGACTCGATCTACCTCGCCAACTCGATCAAATACGCCGACTTCAACGGCGCCAACGAACGCTCCTGGCAAGCCCGCTACGACCTCGACCTCGGCGCCTTCGGCATCCCCGGCCTGAACTTCATGACCCGCTACGTCAGCGGCAGCCACATCGACGGCACCCACGCGCCGAAGGGCGGCGCCTACAACCCGTTCGACGCCGACAGCGGCGACTATCAACCGCAACAAGGCAGCGGCGGCAAGCACTGGGAACGCGATATCGACCTGAAATATGTCGTGCAGACCGGCACCGCGAAGGATCTGTCGGTGCAGCTGTCGCACGTCACCCACCGCGCCAACGAAGCGCAGGCTGGCGATGATATTGACCGGATTTACGTGGTCATCCAGTACCCGCTGGGTTTCTGAACCACCCACGCCAACAAAGATGCACTCCCACATGGGTTTCTTGGCCCGAAACACTTTGGTTCGGCAGATAACCCTGTGGGAGCTGGCTTGCCAGCGATAGCGCCGGGTCAGCCAACGCAGATTGTGGATGTGCCGACCTTATCGCTGGCAAGCCAGCTCCCACAGGGATTCGGGGCAATCTCCACAACAAACCATTACCGTCCGTCGCAAACCTGCCCAGACCTGTCAGGTTTGACAGTAGCCAGACTCCCACAACCGGTGTCTGATCTTCCTTACCCGGCCAGCCCTCACTGGCCATCCAACCAGGAAGGTGTTCCATGCCCAGTAAAATCGCACCATCGCAGCATTACCCCGGCAAAATCGAAGGCGCAATCGACGTCACCCCTAAAGACCCGTTGTGGTCGCCGAGCGCACCGGCGACGCAAAAGGTTTTACCAAGCCATTTCAAAAAGGTGACCAACGCAGACGGTATCGAGGTAATCGCCATCATTTATTGCGTCGATCCCCCCATCGGGCAAGACAGCGACGATTACGTTCAAGTCGCCTTGATAATCGATGGCAAGGAAATAGACTCCACCAAAATCACCAAGGCTAACCGCAACAAGCAGTTCCTGTTTTACATCTCGCAGAACCTGCTGGAGATAAACACCGAGTACGAAATCAGCTATGAACTGCACCGCGACCTAGGAGAGACCGAGCAGCCCACAATGGCGCTCAGACTGGTATACGACAGCGTCTAGCCAGTCGTGCCCCCTGTGGGAGCGAGCCTGCTCGCGAAAGCATTGATCCGGGCAACGAAATTCAGTCTGCCGGATCGCCATCCCAAGCAGGCAAACACCTACAGGAAATCTCGGCAAACTCGGCTAAACCGCAGCGGTTGACTGCCTTGTCCTCACTCCCTATCCTCGCGCCCTGTCACGACACATTCGTGACCGGGTTTGACGGCCTGACATTCCAAGACGCACATTGCTTTCCAACGTGCGCGCGCACTCCTGTGTCACGCGCGCTGCTCAATGGTGACTGTGTGTGGGGCATCTTCGGATGCGCCGGGTACCTTGGACCGGTCCGTCAACCTGCACACAGTTGCCACCCATTCGATTGACGGCGATCTGGTGGCGGCTCTCGATGACCAAGGAGCTACACCGATGACCGATCCAACCACAAAGTCCAATTCCCGCGACCACATCGCTCACCACCCTTTCACCGTCCGACCCGACATCCCGCTCCTCGACGCCCTCGAACACGCGGCCGTGTACCTCAACTGCGCCGAATCCCTCGCCCACCAGGCCCCCTCCGCCATCCGCCCGGAACACAGCAGCTCACTGCGCTGGGCCAGCCAGCAAATGCTCGCCAACGCCCGCGCGCTGATCCATGCAGCCATCGCCGGTCAGCACTCCGCTAATGCCAGGGGTGACGCATGAATTCACACATTTCCATGACCCACAACGAACACAGCATCCCCGTCATGCTGGTCTCCACCGAAGCCCCACTGGACGTCCTGCACAGCAGCGCCGCCAGCCGCTTCCTCGCCGTCACACAAATGATGGAAAGCCTCGCCAGCCTGGACATCGCCTCAGCCAAAGGCGCCGACGTACAACAACTGGCCCACGCCGCCGCGATGCTGCTGCGCGATGGTTGTGACGTGATGGATGTGCTCGGACGGCAGATTCGTTTGCGGGTCTGAGGCGCACAAGATCAAAAGATCGCAGCCTTCGGCAGCTCCTACACCGATTTGTAGGAGCTGCCGAAGGCTGCGATCTTTTGGTTTGAGTTGCCAGAAAAAACACAACACTTGTGGGAGCGAGCCTGCTCGCGAAAGCGGTGGGTCAGTCACCGAGATGTCGACTTGATTGCAGTCGCGAGCAGCTCTCCGCTGGAGTTGTCACCCACTGCGCCCTACCGTTCGTCGCAAAACCACCTTCAACTGTCAGATCTGACAGTAGCCAACTCTCCTCGCCAGGTATCTGATATCCCCATCCGGCACGTATCCCACGGCCCCTATCAGGACGGTGTTCCATGACACTCAACGATGATTCTCAAGACGAAAATACGTTTACGTTGTTTCCCGCGAAAATCCCGCTTGCCATCGAGGATGTGATCAGCGATCCAGCGCCTCCGCCCGGCGTGCCGGTAGTCGGCTTGCCCCTAGGGATTTTCAAGGATTTGAGTGACGACAACACCGGCGCGAATGCGTTGAAGGTACTGGTCGATCCGCCCCCGCCGAACCTCTATACGAAAGTTTCTCTGTGGATCAACGGCGTGCAGAGCGGCGTCCCACAAGATGTCGGAAACGAGGTTCTCGAATTCATTGTTTTCCAGACTGAGTTCCGGGACGGAATCATCAATGTCATTCAATACAAATTGGAAACCAAGGAAGGCAACGAAAGCGAATCTACCAAACTGTGGACGCTCTATAGCGCTAACCGCCCCGGCGGCAACGCTCCCACCGGCACAGGTCCGCATCCGGAACTGCAGATCAACCTGCCTGCCCTGCTGGGCGATCCAGCGCTGATTGGCAAGACTGAAGTGGACAACGGCGTTCTGCTCACTTGCAGCTATACGCATGGCAAGGCCTACGACCTCATCACTTACGAGATCAATCGGAAACGCTACAGCCATAAAGTCATGCCGACGGAGGCCGGAAAAGACATTTCGATATTGATAGACCGTGCCAAGTTCGAACAAATTGGCAGTCTCAACGACTGCCCGTTCAGCTACACCGTTGATGATCAGTTGCACAACGGAACTCATAACGAGCGCTGGTCAAAATACATTTACGCGAATATCGATCTTGAGCGGGTGTTCTTGCCGATGCCGTTGTTGCGCGAGAAGGCTGGAGACAACACCGACGATCCAAAGATCGTGGATCTGAAAAAACTGGACGGTCACCCGCTGTTTGTGGTGGTCCTTCCAAACGATGCGCTGTATCAGAAAGACGACTGGGTGAAGGCGTACTACCGGCTTGACGATTCGCCGGAAGAGGAAACAAAGCGCGCCGCATTCACGGTAGATGATTTCGGTGCGCTGAATCCGTGCATTGTTTACATACCTAATGAAAAGCTCGTTTCAGGCAAAAGATTGCAGGTGCGTTTTCAGCTTGAACGGCCGGAGGGCACAGTCATCGGTACGTCCAGAATAGCCACGGCCAAAGTCATCGGTTCAGCACAGCCCCAACTGCAGCCACCCAAATTATTGGATCCGGCGGAAAATCCAATCGACGTGCTGAAGTACGAACAAGGCGTGTCCCTCCAGATTACATTTCTCGAAGCGGCGCCGGGGGACCATGCACAACTGGTCGAGGATCCACCGTTTGCCGGCAGCGTGCCGTTTCCTTCAGTGCCCTTCAACGCATCGAAAACGGCGGAATTCCAACTCCCATCAGAATTTCTCGTGACGCGTCGGGGGAGTACCCGAAAGTTTCGTTGGACGCTAATCCGAAATAGCATTCCTTCCGGGGAATCCCCGGATCTCACGCTAGTTATTAACGCTATCGCAACGGACGACCCGCGCTTGCCGACTCCGAATATTGCAGGGGAACTCGGGCAGCAACTCACTGTTTCGGATCTGCCGACCGATGCGCGGGTGCTCTCGGATAAAGTTCCACTCATGCAACAAACTCACCCGGTTTGGATAGACTTTGAAGGCGTCGATGTAGATGGGAAGCCCGCAACCAAAGAAGTTTCGGCAGGTGGGCTGAGTGAATTGGTGGACAGGATTTCGTTACTGGCGCCAGTCGAGTGGTTGGAAGCGCGAGAACATGGAAGTGAGTTAAGGCTGGCTTGTGCGGTCAATCTTGATGGGATTAAGGACAAGATGAAGGCAGTCCCGCTTCGGGTGCGCACTTATACAATGAGTGTGACCCAGGCATTGGAGATAGATCGCACACCAATGGTTCTTGATGGGCCCCACTTCTTTCCTGCACCCGCGCCCTACACCCCGACCTTTGCTGTAACAGCCTATCTAGATGATAACGCGCATCGAATCCGAGAAGCTTTGGGTGGCGTCCATCCCTATCATTACAGCTCATCGAATACTAACGTTGCTTCCGTTAATGCAACAACTGGGGATGTAGTTTCAACCAGTAATGGCACTGCCCGAATCGACGTGCGGGACGCCAAGGGCGACATTGTCGGTTACGAAGTGGTATGCAAAAACGTGTATGAATTAGTTTATACAGCTCAAAAACTTAACCACTCTCAGGCAGCGGCTTGGATGGGTTCCATAGGTGCGCAGTTTTTTCCAACTACTTTCCGGCACGGTTCTAGTGACCCGCTTATCAGAGCCGCAGCATTTGGTTTTCAAAAAACAGGCTCGGCGTATCTTTGGCATTGGCATACCTCAGAGTTGTGGTCGTCGGATGGGCTCTACGGTTCAAGTGTCGCAAGTGCCTATTACATAGCTCAATGGCAAACTCCGCCATACGTCGCTGGAGTCGTTGACGTCGGGAACAATGAGATAACTCTTTCCCTCAATTCCTCAATTGGATACCGTCTCAGAAATCGGTAGAGGCTTCTATGAGAGCAGACCGTGATCTCATCGAAAACTTCGCAGGAGTAACGTCAAATCAATAGATTGCGGCCTAAGCTGCGATCAATTGAGTTGCGGAACATGGCGGAAGATAGTTAGAGTCCGAACGGCCCGGGAACATACGCCCCCCAATCGGGTTCTGGATAATCTGGATTTTCCGCAGCGATGAAGAAAGGCTGAGTTATTCGCTGCTCACTCCGGCCCTTTCGCGAGCGCGCTCGCTCCCACAGTTTGACCGCATTCCAAATGTGCTGGTGAGCCTGCTCGCGAAGAGGCCATCAGCTTCGGCGGAATTCTTCGAGTTAAACGAAGCTGTTTAAAAGACACGCGCAGATACGGTCTCCAGGCTACAAATCCTTGCGCCATTACCTACAGCCAAGCCAGAATCCGCCGGCTTGTGCGCCTTGGGGTCGGGTTCTATTGTGGTCGGGTCGCTGAATGTTCAGTGATCGGGTTTAGCAGCTCGGCAAACTTTCAAGGCACGCTGGCTCCGCCTCTCTTTTTATGGCGGCTTGCGTGGGGCACTTCGGTGCGCCGGGATCCTTGAGCCTGGTCTGCTAACCCGCGTAAAGCCGCCACCCTCTTCGTTTAGCAGCGAAGGCTGACGGCTCCATCTCTCAAGGAGCTTTACCATGATCAAACCAACACCCAACCCACCCGAAACCGACCCCACCTCCCCCTACGAATCTCTCGATTCAAAAAAACTCCACCAAGCCGCCGACCGCGCACTCGACCATTACCTCTGCCCACCCGGCTCTACTCCACCGCCGTACAGCCCCCGCGCCATGTACGCCGTCACCGCCGACACCAAAAATGAAGACCTGCTGGCCAACGCCTGCGAAACCCTCGCCTCCGCTAAAACCATTGCCCAGGAATTCGCTGGGCTGGTGAAGCCATCGCAACGCCGGACACTGATGGGCATTGCGCAGCTGATCATGCTCGGGGAGCTGGCGGTGAATCGGGTGCTGGATAATCTGGAGTTGCCGCAGTAGCGGGCCTCGCTATAGGGGTCTGAGTTAGGCGCCGGCAGTGCCGACGCCTTCGCGGGCAAGCCCGCTCCCACAGGGATTTGTGTCGCTCACACGGCTTCGTTCACGCCGCCAAACTTTGTGGGAGCGAGCCTGCTCGCGAATGCGGTGGGTCAGTCCCTGAGATGTCGACTGATATACCGTTTTTCGCGAGCAGGCTCGCTCCCACATGAGTTCGCGGCTGCCTCTTAATAACTGGCGAACCAAACGTGGCCGACTACGTTTCTCCGGCATTCGGAATCAAAAGATCGCAGCCTTCGGCAGCTCCTACAAATCGGTGTTGGAGCGGCCGGAGGCTGCGATCTTTTCTTTTGTGGAAGCTGGCGGAAGACAGCCGGAGTCGAACCTGCCCGGGAACGGATGCCGTCCCCAACCGGGTTTGAAGCCCGGCCGCGCCACCGGGCGCGATTGTCTTCCTGAACTCATGGTGCGCAGGCGCCAGCCAGCGTGTTGTCGGGGCGGATCTGGCGGGATTCGCCGAGGCGGCGGGTCAGGCCGAGTCGGTCGAAATACTCCAGATACTGAATACAGCGTTTGCGTCCCAAGCCTAGCGCATCACGGAAAGTTGTCACCTCAATCGCTGGATGTTCTTCGGCGAGTTTCAGCAGCAGCGCCGCCATTTGTCGCAGGACGATGTCGCTGATGAACAGGTCGCGCACCACCTGGTGCATCAGGCCCAGCCGTGCCAATTTGCGCATTAACAGGCGAACACTGGCGTCGTCTTCGCCGAGCATTTTAGCCGCGTCGCGCACCCACGGTGGGTCGAAACCGGCCTGTTCGAATAAGGGCTGTAATTGCTGCCAGAGGATTTCATCGTCGGCATTCAGGCGCACCTGATGGTCGGGCAGGTGCAGCCAGGGGCCGCTGGCGAGGATCGAGCCGGCGCCGAGCAGTTCGTCGAGCAGGCTGATGAAGGTCGAGCGTTCCAGTGCCAGAGCGCTGAAGCGTCGCAGGCGATCGCGGTCAGGGCCCATCTGGTCGGGTTCCTGTTCGTGGAATCGCGCCAGTTGTTCGAGCAAGGTGAATTTCAACTGGCCCCAGCGCTGGACGTTGAACAGCAGCGCGCCTTGACGGGTGTCGACCAGGCGGATGTTCTCGGCCAGCGACCACTGCGCGCGCGGACGGTTGAACTGGCGTTCGAGGCGTTGCGGGTCGAGGCCGCCGGGGCTGTGGTTGAGCAGCGCTGGCAAGGCTTGTTCGAGGCTGACACTCAGAGCGAGGGTTTGCAGTTGCGCGAGGCGTTCCGGGCTGCGGCGTTGGCGCGCCGGGGCGAACGGGTCGAGCACTGTGCCGCCGCCGAGGGTCCGCTGGGCACTGGAGTCGCGCAGGATCAGCCGATCACCCTTCACCGCGTGCACCGGCGCGTTGATCAGCAGTTGCGCGAACATGCGCTCGCCGGGACTCAGGCGCGGGCCTTGCAGCAAGGCGACCCGGGCAATGACATCCTGGGTGCCAAGGTGCAGATGCACCGGGTGGAAGTGTTCGAAGGTGCGCTCGCCGGGCAACAGCTGAAAGTCGATATCGATGCGCTGGGTCGGGGCATGCAGCCAATCGGCCTGCAGCCAGTGACCACGGTGGATCTGCGCCAGTTCCAGACGATCGCCGCTGAGGTTCAATGCCACGCGTTGGCCAGCGAAGGCTCGTTCAGCGGCCTGGTTTTGCGCGTGCAGACCACGGATGCGCACCGATTTGCCGGCAGCCCCCAAGACAAGTTTGTCGCCAACCGCAACCGTGCCGGACAGCGCCGTGCCCGTGACCACAATCCCCGCGCCCGCGACGCTGAATGCCCGATCGATCGCCAGACGAAAGCCGCCCTCACAACCGCGCGCCTGCACCTCGTTGTGCGCCTGCAATAACGCCGCGCGCAACTCATCGACGCCCTGCCCGTTCATGCTCGACACGGTAAAAATCGGCGCATCAGCAAATGGTCCGGGCGCGAGCAGGTCGAGCACCTGACGCTGCACCTCTTCCACCCTGCCCGTTCCAGCGCGGTCGCACTTGGTGATCGCCACCAGCGCGCGCGGGATGCCGAGCAGTTCGACGATCGCCAGATGTTCTCGCGTCTGCGGCATCACCCCGTCATCGGCCGCGACCACCAGCAATACCAAATCGATGCCCTGCGCGCCGGCGAGCATGTTGTGGGTGAATTTTTCGTGCCCCGGCACGTCGATGAAGCCGGTCAGCCCGGCGCCCGCTTTTAGCTCGGCGTAGAGATAACCGAGGTCGATGGTCATGCCGCGTTCGCGCTCCTGCGGGCGGCGGTCGCCGGTTTGCCCGGTCAGCGCCTGCAACAGCGAGGTCTTGCCGTGGTCGATGTGCCCCGCCGTGCCGACGATCACCGGTCGACCTGCAATTGCGCCAGCTGCGCCAGCCACGCTGGCTCATCGTCGAGCTGGCGTAGATCCAGCCACAGCGCATCGTCGCCGATCCGGCCGAGTACCGGGACCGGCAAACCGCGCAACGCCGCTTCGAGATTGAGCAGATAACGCCCGCGCCAGCGCTTGGACACTTGCGGGCGACAACACAGCGCAGCGCTCGGCAGACGCGCCACCGGTTGGCTGCCACTGCCGATCATGCCCAACGCCTCGACTGCACTGACCTGCCAGACCTCGCCCAACACATCGGCGAGCAACGGTTGCAAACGCGCCGCTTGGGCGAAGATCTCGGCTTGCGGCCGAGTCAGCAGGCGCAGGCTCGGCAGTCGTTCGGCGAGGCGATCAGGGTCGCGGTACAGACCGAGCACCGCTTCCAGCGCGGCCAAGGTCAACTTGTCGACCCGCAGCGCGCGTTTCAGTGGATTTTTCTTGATCTTCGCGATCAGCTCTTTGCGCCCGACGATCAACCCGGCCTGCGGCCCGCCGAGCAATTTGTCGCCGCTGAAGGTGACGATGTCGGCGCCATCGAGCAAGGCCTGACGCACCGTCGGTTCCGCCGGCAGGCCCCAGCGCGTCAGGTCGAGCAGACTGCCGCTGCCCAGATCTTCCAGCAACGGCAAGCCATGGGCGTGCGCCAACTCGGCCAGTTCCGCAGTCGGCACCCGCGCGGTGAAGCCTTCGATGCTGTAGTTGCTCGCATGCACACGCATGATCAAACCGCTGCGTGGGCTGATCGCCGCTTCGTAGTCGCGAGCATGGGTGCGATTGGTGGTGCCGACTTCATGCAGCCGCACGCCGGCGCGGGCCATGATGTCGGGGATGCGGAAGGCGCCGCCGATCTCGATCAGCTCACCACGCGAGATGATGCCTTCCTTACGCGCGCCGAGGCTGTTGAGGGTCAGCAGCACGGCAGCGGCATTGTTGTTGACCACCGTCACCGCTTCGGCGCCGGTCAGTTCGCGGATCAGGCCTTCGATCAGATCGTCACGATCACCGCGCTTGCCGCTGGCCAGGTCGAACTCGAGATTGAGCGGATAACGTGCGGCCATTTGCACCGCTTCGATGGCTTCGTCGGGCAGCAAGGCGCGGCCGAGATTGGTGTGCAGCACCGTGCCGGTCAGGTTGAATACCCGCCGAACCTGGCTGCGTTGTTGCTGCGCCAAGCGTTCGCCGACGCGCCCGGCGAGCACTTCGGCGCCGATCTCCACCGCTGCCAATTGCCCGCTCAACACGCCGGGCCGCAGCTCATCGAGCAACTGACGCAGGCCCGTCAGCAAAGAATCCCGGCCGTAGCGCTCGGCCAACGGCGCGCACGCCGGGTGACGCAACAAGCCATCAATGGACGGCAACCGCAGGGCAACGCTGGAAGACATCAGCCACTCCTGATTTCACTAAAAACAATCCCTTTTGGGAGCAAGCTTGCTTCCAAAAGGGTTTCAGAAGTGTAGACGCACTGCCGGAGCTAGCTTGCTCGCGAAAGCGGTGTGTCAGTCAGTGTGGATGTGGCTGACCTGACGCCTTCGCGAGCAGGCTCGCTCCCACTGAGAAATCCGGGGCTGACCGGGCTTTGTGAGTCGGCACACAAGTCTGTGGCAGCTGGCTTGCCAGCGACTGCGGTGGGTCCGTCAAAGAAGGTGGTGGATGTGCCGACCAATCGCTGGCAAGCCAGCTCCCACAGGGATTCGGGGTGGAATGAACATCGTTGGTCACCACCAATCCCTGTGGGAGCGAGCCTGCTCGCGAAAGCGGTAAGTCAGTCAATGTGGATGTGGCTGACCTGACGCCTTCGCGAGCAGGCTCGCTCCCACAGAGAAATCCGGGGCTGACCGGGCTTTGTGAGTCGGCACACAAGTCTGTGGCAGCTGGCTTGCCAGCGACTGCGGTGGGTCCGTCAAAGAAGGTGGTGGATGTGCCGACCAATCGCTGGCAAGCCAGCTCCCACAGGGATTCGGGGTGGAATGAACATCGTTGGTCACCACCAATCCCTGTGGGAGCGAGCCTGCTCGCGAAAGCGGTAAGTCAGTCAATGTGGATGTGGCTGACCTGACGCCTTCGCGAGCAGGCTCGCTCCCACAGAGAAATCCGGGGCTGACCGGGCTTTGTGATTCGGCACACAAGTCTGTGGCTGGCTTGCCAGCGATTGCGGTGGGTCGGTCAAAGAAGGCGGTGGATGTGCCGACCGAATCGCTGGCAAGCCAGCTCCCACAGGGATTCGGGGTGGAATGATCATTGTTGGTCACCACAAAAACCTGTGGGAGCGAGCCTGCTCGCGAATGCGGTAAGTCAGTCAATGTGGATGTGGCTGACCTGACGCCTTCGCGAGCAGGCTCGCTCCCACAGAGAAATCCGGGGCTGACCGGGCTTTGTGATTCGGCACACAAGTCTGTGGCAGCTGGCTTGCCAGCGACTGCGGTGGGTCCGTCAAAGAAGGTGGTGGATGTGCCGACCAATCGCTGGCAAGCCAGCTCCCACAGGGATTCGGGGTGGAATGAACATTGTTGGTCACCACAAAAACCTGTGGGAGCGAGCCTGCTCGCGAAAGCGGTAAGTCAGTCAATGTGGATGTGGCTGACCCGCCGCCTTCGCGAGCAGGCTCGCTCCCACAGAGAAATCCGGGGCTGACCGGGCTTTGTGATTCGGCACATAGACCTGTGGGAGCACACCCCTCTCCCACAATTTTGCTCTGGTCAGTCGTCTCCCGGCGCCAGCAGCAGATTGGGGGCCAGACGCTGATAGCCGTCCTGGGCCAGACGCATGTCCAGCAGCAAACTGCCGAGATCCGCCGACAACGCTTCGGCTTCGGCGTCGTTCTCCAGGTAGAGCAATTTCAGGTAGCTGTTGCAGCTGGGGCAGACTTCGGCGCGCAGCGGGGCCTGTTCGGCGCTGTGCCGATCATCTTCCTGGCTCAGGTACTCGAGGCCTTTGCTCTGCTCGCAATACACGCACTTGACCCGCACCACATGCCATTCGCAGGCGCACAGCGAACACACCAGATAGCGCAAACCGTTGTGCTTGCCGCGATGGCGAATCACCCCGGCCATGGCCGGTGAACCACAGGCCGGGCATTGGCTGAGGCTGTCGCCGGGCTTGAGTTGCAGTTGCGGCACGCTGAGCAGCCAGTGGCTCCAAGCGGTTTGCAGCGCCGCGCCGAGAAACGGCACCAGCGCCGCCGGCACCAGCGAATACTGACCGCTGACCAGCGCCACCGCCCACGCGCGCAACTGGCCGGGACTGGCGGCGCGCAGCGTGTCCAGCGCGTCGATCACCGCTGGCTGATCCGCAGGCACATAGCGCTGCAGCAAGGCGTCGAGCCACGGCTGCCAGGCATCCTCGCGCACCAGGGTGTCTGCGGCGAACGGCGGCAGACCGTGCTGCTGACAGGCTTCGAAACGCTGCGCATCAAACGGCGCGGTCAGCGGCGGATCGTCGAACACCTGCTGCTGCGCCCGGCACAATCCGGCCATCAGCCGCAGATAATCCGCCAACCCATTGCCCTCGGCCAGACGCTCAAGGCGCTCAGCACGCAGGGCAAACAGGTTACGTGGTGGCAGGTACAGAAACGGCGGCGAACTGGCCGCCGCCTCGATTTCCCCGGGTTCAAGAATGCTTGGCAAAAGTCAGCCCTTTTTCGTCAGCGGTCGCTCGGGCAGGTCCCGAGGCTGTTCGTCGCGGGTCACCTCGCGGTACCACAGTTCATGGTGTTTCTTCGCCCACGGCCGGCTGACCCAGCCATGCAGCATGGCGTCGACCGAACCCTTGATCCACAAACCGGCGTAGATGTGCACGATGATGCTCAGCACCAGCACGAACCCGGCCAGCGCATGCAACAGCATGGCCCAGCGGATCACGCTGATGCCGAAATACGCGCTGAACCACGCGCGCCAGATCACCAGCCCGGTGAACAGCAACGCGAGCATGCACAGCAGTAAAGTCCAGAACAGCAACTTCTGCCCGGCGTTGTATTTACCCACCGGCGGCACGCTTTCTTCGTCGTTGACCATCACCCGGTTGATCCGCCGCAGCCACTGGCGGTCATTGGCGATAAAGAAATTGGTGCGCCAGAAGCTGAACACCAGGCCGAGGAACAGCACGAACATGGCGATGCCCATGTACGGGTGCAGGATCCGCGTCCAGGTGCCGCCGCCGAACAGGTTACTCAGCCAGAACAGCGACGGATGAAACAACGCCAGCCCGGACAACCCGGCCATGAAAAACAGGATCGCCACCAGCCAGTGATTGGTCCGCTGGTTGGCGCTGTAACGCAGGATCGTCTTGTTGCTCATGGCCGCTCCTCCCCGCGTGGATCGAAGGTGTGCACCGCCGGGTCGACCACGTGCACCGAGGTGTCGGGTGGCGTCGGATGTTCATCCTCCTCGACGCGATTCGGGCCGATGCGCACATAGTGGAAGAACCCGGCCAGCACCGCCGCACCCATCGCCAACAGGCCGAGGGGTTTGCTGATGCCTTTCCACAAGCCCACCAGCGGACTGATCGCCGGATGGTCCGGCAAACCGGCGTAGATTTTCGGCGTGTCGGCGTGGTGCAGCACGTACATCACGTGAGTGCCACCAACGCCTGCCGGGTCGTACAAACCAGCGTTTTCAAAGCCACGGCTTTTCAGGTCGACGATGCGTTCGGCGGCGTGTTCTTGCATGTCTTCCTTGGTGCCGAAGACGATCGCGCCGGTCGGGCAGGTTTTCACGCAGGCCGGCTCCAGCCCTACCGCAACCCGATCGGAACACAGCGTGCATTTGTAGGCCTTGTGATCCTTCTGCGAAATGCGCGGGATGTTGAACGGGCAACCGGTGATGCAATAGCCACAACCGATGCAGTGGTCCTGATCGAAATCGACGATGCCGTTGGCGTGCTGAATGATCGCTCCGGGGCTCGGGCACGCGGCCAGACAACCGGGTTCGGCGCAGTGCATGCAGCCGTCCTTGCGGATCAGCCATTCGAGGTTGCCGGCGTCGGTTTCGTGCTCAGTGAAGCGCATCAGCGTCCACGAATCCGCCGTCAGATCCTGCGGATTGTCGTAGGTGCCGTGGTTGTGGCCGACCTCGTCGCGCAGCTCGTTCCATTCCGAGCAGGCGACCTGGCAGGCCTTGCAGCCGATGCATTTGGTCGTGTCGATCAGCTTGGCAACGCCCTGCTGGGTCCTCACTGACGGCGGCACGGTGGTGGTGGCCGAGCGGGCAATGATGTCTTGGCTGGCCATTTACAGTTTCTCCACGTTGACCAGGAATGACTTGGATTCCGGGGTCTGAGTGTTGCCATCGCCGAGGAACGGCACCAGAGTGTTGGTCAGGTAACCGTGACGCGTCAGGCCAGTGAAACCCCAGTGCAGCGGGATGCCGATCTGATGCACGACCTGGCCGTTGACCTGCAGCGGCCGGATCCGTTTGGTCACCACCGCCACCGCTTCGATAAAGCCGCGCTTGCAGCTGACCCGCACCCGATCACCGGCAGCAATGCCCTTCTCGTTCGCCAGCACTTCGCCGATTTCCACGAACTGCTCGGGCTGAGCGATCGCGTTCAACTTGCAGTGCTTGCTCCAGAAGTGGAAATGCTCGGTAAGCCGGTAGCTAGTGCCGGCGTAGGGGAAGTCCTTGGCTTCGCCCAGGGTTTCCCAGACCGAATCGAAGATCCGCGCCGCCGGGTTGCTGGTGGCCTTCTTGTTCTGCGGGTGCAACGGGTTGATGCCGATCGGCGTTTCGAACGGCTCGTA
Organism: Pseudomonas iranensis; assembly: GCF_014268585.2. Classification (NCBI taxonomy): domain Bacteria; kingdom Pseudomonadati; phylum Pseudomonadota; class Gammaproteobacteria; order Pseudomonadales; family Pseudomonadaceae; genus Pseudomonas; species Pseudomonas iranensis. The sequence goes on from NZ_CP077092.1 coordinate 3,454,617, forward strand.
GTGCTCAGGGAATGGCCCTTCGTTCATCTTGTCCACGGCGAAAAACCGCGCGACGCCTTCGGGGTTCATGATGAACGGGTTCATCCCGGCTTCCGGCGGCACGTCGGCCTTGTAGTCCGGCACATCGGTGCCGGTCCAGGCCTTGCCGTTCCACCACACCAGTCGCTTTTTCGGGTCCCACGGTTTGCCCGCCGGGTCCGAAGAGGCGCGGTTGTAGAGAATCCGCCGATTGGCCGGCCACGCCCACGCCCAGCCCTGATGCTGATGCATGCCGAACGGGTCAGCGTTATCACGCCGGGCCATCTGGTTGCCGGCCTCGGTCCAGCTGCCGGCAAAAATCCAGCAGCCGGACGCGGTGCTGCCGTCATCCTTGAGCAAACCGAAGCCGGCCAGTTGCGTACCGGCCTTGACCGTGACGCCGCCGGCATCGGTGAAATCGCTGACGGCGGTGCCGTTGATTTCCCGCGCCAGTTCTTCCGGCGAAGGCTCGTCGGGGATCTTGTAAGGCCACGACAGTTTCAGCAGCGGATCAGGAAACTTGCCGCCTACGCTCTGATAACGCTGACGCAGGCGCAGGAACAATTCGCTCATGATGCGAATGTCGGTCTGCGCTTCGCCGGGGCCATCGGCACCCTTCCAGTGCCATTGCAGCCAGCGGCTGCTGTTGACCAGCGAGCCGTCCTCCTCGGCAAAACAGGTAGTTGGCAGGCGAATGACTTCGGTCTGGATTTCGGCGGTTTTCACGTCGTTGTACGGCCCGACGTTCTGCCAGAACTCCGAGGTTTCCGTGGCCAGCGGGTCCATCACCACCAGCCACTTGAGCTTGGCCAATGCCCCCATTACGCGGTTCTTGTCCGGTAACGCGGCGATCGGATTGAAGCCCTGACAGAAGTAGCCGTTGACCTTGCCCTGGCTCATCAGGTCGAACATCTTCAGCACGTCGTAGTTGGGGATGTCGAGCTTCGGCAAATGGTCGAACAGCCAGTTGTTCTCGGCGGTGGCGTTGGCGCCGTACCAGGATTTCATCAGGCTGACGTGGAATTTGCTGTAGTTCTGCCAATACGAGAGCTGCCCCGGTCTGAGCGGCACCTGGGTGCGTTTGAAGATGAACTGGCCGTAATCCTGCTCGCTGTCGCTGGGCAGCGTGAGGTAGCCGGGCAAGGCGTTGGACAGCAGGCCAAGGTCGGTCAGGCCCTGGATGTTCGAGTGCCCGCGCAGCGCATTGACGCCGCCGCCGGGCATGCCGACATTGCCCAACAGCAATTGCACCATCGCCGCGCTGCGGATGATCTGCGCGCCGATCGAGTGCTGCGTCCAGCCGAGGGCATAGAGAATCGTCATGGTCTTGCCCGGCGTCGAGCAGGTGGCGATCTCTTCCCAGATTTTCTGCATCGCGTCGACCGGCATGCCGCAGATCTGGCTGGCCAGGTCGATGTTGTAGCGGCTGTAATGCTGCTTCATCAGTTGATAAACGCAGCGCGGGTCTTGCAGGGTCGGGTCGACGCGGACGAAACCGTCCTCGGCGAATTCGTAACCCCAGCCGGACTTGTCGGTATAGCTGCGTTTTTCCGCGTCATAGCCGCTGAACAGGCCGTCTTCGAAGCCATAGCCGGCTTTGACGATGAACGACACGTCGGTGTAATTGCGCACGTATTCGTGCTGGATCTTGTCCTCGGTCAGCAGGTAATTGATCAGCCCGCCCATGAAGGCGATGTCGGTGCCGGTGCGGATCGGCGCGTAATAGTCGGCCACCGAAGCGGTCCGGGTAAAACGCGGATCGACCACGATCAGCCGCGCAGCGTTATGCGCCTTGGCCTCGGTCACCCATTTGAAGCCGCACGGATGCGCTTCTGCTGCGTTGCCACCCATTACCAGGATCAGATTCGCGTTGGCGATATCGGTCCAGGTGTTGGTCATGGCACCACGGCCGTACGTCGGGGCAAGACTTGCCACCGTCGGGCCGTGTCAGACACGCGCCTGGTTATCGAACCCCAGCAGACCGAGGCTGCGAATCACCTTCTGGGTGATGTAGCCGGCTTCGTTGGATGCCGCCGATGCCGCGAGGAAACCGGTGGTCAGCCAGCGATTCACCGTTTGCCCGTTGGCATTTTTCTCGATGAAGTTGGCGTCGCGGTCGGCCTTCATCAGGTCGGCGATGCGATCGAGGGCTTCGTCCCAGCCGATGCGCGTCCATTCATTGCTGCCGGGCTTGCGCACCTGCGGGTACTGCAAGCGGCCGGGGCTGTGAATGAAGTCGAGCAGGCCCGCGCCTTTCGGGCACAGGGTGCCGCGATTGACCGGGTGGTCGGCGTCGCCTTCGATGTGAATGATGTTTTGCGCCACGTTCTTGCCGGCATCGCCCTGGCTGTACATGATCAAACCGCAACCGACCGAGCAATACGGGCAGGTGTTGCGGGTTTCACGGGTGTGGGCGAGCTTGAAGTGACGCACCTGCTCGGCGAAGGCCGCCGTCGGGGCCATGCCCAACGCGCCCAGGCTTGAGCCTGCAAGGCCGATACCGGCGACCTTGAAGAACTGACGACGGCTGAGATCCATCGTGCACTCCTGATCAGGTGGAACCCGGTACTTGTGCCGGGCTTTATCTGGACAATCACGGTTGCGACGCCTTGGCGCCGACTTTTTCACTGTAGACAAAGACCTTTCCGATTGTGTGAAAACCGACCGTCGGGTGTCTGGCCCGGATTTCCAGCCAGTTGATCGTTCCCACGCTCTGCGTGGGAATGCCTCAAGGGACGCTCCGCGTTCCACTGGGACGCAGAGCGTCCCGGGCTGCATTCCCACGCGGAGCGTGGGAACGATCAGTCAGATCGCTATTGCGAGCAGGCTCACTCCTACAGGGAACGAGTTGCGCATAGAATGTCCGGCAGAACCAACTCCGCCTTGACGAGACCGCGCATGACTTTCGATTTTGATCAGCTGTTCGACCGCCACCACACTGGCAGCACCAAGTGGAGCCGCTACCCGGCCGATGTGTTGCCGATGTGGGTCGCTGACATGGATTTTGCCGCGCCGCCGGTCATCGTCGAAGCCTTGCAACGGCGCCTGCTGCACCCGCTGCTCGGTTACAGCGTGGCCCAGGACAACCTGCGTGAAGCCATCGTCGCCGACCTGTGGAACAAGTATTCATGGCAGGTCAAACCGCAGGAGCTGATCTTTCTGCCGGGTGTGGAATCGGGCTTCAACATGGCGCTGAAGGCTTTGGTCCAGGCGCAGCAGAATGTCGTCGTGCAAGTGCCGAACTACCCGCCGCTGCGTCACGCACCGGGGCATTGGGGCCTGAATAAGGTCGAGCTTGAATTCAACGCCCAGGCCGATGGCACCTACTCCACGCCATTGGACGCACTGCGCGAGTCGCTCAAAGGCGGCGGCGCCCTGCTGCTGAGCAACCCGCACAACCCGATCGGCAAGGTCTTTGATCGCGAAGAGTTGCAGGCTGTGGCGGACATTTGCGTAGCGCAGGACGCGTGGATCATCTCCGACGAAATCCACGCTGAACTGTGCTTCGACGGCCGCATGCACATTCCCACTGCCTCGCTGAGCCCCGAGATTTCCAAACGCACGATCACCCTGATGTCGGCGAGCAAGGCCTACAACATCGCCGGTCTGAAGACCTCGTTCATGATCATCCAGGATGCTGCCCTGCGCGAACGCGTCAACCACGCCCGCTGCGGCATGGTCGACAGCGTCAACCCGCTGGGCATGGAAGCCACCCGCGTCGCCTACAGCGAAGCCGCGCCGTGGCTCGCCGAACTGAAAACCTACCTGCAGGCCAACCGCGACTGGCTGGTAGACGCCGTGCGCACGCGCCTGCCGGGCGTGACCATCAACGTACCGCAGGGCACGTATCTGGCGTGGCTCGACTGCACGGCGCTGGACCTGCCGGATCCGCAGCGGTTCTTCCTCGAACAGGGCAAGGTCGGGCTGAGTGCGGGATTGGATTTTGGTGACCGGCATCAGCAGTTCGTGCGCTTGAACTTCGGTTGCCCGAGGGCATTGCTGGAAGAAGGGATTGCGCGGATGGAGCGGGCTTTGGCTAACCGCAATCTCTGATCCTGCCCCGAGATACCCCGGTGTAAATGATCCCTGTGGGAGCGAGCCTGCTCGCGAAAGCGCAGTGTCAGTCGACACATTTATCGGCTGACAGACCGCTTTCGCGAGCAGGCTCGCTCCCACATTGGTTTTGCATAGCCAACTAAATCCAGCGCAAATCCGATCGAACTCAAGGCAAAGCCACCGGGTCAACCCGGAACACTGGCCTTGAAATCAGGAGACCCTGCAATGACTGACTATCCAAAACCACCCTTCCCGAAACAAGCCCAACCGGTGCCCGGCTCGCAACGCAAGATGGAGCCGTATCCAGACTGCGGCGAGCAGAGTTACGTCGGTTCCGGCCGCCTCGCCGGCAAGATCGCGCTGATCACCGGCGCTGACAGCGGCATCGGTCGCGCAGTGGCGATTGCCTTCGCCCGTGAAGGCGCCGACGTCGCCGTGGCGTACTTGAATGAACATGAAGATGCCAAGGAAACCGCACGCTGGGTCGAGCAGGCCGGGCGTCAGTGCATCCTGCTGCCGGGCGATATCGCCGAGAAAGCGCAGTGCCAAGCGCTGGTCGACAAGACTGTCGAGCGCTTTGGCCGCATCGACATTCTGGTCAACAACGCCGCGTTCCAGATGACCCACGAAAACTTTGAAGAGATCCCAGATGACGAATGGGTGATGACCTTCGACGTGAATATCACTGCCATGTTCAGGATCTGCCAGGCGGCGATCAAACACATGCGCCCCGGTTCGTCGATCATCAACACCAGCTCGGTCAACTCGGACATGCCCAAGCCGACCCTGCTGGCCTACGCCACCACCAAAGGCGCGATCGCCAACTTCACCGGTGGCCTGGCGCAGATGCTCGGGCCGAAGGAAATTCGCGTCAACAGCGTTGCCCCAGGCCCGATCTGGACGCCGCTGATCGTCTCGACCATGCCTGATGAAGAAGTGCAGAACTTCGGCGGCAGCACCCCGCTCGGCCGTCCTGGCCAACCGGTGGAAGTTGCACCGATTTACGTGCTGCTGGCCTCCGACGAAGCCAGCTACATCACCGGCCAGCGCTACGGCGTGACCGGCGGCAAACCGATGCTGTAACCGTGCAGCAGAAAAACTGAACCCGAGCGGCATGGCATCCCTCCATACCTGTAAGCGCCTACGGGCCAACAGGAACAGGAGGTTGTCATGTCCGCCCCCCTCGTCAGACTCTTCACCCAACCCAACTTCGCCTGGACCGATATCCGCCGCGAAGAAGAAACCCATCCCCGCCACTACCTCGCGCATCTGCTGCTGCTCGCGCTGATTCCGGCCGTGTGCCTGTTCATCGGCACCACCCAGGTCGGTTGGAGCCTTGCCGTGGGTGAAAACGTGCGTTTGAGCACGGCCAGCGCCTTGCAACTGAGCGTGTTGCTGTACGTGACGATCGTCGCCGGTGTTGCGGTCATGGGCGGGTTCATTCGCTGGATGTCGCGGTCGTTCGATGCGCGGCCAACGCTCAATCAATGCATCGGTTTTGCCGCCTACACGGTGACGCCGTTTTTCCTCGCCGGGATTGCCGGGCTGTACCCGAGCCGCTGGCTGGCAATTCTGGTGCTCGGCGCGGCGTCGATCTATTCGACGTTTCTGCTGTTCGTCGGCCTGCCGACCTTCATGCACGAGCGCAAGGAGCAAGGCCTGCTGTATTCGGCGTGCGTGTGGGGCGTTGGCCTGCTGGTGCTGGTGACCATGCTGGTGTCGATGATTCTGCTGTGGTTCAACGTGCTCATCCCCGAGTACCTGCGCACGACCGTGAGCTGAGCCGGTGCGCCTATCCTTGAAAATTCGCTGTAGTGAACGGTCATGAGTTTCGGCGTATGGGTCGCGGTGCTCGGCGCCGTGCTGCTGACGCTGGCCCTGACGTCGTCATGGTTGCGCTGGATGCCGGTCACCACTTCGGCGGTGTGCCTGCTGCTGGGCATCGCCATCGGCCCCAGCGGCCTCGACCTGCTGAAACTGTCGCTGGAAGAATCATCGTTGTGGATGGAGCACCTGACCGAGGTCGCGGTGCTCTTTTCTTTATTTGTCTGCGGTTTGAAGCTGCGCCTGCCGCTGGGCAACACGACCTGGCGTATCGCCTTTGGCCTGGCCGGGCCGGTGATGATCCTGACCATCATCGGCGTGTGTCTGCTGATGCACTGGGGCCTGCAACTGGCGTGGGGGCCTTCGCTGCTGATCGGCGCGATGCTGGCTCCGACCGACCCGGTGCTGGCCGCGCTGGTGCAGGTCAATGATGCGCAGGACATCGACAGCGTGCGCTTCGGCCTCTCCGGTGAAGCCGGGCTCAACGATGGCGTGGCCTTCCCTTTCGTTATTCTCGGCTTGCTGTTGCTGCACGGTGACGGCAGTGCCGGCGAGTGGCACCACTGGGTGATCCGCAGTTTGTTGTGGGCGGTGCCGGCGGGTTTGCTGACCGGTTACTGGATGGGCCGTGGCATCGGCCGCATCGCCCTGTCGCTGCGCATTCACAATGAGGACAGCACCCTCGGCCCCAACGACTACCTGACCCTCGCGCTGATTGCGCTTTCCTATGTGGTAGCCGATGCCATTGGCGGCTACGGCTTTCTCGCGGTGTTTGCCGCCGGTCTCGGCCTGCGTCAGGAGGAAGTCAAATCCACGGGCATCACCCAGGCACCTGCCGAGCATCTGGTGCAGCCGGTGGTCGGTCATCAGAACGTCGAACCACAGAACGCCGTGCATGGCGACATGGAGCAGTTGGAAGACAGCCAGGTCGCGGCCGGGATCATGATGGGCGACATGCTGGCGTTCGGCAGTCTGGTCGAGCGGGCGATGGAAGTGTTTCTGGTGACCCTGCTCGGCGTCGTCCTGATAGCGCATTGGGACTGGCGGGCGTTGTGGATCGGCGCCGTGCTGTTCTGCCTGATTCGCCCGCTGAGCGTGGCGCTGATGCCTTGGGGCAATCTGCTCAGCGGCCCGCAGCGTTTGTTGATCGGCTGGTTTGGCATTCGTGGCATCGGCAGCCTGTTCTATCTGTTCTTCGCCCTGAACCATGGCCTGGATGCCGATGTGGCGAAGGTCTGTACCGACATCACTTTGTCGGTGGTGGCACTGAGCATTCTGCTGCATGGCATCAGTACCCAACCGATGCTGGCGCGCTATGAACGTCTGAAGCAACGAAAAAGTTGATTCGTCGACCGCTGCGCCTGCCTGGAAATGATCGAAGATTTTTCTGCAAAAAAATGGATCGCCGGGCGCGACCCAACGGTCACAACTTTAACCGCGCCAATCATCCAGCGCGGCCCGGCAGGTTCGGTTCCCCTGCGGTGAACAGCCTATTAAACGGAACCCCGACACAAACAAGGTCACGGTCATGAACGAATGCTCGACTCCTGCGCAAATCAAGGCTTGCAGAGCACTGGCTCTGGAACGCAATCGTCAACTGTTCGAAGAAGCCCACGAACTGAACCGAGCGGCCAACGCGCTGCTGGAACAGACGCCGACCGACTTCGAACGCTTTGAGCAATACCGGGCACTGCGCAAGAAAGCCGATGCGAAGTTTGAAGATGCAATCGATCATCTGTGTGTGCTGAATGAGGACTTCCCGCCGATTCCGGCGGCGGTGCAGAATGCTGTAACTGCGCGGCGTGAGCTGGAAACGGCGTGATAAAAGTCAAAAGCCCCTCACCCTAGCCCTCTCCCCGAGGGAGAGGGGACTGACCGGGGTGTTTTTTCGTTATTCATCGACCTGAAAAATCGAGTCGAATACAAGTTTTGAAAAGCGTAAAAATCTGCTCCCTTTCCCCCTCGCCCCCTTGGGGGAGAGGGCTGGGGTGAGGGGGTAAAATCTCATTAACACCACAACATCCAGCACCTGTCCCGACCAATCCACCTCAAGGATTGGTCACCTGAATAAACACCGCATACACCCCCAACATCACCCAGAACGTGGCAAAAATCCAAGGCGTGCGCACCGAGAACAGCAGCGACTTGCGATAGCCCTTGTGGCTCGATTCCATTTCGCTGAAAAGTGGTGACTCGTCATACGCCGCGCCCATTACCGGCTCTGCGTGCAGCAACTGGCTCTGCTTGAAGTGCCAGTGATCAATGATGTCGTAAGCCGCGCGAATCCCCGGCCAGGCATTCAATGAACTGAGCACCCCGAGCAGCGCGAGAAACGGCGGCACGACGAGGGTGAACATCTTGCCCCACTCCGGATTGAGGTTGGCCATGCACGAGGCGAAAGCGATCACCAGAAACGACTGCGCCGCCAGGTAGGCGTCGGTGCGGTTGGCGAGGATGCTGGTTTCGTACTGGATTTCCCGTCGATAGAAATCCAGCCGCTCCTTGGGTGAGCCAAACATCTTGGCGTCGTGTTCGGCCAAGGCTTCTTCAACAGCGCTTGGCTGGGTCAATATGCGAGACAAGAGACGTGCCCTCCAAAGTGAACAAGACTTTTGGAAAGGCACGCGTCAGCACTAGTTCAGCCGGATCGACCAGCGCGTCATTTCATCGATTGGGCGATGATTTGCACCAGATTCAATTGGGTGAACGGTTTCGGCAGGCGCGGCAGTTCGGCGGCGAAGCCTTCCAGGCGTTCGGCGTAACCGGTGGCGAGAATGATCGGCAGATCCGGTTTGAGCAGGCGCACGGCGTGGGCCAGTTGCGCGCCACTCATGTGCGGCATGGCCATGTCGGTTATCACCAGATCGATCACTTCGCCCTGATCGAACAGCGCCAGCGCCTGGGCGCCGGAGTTCGCGCCGATGACGCGGTGGCCGAGGTCTTCCAGCAGCAGGCTGGTGCTGGTCAGCACCAGCGAATCGTCATCGACCACCAGCACGCTGAGCCTCGGCACCGCAATGGGCGCGGCGTCGCTGTACGCCGGGCGACTGGCCGTACGCTCAAGCGCTACCGGAATCCACAACTCGGCTGCCGTGCCCTGGCCCTTCTCGCTCTTGAGAATAAAGCGCCCGCCCAACTGCTCGATGAAGCCGTGCACCATCGACAAGCCCAGCCCGGTGCCTTTGCCCAGGCCTTTGGTGGTGAAGAACGGATCACGGGCACAGGCCAGCGTGGCTTCGTCCATGCCTTCGCCGCTGTCGATCAGGCTCAGGCATACGTAACGCCCCGCCGCCAGGGTCGAATGAGTTTGTTCCAGCACCACTTCGGCTTGCGCCTGAATGATCACCGTGCCGCCCTCGGGCATGGCATCGCGGGCATTGGTGGCAAGATTGAGGATCGCCAGTTCCAGCTGATTGCTATCGGCCAGCACTGGCTGCAGGTCGTCGGCAAAGCGCGTTTCGATACGGATCCCCGGTCCGAGCGAGCTGCGCAGCAGCCCGGTGATGCCTTGCACCAGTTGCGGGATATCCACCGATTCGGTCTTCAGTTCCTGGCGCCGGGCGAAGGCCAGCATGCGCTGGGTCAGCGAAACACCGCGCAAGGCGCCTTGGGTGGCGTTTTCCAGCAGTCGAGCGATTTTCGGCGCGTCGCCGATGCGTTTCTGCACGATCTCGAGGTTGCCGAGAATCACCGTCAGCAGGTTGTTGAAGTCATGGGCGATGCCACCACTGAGTTGGCCGATCGCCTGCATCTTCTGCGCTTGGAACAACGCCTCGCGGGTCTTTTCCAGGGCCTGCTGCGCTTCGTGGGCCTCGGTCACATCGCGGGTGATCTTGGCGAAGCCGAGCAACGCGCCGGTGTCGCCGCGAATCGCATCGACCACTACGTGGGCAAGAAAGCGCGTGCCGTCCTTGCGCATCCGCCAGCTGCGGTTCTCGAAGCGGCCTTCGCGGGTGGCAATCTCCAGCGAACGCTGCGGCTCGCCGAGTTCGCGGTCTTCGGGGGTGTAGAAAATCGAAAAGTGCTGGCCGATGATCTCTTCCGGCAAATAGCCCTTGATGCGCTGCGCGCCCTGGTTCCAGTTGCTGACGCAGCCTTCGGGGCTGAGCATGTAGATCGCGTAATCGGTGACGCCCTGCACCAGCAGGCGGAACTGCTGTTCGCTTTGCTTGAGGGTTTCCTCGGCCATTTTGCGGTCGGTGAGGTCGCGGGTGATCTTGGCGAAACCGAGCAGCTTGCCGTTGGGGTCGATGATTGGATCGATTACCACGTGCGACCAGAAGTGCGTGCCGTCCTTGCGCACGCGCCAGCCCTCGCCTTCGAAGCGACCTTCGCGAATCGCCGTGTCGAGCGCCCGTTGCGGCATGCCGTTGGCGCGGTCTTCAGGGGTATAGAAGCGTGAGAAGTGCTCGCCGATGATTTCCGCTTCTTCATAACCTTTGAAACGTTTGGCGCCGGAGTTCCAACTGGTGATGGTACCGTCGGGGTCGATCATGTAGATCGCATAGTCGACAACCGCGTCGATCAGCAGCCGGAAACGGCTGTCTTCGATCGCTGTGGTTCTGTTGTTCTCACTCATCACACTCACCAGCCACTGTCATGGGCTGAAGTATGCGTGAATCCGTCGATTTGAAAAGCGCCGGTTCGCTTTTGATCGCCCACCAGCGTGGCAGCAGTTGCTGGATGCGGCTTTCGGCAAAGCGGTCATCAATGAGCATGACCGTGCCGCGATCCTCACGGGTGCGGATCACCCGCCCGGCGGCTTGTACGACTTTTTGCATGCCCGGGTACAAATAGGTGTAGTCGTAGCCGGCGCCAAAAATCGCCGCCATGCGCCGCTTCATCTGCTCGTTGACCGGGTTGAGCTGCGCCAGCCCCAGCGTGGCGATGAACGCGCCGATCAGCCGCGCGCCGGGCAAATCGATGCCCTCGCCAAACGCGCCGCCCAACACCGCAAACCCCACACCCTGGCTGTCGGCGCTGAACTGGTCGAGAAACGCCTGCCGCGCGCCCTCGGCCATGCCCCGCGATTGCAGCCACTGAGTGATGCGCGGATGGCGCTCGGCCAATAAGGTCGCGACCTGTTGCAGGTAATCGAAACTGCTGAAGAACGCCAAATAGTTGCCCGGGCGCTCGCTGAACTGGCGCGCGATCAGCTCGACGATCGGCTCCAGCGAGGCTTGGCGATGGTTAAAACGCGTGGAGATCTGACTGACGATGTGCACCTGCAATTGCTCAGCGCTGAACGGCGATTCGACGTCGATACACACCGTGTCGGCGGGCGTGCCGAGCAGGTCGGCGTAATAGTTGCGCGGGCTCAGCGTGGCCGAGAACAGCACGCTGCTGCGCGCCGCGCTCAGGCGCGGACCGATGAACGCCGCCGGCACCACGTTGCGCAGGCACAGTTGCGACAACGGACGCTTGCGGTCGAGGTCGCGTTTGCTGATATCGAAAAGGTAATGCTCGTCGTACAGCTCGGCGACCCGGGCGAATTGCAGCAAGTCGAAATAGAAATTCTGCAGACCGCTGTCGAGGCCTTGCGGATGCTCGTTGAGGTAATCGCCAATGGCCGCGCAACACAGCGAGATGGCGTGCAGGAGTTTGTCCGGCGCCTTGTCGTACGCCTGATACGCCGCGAGTTGCTGCGCATGCAGCGCGTTCCATTCACGGTTGACCCGTTGCAGGGCATTCTTCAGCGCTGCCGGCGCGGTTTTGCGCACGCTGGCGAGGGTGAACTGGTCGAGGCTGGCGCTGTACATCTGCCGGCCGCGCTCGACCAGGTTGTGCGCCTCGTCGGCGAGCACCGCGACTTTCCACTGATTGAGCTGGGCCAGACCGAACAGCAGCGCGCTGAAGTCGAAGTAATAGTTGTAGTCGGCAACCACCACATCCGCCCAGCGAGCCATTTCCTGACTCAGGTAGTACGGGCACACGCTGTGCTGCGCGGCGACTTCACGCATCGCCGCCTGATCGAGCAGGTTGATGCGGCTGGCGGCTTCGCGGGCGGCCGGCAAGCGATCATAAAAACCCTGGGCCAGCGGGCAGGATTCGCCATGGCAGGCCTTGTCCGGATGTTCGCAGGCCTTGTCGCGAGCAACCATTTCCATCACCCGCAGCGGCAAGTCCGGCGCTTGCCTGAACAACACCTGGCTGGCATCCAGCGCCAGCTTGCGTCCGGGAGTCTTGGCGGTGAGAAAGAACACCTTGTCCAGTTGCTGCGGCGCCAAGGCCTTGAGCATCGGAAACAGCGTGCCAAGGGTTTTGCCGATGCCGGTCGGCGCCTGGGCCATGAGGCAGCGGCCGGTGCTGACGGCTTTGAACACTGATTCGGCCAGATGCCGTTGGCCGGGACGAAAATCCGCGTGCGGGAACGCCAGTTGCTGCGCGGCCAGATTGCGCGCTTCGCGATGGGCCATTTCCTGCTCGGCCCATTGCAGGAACAAAGCGCACTGCTGCGCAAAAAAAACCTGGAGCGACTCGGCGCTATGGGATTCGACCAGGCAGGTTTCCTTTTCGCTGACGACGTCGAAATACACCAGCGCCAGATTGATCTGCTGCAATTGCAGTTTCTGGCACATCAACCAGCCGTAGATTTTCGCCTGCGCCCAGTGCAACTGGCGGTGATTGGCCGGTTGCTTGTTCAGGTCGCCGCGATAGGTTTTGACTTCTTCCAGGCAGTTTTGCGCCGGATCGTAGCCATCCGCCCTGCCCTTGACCTTCAGTTCGCCGAATTCGCCTTGCAGCGCCACTTCGCTCTGGTACTGCTCGCTGCGCCGCGAGGCCACGGTGCGATGGCCGACGATGCCTTCCAGCGCGGTCGGTGACGGGGTGAAGCGCAGGTCGAGGTCGCCGGTCTTGGCGGTGAACTCGCACAGTGCACGCACGGCAACGCTGTAGCTCAAGCGCTCTGCTCCGCCCATTGCACGTAACACACGGCCACCGGCATTTGATGCTCGTGGCAGAACTCCAGCCAGCGCAGCTGATTGTCCTGCAAGCGGTCGCCGGGGCCTTTGACTTCGATCATGCGGTAGGTCTTGTGCTGCGGCCAGAACTGGATCAGGTCCGGCATGCCGGCACGGTTGGCCTTGATGTCGAGCAGCAATCGGTTGAACCAGTGTTTCAGGTGTTCGGCGGGCAGACAGGCCAGCGCCTGCTCCAGCAAGTCTTCATTGAGCGCGCCCCAGAACACGAACGGCGACTGGATGCCCCACTTGTCGACGAAGCGCTGGCGAATCGTCTCGGCGTAGCGGCCGTCATCGAGTTCGCCCAGGCAGGCCTGAAACAGCTCGGCGCGGCGCTCGAGGAAGTCTTCGCTGAGCAGATCCACCGGGCCGCGCTGAAACGGGTGAAAGAACGCACCCGGCAACGGTGCGAAGATCGCCGGCCAGCACAACAGGCCGAACAATGAATTGATCAGGCTGTTCTCGACGTAATGCACCGGGCCGTCATCGGCGTGCAAGTGCGCTTGCACATGAAACTCCACCGACCGCGCCGGATCGATGCGCGGCAAGTGCAAGTCGAGGCGCTCGACCTCTCTGGCCTTGGCACGCTTGAGCGGCGGGCCACCGAGTTTGCGCCGCAGGCGCGGGACGATGCGCTGCAAGCCTTGCTGCTCGGCCGCGCTTTGCGGTGCCTGTTCGGCCAGCGTGCCGAGCTCCAGCGCCAGCGCGTATTCGCCGCAGCGTTCGAGCACACGGATCATCCGCAGTCGTGCGCCCGGGTAGACGCAGTCGCGGTAAACACTCAAAGCCAGCGCAAAGTCGCCGATGCGCTCGGCGTACTGGCCGATCTGGAACAACGCCTTGGCTTGCCGGCGGCGCAGCCACGGGTTGTCGAATTGCACGGCGTTGATCTGTTCGACGATCTCGTCCAGCGCTTCACCGGCCTCGAAACGCAACTGGCACTGATGCAGGAACAGGCAGGCGTCGACGTCTTCGCGGCTGCGCAGGCCTCGGGAGTCGGCGCAGAACTCGACTTTTTCATAAGTGAAGATGCCCAGGTCGGCCAGCACGAACTCCGACCAGTCCTGATACAGATTGCCGAAGAACATCAGGCGCAGGCGATCGCACAGGTCCATCAGGGTCAGGCTGAACAGCCGCTCAGCCAGTTGCGGCGCCCAGACACGCAGGGTCTGCGCCTCGCTGAACTGTTCGGCCAGCACGGGCAGCCACTCGTCCTTGCGCCCTTTCGGCTGTTCGATAAAGGCGCCGAACGCTTGCAAGAGCTCGGCCTTGAGCAAGACGTCGAACAGTTCTGCCAGTGTCAAATCCGCGTGTTCATCGAGCCAGCCGTGATCGAGCAACGGCCGCGCCGCCTCGGCAATGTCGCCGATTTCCAGATAATTGAGTTTGCTCGCGCGAAAGTGAATGCCCTTGCGCATGACCATGCGCACCAGCAATCCCTGCGAGGCTTGCGGCAGCGTATTGAAGTCGCGGATGAAGCCGTGTTCGCTTGCGCTCATCACATCGGCATAGCGAAGCCCAAGCCAATCAAGCACTTGCCGGAAGTTGTTGAGGTAATAGAACGGATCGTCTAGAGGGTTGGAGGTCACGGGAATTCAAAGCCACGGCAAGCGAACACTGGTTATGCGTACAGATAACAGCTCAGCCCCGCCCGGCGCAAACGGAAAAAGATCAATGGCATTTTTTCGCGCCGCCATCGAACTTTTCCGCCGCTGCTGGCACCAACCGCGTTACAGGGCCGACAATGCCCGCAATCACATTCAAGCAAGGAGTCAGAGGTGGGTATGAAAATCAAGATGCTGGGCATTCCTGTAGCGGTCGCAGCCCTGTTGGCGCTGGGCGGCTGTTCGACCCAGACCGTGGTGACGTTGCAGAACGGCACCCAGTACCTGACCGAGGACATGCCGAAGACCGAGACCGAAGATGGTTTCTATGAGTTCGAAGATATTTCCGGGGCCAAGGTCAAGGTTCGCGCCGATGAAGTCGCGACCGTGCGCAAGGAAGACTGACTTGGCCTGAATGATCGTTTTTCGCGAGCAGGCTCGCTCCCACACGGGATCTACGTCGTTCACAATCCCCTGTGGGAGCGAGCCTGCTCGCGAAGGGGCCGGCACAGGCCCCGCACCAACATCAGGCTATAACAACCCCGTCGGCACTCAAACTCCCCAGCGCCACCCCCACCAACGTCACCGAATCCCCACCAAACGTCAGCACAGTATCCTGCCCGACCGCCGATGCATGGGCACGGAAATCATCCCCCGGCAACACCCCCTGCACGCCAAGAAACACCAGTTTGTCATCGGCCGTGTAGCCAACCACACGGTCCTGGCCAAACGCGCCATTGAACAAAAACGTATCCGCCCCGCCGCCCGATTCCAGCAGGTCATTGCCCGCACCACCGACAAATACGTCATTGCCCGCACCGCCGAGCAAATGATCGTTGCCCTCAAGGCCAAACAGCCAATCGCCGCCGGTATGCGCCTTGAGCATGTCAGCGCCGCCCGTTCCTCTAATACTTGATTCATAAGCGGTGAGGTTACTGCCGACTTTCAACCCCGTGGCGGTGACGCTGTGCAGCACGTCGTCCTTGAACACGCCCCAGAGAAACCCCGGTTCTTTGCTGACGATGCTGCCAATGTCACGGGTGATGCTGATCCCGCCGTTGGCATCGCGGATGTAAAGGTTGCCAGCGCCGTCGTTGGCGAAATCGAAGTGCTTCACCGACTGCTGCAAGTCGAGGGTGTTGCTGCCCTGCCCACCCAGAATGACGTTGTAGCCGCCGCTGTCGCGGAAGCTGTCATTGCCGGCGCGCCCCTCCAGATAGTCGTTACCGCTGCCGCCCTGGATCAGGTCGCTGCCGTCACTGCCGATGATGAAGGTGCTGCCCTTGTGGGGTTCGGCATTGCGGTTGAGGTCCTGCACCCATGTGTTGGCCCGCGCCGGGTCGGACAGGTTGGCGACGATGATCGTCGAGTCGCGGCTGGTCAGGTCGTAGAACTTCGATTCAAGCACTCGGGTCATGCCGTCGCCGTAGCCAGTGGGCAGGTGCGAAATCCACGTCGGGATATTCAGGATCGAATACGGCAGCACGTTCCAGGCGTTCGAGGCGTAGTGGTCGTTGAAGCTGACGATGTTGTCGGTGGTCGAGGCATGCGGCGCGTCGTGCACGCCCACCGAAGCGCTGCTGAAGGTCGAACCGTCAAGGGCACGAAACACCGGGTCGTTTTCGTAGCCGATATTCAGCACCTTGTCTCCGCTGCTCTGGGTCGGCGAGGCGTAGGCAATGTAGTTGGAATCGGCGAAGAAACCGCCCCACTTGCCAGCGCTCAAGTCAGCCATGCTGTTCACCGCCAGGCCGCCGAGGCTATGACCGCTTACCAGCACGTCTTTGCCGCTGAGGCCGTTGGCCCGGGCGAATGCGACCACATCGTTAAGCAGATTGCCAAAGGCTTCACCGACGTAGTTTTTCGCGTAATCGGCCGGGCCGAACGCGGCGAGCAGATCGTTGATCACGTCGCCAATCGAATCACCGATGAGGATTTCGCGCGGGCCGCTGGTGCCACGAAAGGCGATCCCCAGTTCGGTGAGGTGACCCTGAGCGTCGTACTTGCCGAGGATTTCCACTTGTGCGCTGGTGTAGCCGGCCTTCTCGCCGAAGAATGTCCCGCGTGCGTCGGTCTTGCCTTCATAGCCCAATTGCGCGGCGCTGATCGGTGTCCAGCCGGCCTTTTGCACGGCCTCGAGGGCGAGTTTTTCCGAATCGGGATTCCACGGGATACCGGGGATCACCCCTTGCGAATCGGTGCCGCCAATCAGCGCGGTAACCAGCGTCGCCGGCAGACCGAGGCCGAAGCCGTTGTGCTGGTAACCGGCGGCGAAGCCGTTATCGAGGTTGTGATAGGAGTACAGCGTGATCGCCATGGCATCGCTGAACAGCGCCGCGGAATCGGCTGTGCCGAAGTTCTTGTAGTCGTATACACCCATTGCCATTGCCTCTCTTGTTGTTGGAATTGTCAGAGATAGCTCACAGCCAGAGCGCGAGGCTCCGGAGCATTCATTACATCTTGCACATCCTCTGTAGGAACTGCCGAAGGCTGCGATCTTGTGGGACGCAGAGCGTCCCCGGCTGCATTCCCACGCAGAGCGTGGGAACGATCATGTGTACGCCGTACCTGTGGGAGCGAGCCTGCTCGCGAAGGCGGCAGCACATGCAACATCACAATCGCCTGAACCAGCGCTTTCGCGAGCAGGCTCGCTCCCACATTTGGATCTTCTGCACATTTGGATTTTTGTACTCGAACAATCCCATGAGCAGCGCTCCCTTCTCTTGAAAAACCGGCAGCCCGAGAAGCGCTGCCGGTTACGCCTCAGAACTGCCAGTCGAGCGTCAGACCGACGCCGTGATCTTTCTCGTTCGAGCCGATCAGGCCGTTGTAGTCAAGGTTGACCCGCACGTCGCGATTGAGCGCCAGCCCGGCGCGCACGCCGACCACGGCAGCGTCACGATCCATCGACACGCTCTGCACGGTGAACGCGCTGTTGCCGTTGGCGAAGGCCAGATGGCTGTCGGCATCGACGCTGCTCAGGTTGTGTTGCCAGCCGAGGCTGGCGCCGAGTTCCAGCTGATGGTTGTCCGACAAGGCGAAGCTGCGCTTGGCGCGCACGCCGAGGGTCGACAGCACCACGTCGCGGGTGTCTTCACCACCTTTGAGCGCGGCAGCGTCACCCTTCTCGGTGAAGCTGTCGGTGTTGAGGTGCACGTAGGACAGATTGGCGAACGGCTCCAGGTTCATCGGTTGCAGGCCCAGGTCGTAAGCGGCCTCGGTGAACAGTTGCGCGGTTGTCGCGTCACGCTTGGTTTTCTGTTTGCCGCTGACGTCGCCGAACTGCAGATCACGTTTGACGTCGATGCGATGCCAGCTGTAGGCGCCGCCGACGGTCAGGCGCAACGCGTCGATTTCATGGCCCAGATACGCACCCAAGTGGTAGCTGTCGACCGACGCCTGGGAATGCGTGCCGCTGCCCATGCTCAACGAGCTGTCGCTGTAACCGGTGACGAAACCGAGACGGGTATCTTCAGCGATCAGCCCGTCGACGCCAGCCAGCAGCCCGCCGATGGAGCTATTGGAATCGGCATTGTCGTATCCGCCATCACTCTCGCCCCATGAGCCGAGGACCTTGACCCAGACGTTGCTGCGCTCATCAGTCGGCGCATCGGCGTTGAACAGATCACGCTCACGCAGGCGCTCGCCGACGGCTTCGCGCAGGTAGCGGCTGTCGTTGATCAGCAACGTGCCGATGGCCGGGTGAATCTCGCCGGACAACTGTTGAAAGGCCTGCTGCGCCGACGCCGCGTTGGGCGACAGCAACAGGGTTTCGAACAGCGCATTGCCCGCACCTAAACGCTCGGCCGCCGCACCGACGGCGCGCTGGTTCGGCGTCAGGCCGACGCTGGCGAACGATGCCTCATTGCGCCCGACCGCCAGCTGAATGCCGCCCGCCGAGTAATCCAGAGTGCCGCCAAGGAAGGCGTAATTCGGCAAGACCTGACCGAAGCGCCCTTCAATGCCACCCGCCGCTTGCAGAATGTTGTAGCGAGTGCCGAGCAGGCTTTGCACTTCGCCGGTGCTGAGCAGGGTCGGGCTGTTTTCCAGCGACAGGCTCACCGTGGCGCCGTCGATGACGGCTTTGCCGCCCGCGACGATCTGGTCGCTGCTGGTTGGCGACAGCTCTACAGCGTAGGTTGAGCCCGGCGCGAAGGTCACGTCCCCCGCCACATTCAGGGTGCCAATGGAATTGCCCGGTGCCACCGTACCGCCGCTGTTCACCGCCAGCGCGCCGATGCGGCCATTGCCGCCGAGGATGCCGCCGTTGTTGACGGTGACCGCCGATTGCAGCGAGCCGTTGATGGCCAGACGGCCCTGATTGACCAGGGTCGGGCCGCTGTAAGTGTTGTTGCCGGTCAGCACCAGGGTGCCGATGCCTTGCTTGGTCAGACCGCCGTGGCCGCCGATGTCGTTGCGCCAGGTGTCGAGGCCGCACGTGATGTCGCTGCACACCCGCTCGGTCGGTTTGCCCTGGTCGATGATCGCGCCGATGCCCGGCAAGTCAGCAACGAACTGGCCGGAACCGTAAGCGCCCTGCACGCGGAATTCCTCGGGAATGTCCTGCTCGGTGACAAACATCGCCGGGCCGTCGATGGCCTTGCGCAGGTTGATCATGCCCCAGCCGTACAAGGCGTCGATGCCCGGTGCGCCGATGTCGGTCGCAGTGGTGCGCAACACGCTGGCGACCTGATCGCCGGACATATACGGGAAGCGCTCCATCAACACCGCGATAGAACCGGCCACGTGCGGCGCGGCCATCGAGGTGCCGTTGTAGTTTTTGTAGCCGGTGGTCAAGTTGTCGGCGTTGGTGCCTTCGATGATCGAGCTGTAGATCTTGGTGCCCGGCGCCGAGACGCAGTAACTGGCGGTGTAGCCGCAACGCGAGGAGAACGTGCTGATCACGTACGGATTGGCGCTGGCGGTGTCCGGATTCTGCTGCAATGCGGCGACCGTGATCCAGTTCGGCGCGATGTCCGGGACGAAATAACCGAGGCCGGCAATGGCATCCGGGTTGTTCAGGTTGTAGTCGTTGCCGGCGGCGAAAATGGTGACGATGCCGCTGCGTGCGGCGGCAATCGCGCCGTCGTAGGCGCCGCCGGGTTTGGTGCCGAGCAGCGTGCGGATTTCGTTGAACTGCAACTGCGCGTCGTTGACGGTGAAGTGCGGATACGCCGGATCGCGGCCGCCGAGGTCGAAGCGGTCGGTGATGCCGATGCCCCAGCTGTTGTTGATGATCCGCGCACCGCTGGCGATCAGCGCATCCCAACCGGCCTTGTACACCGCGCCGTCGTTGCCACGCACGATGCCGTCTTCAGGCCCCGGGTCGCCGTTGTCGGCGCTGATGATCTGCGCCCCGAACGCGACGCCGTGCATCACCCCGCCGTCGCGACTGCCCGCCGCGATACCGCCGACGTGGGTGCCGTGGGCGCCGAGCTTGCCGTCGGAGCCGACCGAGGGCGAACCGTCATAGCGAAACGCGTCGCCGGCTTTCACCGGGATATACGGGTCGGTGTATTCGCGGATACCGCTGGTGACCAGAGTGACGACTTTGTTACTGCCAGAGAACTCCGGATGCGCGGCGTAGACCGGCTGATCGAAGATGCCCAGTTTCACGCCTTTGCCGGTGTAGCCGGCGGCGTAGGCGTAATCCGCGCCGATCGCGCCCAGGCCCCAGTCGGCCTTGAATTCATTATTGCGCCAGCTCGACGGATCGCCGCTGCGGCCGTTCTCAACGTAAGGCGCTGCCTGTGCCATCGCACTGGCACAGAGCATGGCGACTGTCAGGGTTTTCAGGGCAAAGCGGCTACCCGATTGCGCGGGGGTATTGTTGTTATCCATCCACGACCTTCCTTAGTGATGTTGCGAAAAATCCGGTTGCCTGTGCTGCCGTTGATCGTTCCCACGCTCTGCGTGGGAATGCCTCTAGGGACGCTCCGCGTTCCAATGGGACGCAGACCGTCCCGGGCTGAATTCCTTTGCTGCGCGTGGGAACGATCAACACAGGTTTTGCGACTGCTGCGCAGTCGAGCGGGGATAAATCCCCTCGCCACAGTGGCTCAAACCCATGTAATCAGAACTGCCAGTTCAGGCTCAGCCCTACGCCATGCAGCTTCTCGCGGCTGGCCAGTTGGCCGTTGTAATCGAGGTTGACCCGAACGTCCTTGCTCAACGCCAGACTGGCCTGCACGCCGAGCAGCGCGGCATCACGCACCAGCGCCGAGCTCTCCACTGAGTACGGCGTGCCGCCGCTGGCAAAACGCAAATGCTGCTCTGATTCGATATCGCTGAGGCTGTGCTGCCAGCCGAGACGGGCGCTGACGTCCAGCGCTTGCTGGCTGGAAAGGTGGAAGGTTTTGCTCGCCCGCACGCCCAAGGTGCTCAACACCACATCGCGCTGATCGCCCGAGCTTTTCAGCGCCGCGGCATCGCCCTTTTCGGTGAAGCCTTCGGTGTCCAGATGCAGGTAGGTCAGGTTGGCGAACGGTTCCAGCGCCAACGGTTGCAGCTGCAAGCGATACGCCGCTTCGGCGAAAACCTGAGTGGTGGTCGCATCAAGCTTGGCTTTCTGCTTGGCGCTGACCTCGTCGTATTGCAGATCGCGCTTCACATCGCCGCGATGCCAGCTGTACGCCGCGCCAGTGCTCAAGCGCCAGGCGCCGATGTCGTGCCCGGCGTAAGCGCCGAGGTGGTAGCTGTCGACTTCTGCCGAAGAATGCGTGCCCGAGCCCATGCTCAAGGAGCTGTCGCTGTAGCCGGTGACCAGACCGATGCGGGTCTGCTCGTCCAGCGCGCCGTCGACACCCGCCAGCAGCCCGCCGATCGAGGTGTTGTAGCCGGCCGTGTCGTGGCCCGAATCGGTGCTGCCCCAAGCGCCGAGGGCTTTGATCCAGCCGTTGCTGCGAGTCGCCGATTCATCGTGCAGCCGCTCGCCGAGCGCATCACGCAACTGGCGGCTGTCGTTGATCAGCATTGTCCCCAGCGCTGGATAAATCTCGCCGCTCAGTTGCTGGAAGGCTTGCTGCGCCGAGGCTTGAGTCGGTGCACGAAGCACGCTTTCGTAAACCGAATTGCCAGCGCCCAGCCCTTCGACTGCCGCGGCCACCGAACGCTGGTTCGGCGTTTGCCCGACGCTGGCGAAGCTTGTCGCGTTGCGCTGGATATTCAGCTGAATGCCGGTTGCGGCGTAGTCGAGGGCGCCGCCGATGAACAGGTAGTTCGGCAGCACCTCGCTGAACTGTCCCTGTATGCCACCGGCCGCTTGCAGGATGTTGTACTGGCGGCCGAGCAGGCTTTGCGCTTCGGCGCTGCTGAGCAAGGTCGGGCTGTTTTCCAGCGCCAGGCTGACGCTGGCGCCGCTGACGGTTGCCGTGCCGCCGGCAACGATGCGGTCGCTGCTGGTGGGCGATAGCTCGACGGCGTAAGTCGAGCCCGAGTTGAGTGTCACGTCGCCGGCGACGTTCAAGGTGCCGATGGAATTGCCCGGTGCAACCCGGCCGCCGCTGTTGGCGGTCAACGCACCTATGCGTCCGGAGCCGCCGAGGGTGCCGCTGTTATTGACGGTGACCGCTGAAGTCAGCGAACCGTTGACCGTCAGCAGACCGCCGTTGACCGTGGTCGGGCCGCGATAGGTGTTGGCGCCGCTGAGCAGCAATTGCCCGGCGCCGGACTTGATCAGGCTGCCCTCGTACACCCGGTTCGTCGCTGCCGCATCACGCAGCATGCCGACGGCGTAATCGGTCTGGTCCTGCTGACTGGCGCCGGCCGGCACACCGTTCTGCCAGCCTTTGTCCTGCAGGGTTTGCTGCCAGGCGCTGTGCTCGGCGACGTCTTCGCGCTGGCGCTGGAGCAGCGCGTTGTCGGAGATGTCGTTGCTCCAGACATCGCGCTGCCCTGCCCCCAGATTGGCATCGAACGCACCGAGCAATTGCCCCGGCCCGCGCATCGCCCGGTCGAGGTTGGCGACGCCCCAACCGACGCGCTCGTTCGGTGCGTCGGTGATCGAGCCATCGAGCTGGGTGGCGGTGGTCAGAAGCACCTCGAGCGCCTGCTGGCTGTTCATGTACGGATAGCGTTCCATCACCAGCGCCAAGGCGCCGGTCGCGTGCGGCGCCGCCATCGAGGTTCCGGACTTGATCGCATAACCGCCGCCGGGAATGGTGCTGTCGATCTTCGCCCCCGGTGTGGTGATGCACCAGTACTTGGCGATACCGCACTGGTTGTACTTCTGCTGATTGCTCTGATCGAGCCCTGACACCGCCAGCCAGTGGCCTTCCAGATCCGGCTGAAAGTACGGCAGCGCCGAGCGCACGCTGGCGTTCGGATAACCGCTGTTGCCGGCGCTGAAAACGTTGATCACACCGCGCCGCGAAACATCGGCAGCGGCGTCGAGCCAGGTGCCCTTGTTCCAGTGCTGCGCGTAGGCGGCGTGCAGATCCGCGAGAGTGCGATAGCTGACATCCGGCGGCTGACTGCCCCAACTGTTATTGATCGCCCGCACCCCGGCATCGGCGAGGCTGTCGTAGACCGCTTTGAAATAACGCGGATCAGGGCTGGGGCCGAAGAGGAAACTGTCGTTCTTGTTGGTGTTGCCGACGTAGATTTGCGCGTTGTAAGCCACGCCGTGCATGCCGCTGCCATCACGGGCAGCGCCCATGGTGCCGACCACGTGGGTGCCATGGGAATCGTTGTTCGGGTTGAGCGTGCCGTCGACGTTGAACGCTGAGCCATCGACGTAGCTGCCGCTGGCGGTTACCGGGTGATAACGGTCGGCGGAGAATTCGGGATGGGCTGCATCGAAACCGGAATCGAGCGCGCCGATCTTCACGCCCTTGCCAGTGATGCCGGCTGCGTAGGCTTGATCGGCCTGCATGCGTTGCAGGCCCCAGTCGCGCAGGAACTCGGCACTACGCCAACTGGCAGGATTGCCGGGCTGGCCGGGTTCCAGGTATTGCGCCTGAGCCTGGTTTGCAGAAATCACAAGCAACAGGGTACCGAGCGAAATCGGCTTGATGTGTACGTCCATGGTCATCATTCTCGTTTTTGTTGTTTTGTTCAGGGCTGAATTGCGGTGTCGCCTGTTCCCCTCACCCCAGCCCTCTCCCAAAGGGAGAGGGGGCCGACCGTGTTGTCTTCTGTTATTCAGCGACCCGAGAAAACCAGTCGATTACGGATTCAGCACAGCTCGTTCAAGTCGGTGCATCTCGCCAATCTCCCCGGATCGGTTCCCTCTCCCTCTGGGAGAGGGTTAGGGTGAGGGCTGTTGCGCGACCACAAATGCTTCGTCCACCCGCGCCAGATCCTGCTCATTCAGCGTCCCGGCGTAGTAATGCAATTTGGTCCAGGCCATCAGGTAGTCGTAGCGCGCCTGGGCCAAATCCCGGCGGGTGGTGAACAGTTGCTGCTCGGCATTCAACGCATCGAGATTGGTGCGTTCGCCGCCCAGAATGCTTTGTCGGGTCGAGACCACCAGCGCCTCGGCCGACTTCAGGGCCTTCTGATAAGCGCGCAATTTGCTCACCCCGGACAGGCACGCGCTGAACTGGCGGCGCAGTTCGATCAAGGTTTCTCGGGTTTTGCCATCCAGTTCGTATTCAGCCTGTTCCATGGTGCGGCTGGCCTGCCGTGTGGAGGCCGATACCCCGCCGCCGGCGTACAGCGGCACGCTGACTTCCAGGCCGATGGTGTTGGTTTCGTAGCGCTGGTTATAGGTGTTGCCGCTTTCGGACTCGTTGTCGCGCATCGAGGCATAAGCACTGACTTTCGGCAGATGCCCGGCGCGGTTGCGCTCGACTTCGTAGCGCGCCACTTCCACGGCCTGACGCTGCGAAGCGAGGTTCGGGTTGTTGCTGATCGCCAGTTCATGCCAGGTGTCGAAGTTGGCCGGTTGCAGGGTGAAGGTCTGGAATTGCTGACCAAGCGGCGCCAGATCGCCGATGTCCACCGCCGACACGCCCACCAGCGCGCCCAGCTCGCGCAAAGCGGCATCCTGCTCGTTGCGCGCTTCGATCTCCTCGGCAGTCGCCAGCTCATAGCGCGACTCGGCTTCGAGAATATCGGTGCGCGTGCCCTCGCCCTGCTTGAACATGTGTTCGTTCTGCTGGAACTGCTGTTCGTAGGCCTTCTTCTTCGCCTGGGCGATGTCGATCTGGTCCTGGGCGAACAAGGCTTTGGTGTAGTTATCCAGCACGCGCACCAACAGTTCCTGACTCTTGCCGCGAAACGCTTCGTCGGCGAACAACGACTGGGCGACACCTTTGCGATATGCCGCATAAGCCTCGTAATCGAGCAGCGGTTGCTGCACCGTGAGCGCCGAGCCGTAACTGTTGTAGTTGCGCTCATCGGTGCGGTTGCGCGCACGATCATCCAGAGACGTCGCCTTGGAAGAGTTGCGGCCCTTGTTGTAGGTGTAACCGATCCGTGGCAGCAGCCCGGCGCGGCCAATCACGCGGTTTTCCAAGCCGGCATCGCGTTCCTTGATTGCACCGAGGAACACCGGATCGTTGCGCAACGCCTGTTCGTAAATCTCGAATGGCCCCATGGCCGCGACTGCCGAGTGACTCGCGAGCAGCGTCATTGCGGCCCCCAGCATGCAAAGCTTTTTCATACAGCCGAACATCCTTATTCCTCGGTCAACGCAGAACCGGCGCGATCAAGCAGCGGTTTGAACAGGTAGTTGAGGAGTGAACGCTCACCGGTGCGCACGAACATTTCCGCCGGCATGCCGGGCTTGATCACCAGGCCGTTGAGCTTTTCCATCGCCTGATCACTGACGCTGCTGCGCAACACGTAATACGGCACGCCGGTTTTCTCGTCGACCATCTGGTCGGCGGAGATCAGACTGACTTCGCCGGGCACGCGCGGGGTTTTGCTCTGGTTGAACGCGGTAAACAGAATGTCCACCGGCAGATGCGTGCCGACCTTGTCGATCAGGTTGATCGGCAAGTGCCCTTCCACTTCCAGGGTGGTGCCTTGGGGAACGATCTCCAGCAGGGTTTCGCCCTGACGCACCACGGCGCCTTCGGTGTGCACACCGAGGTTGACTGCCACGCCATCGGCGGTGGCGAGGATTTCGCTGTGCTGCAGGTCGAAACCGGCGGAGGTCAGCTGTTCGGACAGCGTCACGCTTTTCAGCTGCGCATCGGCCAGTTGCGTACGCACTTCCTTCTGGTATTCCTCGCCGTGCTGCTGCAACTTCAGGCGCGACTCAAGGATGCCCTGCTCCACGCGCCCGCTTTCGCCGGTGTTTTCCGCCAACTGCTGCTGCACTTGCGACAGTTGCCGCTGGTAGTCCATCAAGCGGTTGCGCGGGATGTAGCCGTTGTCGGCCAGCGGTTGCAGGTTGCTCAATTGTTGCTGCAGGGAGCTGGCCTGGGCATTGAGGTCGCTTCGGGCGCGGCGCATGCCGGCCAGTTGTGCGGTGGCGCCTTCGATGTTGGCGCGCAGTGCCGCTTGCTCCCGGGAGAACGCTTCGCGGCGGCTGCTGAACAGTTGCCGCTGGCCTTCCAGCACCAGCGCCAGGCGCGGGTCCGGGTCGTTGCTCAATTCAGGCGGAAAGGTCACTTGTTTGAGGTTGTCGCGCTCGGCCTGCCAGCGCGCGAGGCTGGCCCAGGCCATGCGGTACTGCGCCTGCAGCGATTGCACGTCGGCAGCCACTTGCGTCTGATCGAGGCGAAACAACGGCTGGCCCTGCTTCACGATCTGGCCTTCGCGCACCAGAATCCGGCTGACCACGCCGCTGCTCATCGACTGCACAGCCTTGCGTTTGCCCGACACCACCACGGTGCCCTGCACTGGAATGCCCTGATCCAGCGGCGCCAGTGCGGCCCAAGTGAAGAAGCTGCCAGCGCCGACGATGGCCAGAATCCAGCCCAGGCGCGCGAAGAATTTCGCATCGCGTTTCGGGCGCTCGGTGAGGTAGGCGTGTTCCATGCTCGCTTCGTTTTCAGTGTTCATGCTGGCGCTGCTCATACACCCGAATTCCTTGTCGAGGGTTGATACTGCCGACTCATGCTGAGCCCGCCCGGTGCCTGGGCAGCTTTTTCGCGTTGCTGTTCCTGCTGACCGGAAAGTGCCTTGAGCACATCCTGACTTGGGCCGAACGCCTGCAAACGACCATCGTTGAGCACGAGCAGTTTGTCAGCCTGAGCCAATACCGAAGAACGATGCGTCACCAGAATCACCGTGGTGCCCTGCGCCTTGAGTTGCGCAATGGCGCTGGCCAATGCGGCTTCGCCGACGGTGTCGAGATTGGAATTGGGTTCATCAAGCACCACCAGACTCGGCGTGCCGTACAGCGCGCGGGCCAGGGCCACGCGTTGCTTCTGGCCGCCGGACAAGCCGCTGCCGTCCTCGCCCAGTTGCGTGTCATAACCTTGCGGCAAGCGCAGGATCATTTCGTGAACGCCGGCCTGTTGCGCGGCAGCTACGACTTTTTGCGGATCGGCTTCGCTGAAGCGCGCAATGTTCTCGGCGATGCTGCCGCTGAACAATTCGATGTCTTGCGGCAGGTAACCGATGTAAGGACCAAGCTGATCGCGGTTCCAGCGATGAATATCAGCGCCGTCGAGGCGCACGGTGCCGCCCAGAACCGGCCACACACCGACCAGCACCCGAGCCAGCGTCGATTTGCCAGAACCGGAAGCGCCGAGCACACCCAGCACTTCACCAGCACTCAGATTGAAATTGACCATGTGCAAAGTGGCTGCACGCTGCCCGGGCGGGCCGGCGCTGACTTGTTCGAAAGTAATCTGGCCTTTCGGTGCCGGCAGTGCCATCGCCTCGTCGCTGGGCGGAAACGCCTGCAACAGCGCATCGAGACGGCGATAAGCCAGCTTCGCCCCGCTCCACTGCTTCCATACGGCGATCAGCTGATCGATCGGGCTCAGCACGCGGCCCATCAGGATCGAACCGGCGATCATCATGCCGGCGGTCATATCGCCCTTGATCACCAGCAACGCGCCCAGGCCCAGCACCAGGGATTGCAGACACAGGCGCAGGGTCTTGCTCAGCGAACTGATCACCGCGCCGGTGTCGCTGGCCTGGTTCTGCAAGCCGAGAAAGCGCGAATGCACGCCG
Organism: Pseudomonas iranensis; assembly: GCF_014268585.2. Classification (NCBI taxonomy): domain Bacteria; kingdom Pseudomonadati; phylum Pseudomonadota; class Gammaproteobacteria; order Pseudomonadales; family Pseudomonadaceae; genus Pseudomonas; species Pseudomonas iranensis. Next base: position 3,482,158 of record NZ_CP077092.1, read on the forward strand.
AACCAGCGTTTGCGCAGGGAGCCGAGCATGCCCATCGCCTGAATGGTTTCGGCGTTGTGCAAGTGGCTGGTGGCCAACTGGCTGGACTGCTGGGAAAACCCGGCAGCCTCGCCCAGCGGCTTCTTGGTCATGTATTCGTTGATGCACGCCAGCGCGATCAACAACAGCGCGCCCGCCGTCGCCAGCACGCCGAGCCAGACATTGAACAAATAGATGACAAACAGATAAACCGGGAACCACGGCGCATCGAAGAAGGCGAACAACGCCGGGCCGGTGACGAACTGGCGGATGTGGGTCAAGTCACCCAGCGACTGCCCGGCGTTGCCTTCGCCTTTGAACAGGTTGCGTTCGAACGCGGCTTGATAGACGCGCAGATTGAAGCGGCGCTCCAACTGGCTGCCGATGCGGATGACGATAAAGCTGCGGATCACTTCCAGCAGCCCGATAAAGGCGAAGAAACCGACCACCATCAACGACAGCATTGCCAGGGTGGTTTCGTTCTGTGACGACAGCACCCGGTCATAGACTTGAAGCATGTAGATGGACGGCACCAGCATCAACACGTTGATCAGCGCGGTGAAACAACCGACGCTGATCAAGATGCTTTTATAGTCACCCAATGCCTTGATTAACGGAGCGGTGGCTGGGGCCTTCGCCATCTTCATTGATTCTTCCTGAACAGTATTCATCGCGCCTGCGGGGCGAGACTTCAATTAATTAAGCGTCCATCCCGGAATACACTTCCGTGGCGCCCATTTAAATTTTCATGACAACTAGCGCTGATTGATGCAGCGCAGTTGATTTGTTTACCTTGCTTATAACCATGCGACGAATCGCTATAGCTATATCGGTTTGTAAAAGGCAGATCAGTTATCGGGCGCCGTACGTTCCAGCGTGACGATCAGCCCGGACTTCAAAGTCGCCAGATATAACCCATCACGTTGGCGGCTGAAGAACTGGATTCTTGAGCCTTCGTGACCGGTGATCGACAAGCCGTCAGGATCAGGAAACCAGCCGATCGGAGCTTGCTCGAGCCATGCACCCAGACAGTCTGCGCCCTGGCCAACGGTCTTGTTGGCGAGCAGTTCGACGCTACAAGTATTCGAGGGCTTGTCCTGGAGCTTTTGCGCTCGCAGGTCATCGACTGTGCTGGACAGTGTTGCCTGCCACTTTCCGGCAAACACGGAGGGTTCTTCGAGTCTGAGGCTGCTTGCCATGCTTGTCGCTCCGGTCATCATCAGCGTGACTGCCATCAGCCATGCCATCGTCGTGTCAGTTAAAACGTATCGAGTCATAGGAAACTTCACTTCCGCTCGTAGCCTTGCTCGGCGATCAGTCCGATGCAAGCGAAGAAAGCGACGCACGAGGCGCCGCTTTCCTTTCACATCACGCCACGATGTCGCTGGTCGCAGCCTGGCCCACGGTGCTGACGATGAAATCAGCCACGCCATGCCCGGAGAAATCCACCGACAACAGGCTGTTGCCGCCCGACGAGGTCAACACGGCATCGCCGGCCGAACCGGTGAAGCTGTTGACGAAGTGCAGGCCCGCGCCGTTGGTGATGCCGGTCAGGTCGATCTTGTCCAGACCACTGACGAAATCGAGAATCTGATCGATCGCACCCGGCTTGGAGTCCGAGCTGGCGGCGAACACGAAAGTGTCCGATCCAGAACCGCCCCACAGTTTGTCAGCACCACCAGCGCCGTACAGGATGTCGTTGCCGGCACCGCCCTTCAGCTCGTTTGCCACGCTGTTGCCGATCAACAGATCGCTGCCCGAACCACCAATCGCGTTCTCGATGACCGCACCCTTGGCGATCGACACGTTGCCGACCATGCCGCCAACGTCGGAGAACGAAGCGCTGTTGAGGTTGATCTTCTGGTTTTGGGTGAAACCGGAGAAGTCCAGGGTATCCTTGCCGCCGGCATCCCACACCGAGAACACCACTTTGTCGCTCGACGACGACGCGCTGAGGAAATCGCGGCCGGTATTGGAGTTGAAGCCGTAGGTGGTGTCGCCGGTGCGGGTCGTGGTGTTGGCGCCGTAGAGCTTCTGGATCGCGGCGATGTCGTCCATCAGCGGGCCGGACGAGTAGGCTTCGACGCCGCCCTTGCTGAAGTTCTGGTTGGTGTTGCTCTCGCTCCAGTAACTCATGACGCTGTAGCCACGGGTGTCCTGGCCATAAGTCGCATCGTTGTAGGTCGGGTTGCCATTGCCGGCGTTGTAGTCGCCAGGGTGAGCAAGGCCCAGGGTGTGGCCGATTTCGTGGGTCAGGGTCTGACGACCGTAGTTGTTCAGATCCGGGTTCTTGTTCTGCGTGTAACCGCTGTTGATCAGGTACCACGAAGTACCGTCATAACCAGCGCCGGTCCCCGGCAGATAGGCAAACGCCGCAGCGCCATCCTGGCCACCGCTGTAGTTACCGAAGGTCATGTGCCCGTCGCCGCCCGAGGCTTTCTCGGTGAAGGTGACATTGGCCACGTCGGCCCAGGACTGCATGGCGAGCTTGGCCTGCGCCTGCTGTTGCGCGCTGAACTGACTGAACCCGCTGATGCCGTGCTTGTTCATCGTGCTGTTCGAGGCCGAGGTCAGGAACGTGTAGGTCAGTTCGATCTTGCCGCTGCCGTCCTTGTCCTGGTAGGCAGCGCCGTCACGCAGCAATTGCGTAGCCGCCTGGTCGACGGTGTACGAGGGTTTGCCATTGACCGTGAGGTTGCCGCCACGATCATACTGATGGCTAAAGCTATTGATCTGGTTGTACGCCGAGCTGAAGGCAGCCAGCTGGAAAGCCTGTTCGGCGGAATCAACAGCGTTGGTTTTAACTTTCGACATAAACACACTTCCTTGTTTAGCAATGGAACAGTTTTTGTCCGACAGGACGATCTTTGGCGAGATCGTCCTATCACTCGCCCAATGAAGGCGTAACGAACCTGACACAATTTGAAATCTGTCGTAAAGAGTTTTTTTGCGATCCAATTTGGCTGTATCAGGAAACTGCCGTAAACAAAGCGTGCGGGGAGGAAAGATTGTTTTTAGTTGTAGCGAGGGTGGAAATTGTCTGACGATTTTCTATTTAAATATTAAATATCGCTAAGTTTGAATTTGTTGGGCAAGTCACACTTTCATTCAGCGGTGCCAGTGCTTTGATATCAACTCTATGACTTTATTCGGACTGTAGGAGCTGACGAGTGCAACGAGGCTGCGATCTTTTGACTTTGACCTTTTTAAGATCAAGATCAAGAGATCGCAGCCTCGTGCACTCGTCAGCGCCTACAGAGGACGGAGGTTCAGCTACCGGTACGAATCTTATTCCACACCCGCGTGCGAATCCGGTCGATATTCAGCGGCATCGCCTCCAGCGCAAATAGCTTGCCCATCATTTCCGCGCTCGGGTAAACCTTGGTGTCGTTCTTGATCGCCGGGTCGATCAGTTTGTCGGCTTGTTCGTTGCCATTGGCGTAATGCACATAATTGGTGATGCCGGCCATGACATCGGGGCGCAGCAGGTAGTTCATGAAGGCGTAGCCGGCCTTCTCGTCCGGTGCGTCGACGGGCATGGCGACCATGTCGAACCAGATCGCCGCGCCTTCCTTGGGAATCGCATAACCGATCTCGACGCCATTCTTGGCTTCCTTGGCGCGATTCTCCGCTTGCAGTATGTCGCCGGAAAAGCCCACCGCTACGCAGATGTCGCCGTTGGCCAGGTCACTGGTGTACTTCGAAGAATGGAAGTAACTGACGTAGGGCCGCACTTTCATCAGCAAAGCTTCGGCTTTCTTGTAGTCTTCGGGATTTTTGCTGTGGTGCGGCAGGCCCAGATAGTTGAGCGCCGCCGGGAGCAGTTCCGGGCCGTTGTCGAGGATCGCCACGCCGCACTTCTGCAGTTTTTCCATGTATTCGGGCTTGAAGATCAGATCCCAGGAATCCACCGGCGCGTTGTCGCCCAGCACCGCTTTGACCTTGGCAATGTTGTAGCCGATACCGGTGCTGCCCCACAGATAAGGGAAACCGTGCTCGTTGTCAGGGTCATTGGTCTGCAGGGCCTTAAGCAGCGCTGGATTGAGGTTCTTCCAGTTCGGCAACTGACTCTTGTCGAGTTTCTTCAGCGCCCCACCCTGAACCTGCCGCGCCATGAAGTGGTTCGACGGAAAAACCACGTCGTAACCGGATTTGCCGGTCATCAACTTGCCGTCGAGGGTTTCGTTGCTGTCGTAGACGTCATAAGTGACGCCGATGCCCGTGTCTTTCTGGAAATTCTTTGTAGTGTCCGGGGCAATGTAGTCGGACCAGTTGTAGACCTTGACCGTCTCGGCTGCATGACTGACGGAAGCGGCCAGCAGCAGCGGCGCCAATGCGAGGGTTTTCTGGATCATGGGGCGATTCCTGTATGGGCTTTTTTTGTTGGCAGGCAATCAAAGGATCAAACAATCAGAAAATCAGCACGTAGCTCTTGCGCACGGTTTCCTGGATATCCCAGATCCCGAGCGTGTTGGCTGGCAACATCAGTGCGTCGCCGCCTTGTATCTGCAGGGTTTCGCCGCCACCGTCGGGGGTGAAGGTGCAGCGCCCGGAAATGAAATGGCAGAACTCCTGCGCGGTGATCTGCCGCCGCCAGCGGCCCGGGGTGCATTCCCAGACGCCGGTTTCGACACCGTCGTCGCGCTCGACACTGGTGGTCGAGGCAATTGCGACGGGTTCGCCGAGGGGCACGGCGACCGGGTTGGATTCTTCGAGCTCAAGCGTGGCGGTGTTCTTGAATTGGGTGATGCTCATGGCGTGACCTGTTTATTGAGGGAAACGGCGTTCAGTGCATGAAACCTTCCATGAACCCGGCAACCCGGCTGGCGAGCTTGCGCCGCCAGGGCGCGGTCGCGGGATTGGCCAGGGTCTGGTCTTCGTGCACGAAACTTTTGATGATCGCGTTGTAGCCGAGCCAGCGGCATGGCTCCGGTTCCCAGGCACGCAGCGCATGAATGCCGCCGTCGGGCAGGACCCACGGTTGTTGGGTCAGCTCGCTGTCGCGCTCAAGAATCAGATCGGCCAGCGTCCGGCCGCCGAGATTGCTGGCACCGACGCCCTCGCCGCCATAACCGCCAGACAACGCGATGCCGTTGGCGCGGTCGCAAAGCATGTGCGGCTTGAAATGCCGCGACATGCCAAGGTTGCCGCCCCAGGCGTGGGTGATCTGCACATTTTTCAGCTGCGGGAACAGTTCGCCGAACAGATAGCGGCGCAGTTCGACCTCATCGCGGGTGAGGTTGAAGTCATGGCGCAGCTTGCCGGCGAACTGATAACCGCCACGGGCGCCGAAGATCAGACGATTGTCGGCACTGCGCTGGCCATAGGTGACCTGACGGCTGAATTCACTGAAGGCCTGGCCGCGATTGAGGCCGATTTCGTCCCAGGTCGCAGCGGACAGCGGCTCGGTGGCGACAATCAGGCTTTGCACCGGCAATTGATAACGGCCAAGTGGCGGCAAGGTCACCGAATAACCTTCCACCGCCGGGACGATCCAACGGCTGCGCACGCTGGCCTTGGCGGTACGCAGACTGCCAGGTTGCCAGTGGGTGACCGGGCTGTTTTCGTAGATTTTCACGCCCATGTTCTGCACGGTCCGCGCCAGACCACGGACCAGCTTCGCCGGGTGAATGGTCGCGACATGGGGAGCGAAGATGCCGCCGTAGGGCTTGGCCACGCGGATCTGCTGGGCCAACTGCTCGGGACTGAGCCAGCGGTAGTCGTTATCGGTAAGGCCTTGGGCGTGCAGCTTGCTCAGGTAATCACGCAGAACGGCTTCCTGCTCTGGGTAGCGCGCGGCACAATAAAGCACCCCGCCCTTACGGTAATCGCAGTCGATGCCTTCGCGTTCGAGGACGATCTCCACTTCATCGGGGATGCTGTGCAGCAGATCAAACGAAGCCCTGCGCTGCTGCGGCGACAAGCCTGCAAGCAAGCGATCCTCACCCAGCAAGTTACCCATCAGCCAGCCGCCATTGCGTCCGGACGCACCGAACCCGGCGGTTTGCGCCTCGACAATGGCAATATCCAGGCCGGGCGCCTGTTTTTTCAGGTAGTACGCCGTCCACAGTCCGGTGTAACCGGCGCCGATGATCGCCACGTCGACATCCAGATCCCGCTCAAGCGCAGGGCGCGCCAGCAGCGGTTCATCGAGCTGATCCATCCACAAACTGATCGTGCGCCACGCCGACATGCCAGACTCCGCCACTGAAAACCTTCGATGGCGTCGATCCTAGTGGCTGCCTTCAGTGGATGTCTTGCGCGCGTGCCCGCAGAGAAATTTGTTTGGCGTAGGCCTTGGGCGACTGGCCGGTGTGTTCGCGAAAGCATTTATAGAACGCTGACAACGAATTGAAGCCGGCGGCAAACGCCAGCTCGTCGACACGCAACGGCGGCGTGGCGCTGTCCAGCGCACGCAGCAAATGCTGCAGGCGCGCCTGATTGACGTAGCGATAGAAGCTCTGCCCGAGCACCTGATTAAGCAGATAGGAAATCTGATTGCGGCTGTACCCGCACTCCTTCGCCACCCGTTGCAGGTCAAGCTCAGGGTCAAGATAGGGCTGCTGCTTTTCGAAATACTGCTGCAGGTCTTCGGCCATGAAACTCAGTTGCCGCGGTGACAGACCTAGCCGACTGACCGCCGGGCGCTGACTCTGTGCCGAGCTACCGTCGGCCTGGGTACGCACCAGCGAGGCGTACTCGTTGACGCGCCAGATCAAGCCGTCCTTGACCGTGATCGCTTCGCTGGAGCGAAACGACACCAGGCCGTCGCCGCCACGCAAAGTCACCTCGTACTGAATGAACGCGGTGTTGCCATCCACCCGGATTCGGTCGCAATGTTCGAGCAGTTCGTCGGATTCTCGCGGCATGCTCACGCGCACGTAGTCGCGTAACTCATCCAGGCCGAGCACCCGGTTCTGAAAGAAATCGTTGTACTGGATATCGGCGTGATAAAGCGCCATCACGCTGTCCAGATCCCGGTGTTTCCAGCTCAGGTGATAGCGCATGACCGTGGCCGCCGTGGCCTGGGTCTGTTCTGGGCCGTCGTCATCGGCGTGCATAAGCGGCTCGGCGAAAAAGAACCGAGCTTGCCCAACTTCCTCTGCCGCTTCAATGAAAAATCCATAGTGGCGTTTTGGCGATAATCGATGAGCCAGTGACTTACATCAAAAAATGCGAATCAATCGCTAAACGGACTGAAAAAACTCACAGTTTTTTCACACACGGATGCTACTTTTAAAGCTCAAGCACTGGTTGAGCCAATGAAGGCTCTTCCCACCTAACATGAGCAAAAGGAAGCGCTCGATGAAGCAGGCGGGCAACACCATGAATAAAGGGTTCAGCAAAGTCACCTTTCCAAACGCTTGCCAGCTGATGCGCTGGCATTTTCATCCCATGGGTTTCGAGGCAACGATGGATGCGCCGGGCAGCATGATCGCCCGTCTGTTCGACCGTGCCAGCGGCGAAACCATGATCGCCATCGCCGGGATTCCCTGCGCAACGGTGATGAATGCAGCGGACGTCGAGCGCATCATCGAAGCCATCGAGGATGAGCTGGAAGCCTTCACTCCTCCGGAATCTCTCAAGAACTACGCATAAACACCTGATTTAAAACAAAAAGCCCGCAGCGATGCGGGCTTTTTATGGGTCAGGCGCTGGTCTTTTCCTTTTCGCGTCGATGGTCGACGAAGAAGGGTTTGCCCTTGGCGACTCGATCCGACGCCCTCGGCATGTTTACCGCCTGGCTGTCCTGCGGTTCGACGTACCAATAGCAATGGCTGACGGCGCGTGTGATACCGACGTAGGCAAGGCGCAGGATTTCGTCCTTTTGCGCAGTGTCATAAGGCTCGCTGTCGCCGCTTTTGCCCAATCCCGCCATGCGATAGACCTGATTCTTGTACGGAGAACTGGTCAGATGCTGGCAATCACCCAGCAGAAATACTGCATCAGCCTGCAAGCCTTTGGCGCTGTGATAGGTCAGCTGTTTCAGCCGCCGCGCATCATAGGGCAAGCTCGAATCTACATTAAGTACAGGCTGAATATGCTGCTCTATCAATAACTTATCGCTGCTTTTTCGATAAAGCATCAAGATTGAATCGCCGCGCCGGTAATGCTCGGCCAGGCGCTGACCCAATGCTTCATCGTCCCGCTCAAGCACGTTGACCGGGTGAAGCGGCTTGGGCTCACCACTGGCCTTGGCCTTCTTGCCTGCGATTGCCGGCGCTGCACGGACAATGTGTTCGGCGGCGTCGATGATGTGCTGATGGCTGCGATAGTTGTCACTGAGCATCACTCTTGTGGTGCTCGGTGAAGGAAATTCCTTATTGAACTCCATGAAGTAACTCGGCGAGCTGCCGCGCCAACCGTAAATCGACTGCCAGTCATCGCCAACACACAATAGCGACGAACGCTGCGCCCCTCGCCCAACGTGCATGGCCGGGCCACGGCTGCGGATTTCATTGAGGCTGGCGCGAATCCACGAAACGATCTGCGGCGATACGTCCTGGAACTCATCGATCATCAAATGCGCCATAGGCCGCAGCAACTCATCGCTGAGCAGCTTGAGGTTTTCCGGCGAGTGCTCGCTGAACAGCGCGAACATGCGGTTGTAGGTCATCACTGGCGGTTTCTGGTCCAGCAGGTGATCTTCAAATGCGCGCCAGAACAGGCTCAGGGCTTCAAAGAAAAAACGATCAGGATCGTCCTTGGCGAAGCTCATCCGACTGACCGCGTCCGGTACATCCAGGCCGAGGTTTTCGATAAAGCCTGCTGCGGCGATAAAACAATCCAGCAATGGCGCCGATACCAGCTCGCCTTTGACCTTGTAATCGAAGCCGGGACCGGCGCTGGCATCTCCGGCCAACGTCGCAAGAACGCGCCTGGATGACTCGTAACTATCAAGCCATATCAATGGCTTACGGCAGAAAGCTTGAAACAGGGTGCGCTTGACCGCCCACTCTGCACGGACACTCAGCTTGGCGTTGGGTCGGGTCAGCTGGGCGTTTTCCCTGGGATCAAAGCCGAGCACCACCCAGGCATCGAGGCTGGGAATATAGCCGTGAGCGTGGAACTTCGAACCATTGATTTCGAAGGCCTGCCGATTCGGTTCGATGCCTTTGATCGGCCACGCCCCTGCGCGAAACCACAGATCCTCAATCACATCGCAGAGCTCTTCATCGCGCTTGGCCGCCAGTTCGGTGACCGCCATGCGTTTCTGCACATCGGGGTGATCGCGCTCCAGTTCCTTCAACTGTAATCCGGCACGAGACAGCGGCTGGATCAACTGGCGGAAACGCTCATCCTCGTTGAACAGGCGGTGATAACAAGCATTAAGTTGCTGGCGCTGCGCGTCATTGATACGCAGGTCAAACGGATTGCTGTCGACCTCCTCTGCGCCGCTTTGCGGGCGATCGCTGAGGTTCTCGAAGGCCTGCAAACGCTCGAAACCCGGCAGGCTGCGCACCATCGGCAGGATGCGTGAGTGGAAGGTTCTGACCAGCTCGCGGGCCTGTTTGAGGTTCAGCGGCTGCCCCCACAGCGTGAAGATTTCGATGAGTTTGTTGATGAAGTCCTTGCGCGATTCGCGGGTGAAGGTCACCACAGTCATCGAATCCAGCTCAAAACCCAGATAATGGCTGAGCAAGAGAATGCGCAGCACCAGCGTGGTCGATTTGCCGGCGCCGGCACCGGCCACCACCGAGGTGGACGGCGTATCGCTGAAGATCATCTTCCACTGCGCAGCGCTGGGCTGGGAGTGGGCCGGAAGCAAACGGGCAACGTCAGCCTTGATACGCTTCTTCAATTCCGCCGTCAGTGGCAGACGCCAGTCATCGAACAGGTGGTTATCGACGCTGGGCGGCCGATGCTCGGTGTTGCGGCTGTCGCGAATCAGCAGCACCTGGCGGCCTTCCTCCAAACCCTCAAGCTTGCCCTCCTTGAAACCGTATTCGACGCCAGCGGTGTGGCCACTGCGAAATCCGTCGGCTTGCCCGTGCAGCCACGACGCCCGGTGCTGGGCGCGCAGCTTGGTCAACCCGTGACCAAAGAATCGCGCGGCCAGACGCTTGAACCAGGGCATCTCGGCCAGTGGACGAAGTTCAGGGGGAAGATCGGGGATGTGTTGCGCCACGCTGACGGACTCCAGGGTGTGAGGCTGTGGCGGCTATGGTGTCTCGATTTGCCGTCCAGTTCTAGCGAAATGCTTACAGGTCATCGGTTTAGGCGACGAATTGAAAGTCGGATCAAATGATTTCGAGACGGCATCCCATCTAATAACCTGATCATGACGCGGCAGTTTTTGCGCTTTTTATCGATGATTGCCTGATAGATGATCGTCGTCATCAACCACGGGGCCCGCCCCCTGACGACCCTTATTAGGAGACGATCATGCTTGAACTCAGACCCTTCAGCTCGCTGGGCGGCGCCCATCATGGCTGGCTGGACGCGCATCACCACTTTTCCTTTGCCGAATACTACGATCCGCAGCGTATGAGCTGGGGCAATTTGCGCGTGTGGAACGACGACATCATCGCCGCAGGCACCGGTTTCCCGCAGCATCCGCACCGCGACATGGAAATCATCACTTACGTGCGTGAAGGTGCCATCACGCACCAGGACAATTTGGGCAACAAGGGCCGCACCGAAGCCGGTGACGTACAAGTGATGAGCGCCGGTACCGGCATCGCCCACAGCGAGTACAACCTCGAAGACAAGGAAACCAAGATCTTCCAGATCTGGATTCTGCCGACCGAAACCGGTGCGCCGCCGTCGTGGGGAGCCAAGCCGTTTCCCAAAGGCGAGCGCGAAGGTTTTGTCACATTGGCCAGCGGCAAGGACGGCGACGATGAGAGCCTGCACATTCGCGCCAATGCGCGCCTGGTGGCGGCGAACATCAAGGCCGGTGAAACCGCTGAATATCGACTGGATGAAGGGCGGCGCGCCTATCTGGTCCCGGCCACTGGCGTGATCGAGGTCAATGGCTTGCGTGCCCAAGCGCGTGACGGTGTGGCGGTAGCCCATGAGCAAGTGCTGACGGTCACGGCGATCGAGAACAGCGAGATCGTACTGGTCGACCTGGCTTGATCTGCAGGCAATAAAAAAGGGCAACCATTACGGTTGCCCTTTTTCATGTGCGCATCATTTGCTGGAAATGGCGCCGTCTACCAGAGTTTGCGCCTCGGCCACCAGTTGCTTGAGGTGGTCGTCGCCAAGGAAGCTTTCGGCGTAGATCTTGTAGATGTCTTCAGTGCCCGAAGGACGCGCGGCGAACCAGCCGTTCTCGGTCATGACTTTCAGACCACCAATGGCCTGATCGTTGCCCGGTGCATGGCTGAGGATGCTCTGGATCCTCTCACCCGCCAGCTCGGTCGAGGTGACCTGTTCCGGCGCCAGCTTGCTCAGCAGTGCCTTTTGCTCAGGGTTGGCCTTGGCGTCGACACGTACCGAGAACGGCTCGCCCAGTTCATCGGTCAGCGCGCGGTAGGCCTGGCTTGGATCGCGCCCGGTGCGCGCGGTCATTTCGGCGGCGAGCAAGGCTGGAATCAGGCCATCCTTGTCAGTGCTCCACACGCCGCCGTCCTTTCGCAGGAACGAGGCGCCAGCACTTTCTTCACCGCCAAAACCCAGCGAGCCATCAAACAGGCCATCGGCGAACCATTTGAAACCGACCGGCACTTCGTAAAGGCGACGGCCCAGGCGCTTGGCCACGCGGTCGATCAAACCGCTGCTGACCACGGTTTTGCCGACAGCGGCATCGGCGCGCCATTGCGGACGGTTCTGGAACAGGTAGTCGATGGATACCGCCAGATAGTTGTTCGGCGCGAGCAAACCACCGGACGGCGTGACGATGCCGTGGCGGTCATGATCCGGGTCGCAGGCAAACGCCACGTCGAAGCGCTCTTTCAGGCCAATCAGGCCCTGCATCGCGTGGCTGGACGACGGGTCCATACGGATTTGGCCGTCCCAGTCGACGGTCATGAAACGGAACGTTGAATCGACCTGTTTATTCACCACTTCCAGGTCGAGACGGTAGTGTTCGGCGATGGCCGACCAGTAGCGCACCCCTGCTCCGCCCAACGGATCGACACCCAGACGCAGCTTGGCATCGCGGATGGCGTCAAAGTCGATGACGTTGATCAGGTCGGCGACATAGGTGTTCAAGTAATCGTGACGATGGGTGGTGCTGGCTTTGAGCGCTTGCTCGTAGCTGATGCGTTTGACCCCGGCCAGTTTGTTCGCCAGCAGCTCGTTGGCCTTGGCTTCGATCCACTTGGTGATGTGGGTATCGGCCGGGCCACCGTTGGTTGGGTTGTATTTGTAGCCACCGCTTTGTGGCGGGTTGTGCGACGGCGTGATGACGATACCGTCCGCCAGGCCAGAGGTACGGCCGCGGTTGTAGCAGAGAATGGCGTGGGAAACTGCCGGGGTCGGCGTGTACTCATCGCCTTCGGCGATCATCACGGTGACGCCGTTGGCGGCGAGGACTTCCAGCGCGCTGGCACCGGCCGGGGTCGACAATGCATGGGTGTCGATGCCGACGAACAGCGGGCCGGTGATGCCCTGGGCTTCGCGATACAGGCAGATCGCCTGGCTGATGGCCAGAACATGCCATTCGTTGAAACTCAAATCGAACGAACTGCCGCGGTGGCCGGAGGTGCCGAACGCCACTCGCTGGGTAGAAATCGATGCATCAGGCTGGCCGGTGTAATAGGCCGTAACCAGTCGCGGGATATCGACCAACAGTTCTGCCGGTGCCGGTTTGCCCGCAAAAGGACTGAGTGTCATGCAAAAACCTCTGAAATCGGAGTGGTTCAGGAAATGCAGCGCAGTTTACTGGCAGTTTGACCACTGTGCGACGGGATGTATCCGAAACTCGCCCGATGTTTTTTAACGTTATTGACCGGGTGACAAGCGCAAGGCATCGCCGAGCAAGCCGATGACACTCGGCAGATCCCGCTCGCCGTGGTGCAACGCGCTTATCCGCAGATGATCCGCATGCAGACCTTGCAGGCTGAACAGCTCGCCGGGGGCCACGATGATCTGTTGCTTGAGCAGGCGACGGAACACATTCGCCATGTCGACCGGCCGTAACGAACGCACCCACACCGTCGCCCCGCCCTGCGGCTCGACGATCTGCAGCGTATCGCCCAAACGTTCGTGCAAAACCTGGATCAACACGGCTCGCCGCTCACCCAGCATTCGCCGCAGCACAGATAAATGCTGATCAAGCCGCCCGCCATTCAACAACCGGGCAATCGCCTTTTGGCGGATCGGCGACAAGCGAAATGCGCGCAGCAGAAAATGGCGTTGCAGCGCCTCACGCCAGTGACGCGACAGGACAAAGCCGAATGGCGCTTCAGCGCCGATGAATTTCTCGAAAGTGGAAAACACCAGCAGACGCTCAGGATCAAGCCAACTGCGCAAACGCTGTGAATCATTGCGCTCGTCAAGCTCGCTGTAGCAGTCGTTTTCCAGCACCCAGACGCCATGTTGATTGAGCAACTGCGCGGCGGCCTGCTGACGCTCATGGGTGAAACCCTTGCCGTGGGGCATGCTCAACACTGAAGACAAAAGAACCAGACGTACTGGCTCGTTCTCCAGCAGCGATTGCAGGACCGACAGGTCAAGCACGCCTTCGGCCAGCAATGGCCATTCGATCACGCGCACCCCGCACGACTCGAGCAGACGCAATATCACCCAGTCGCACGGTGATTCGACAATTACGCTGGCGTGACGCAATTCAAGCACCGAAATCAGAATTTCCAGGACCCCGCGCAGATCAGCACCGATATAGATGTCATCGGCATGCCAGAAATGCTCTGTCGAACTCGTGTACCGCGCTGCCAGGGCAACCCGCAATTCCAGCTCTCCGCAAGGTTGCACGAATGTCTGTAGCTGACGCGGATATTGGCGCAGAAGCTCACGTTCCAGCGTCAACAACGGACTGTCGAGCGGTTGCAGCGAGGCCGGTTCGTCGGCGCTTAACACACACATTCCGGGACGTCTGGCGTTGACGTACACGGTCTCCAGCAGATCATTGCCGTTGCCGGGCGCATCCATGCTGAACAGCGCTTGCGCGTAATACCCTGACTTGGCTATCGAATAGACTCGACCTTCCTTCTCCAGAAGCGAATAGGCGTACTGCACCGTTGAAATGGAGACATTCAGTCGATCCGCCAGTTGTCGCAAGGAAGGCATGCGTACCGCCGCACCACCTCCGGCGTCATCAATCAGCGTGGTCAGATATCGATAAACTGCCTGATAAACAAAGTCGTTGTCCCGCGCGCTTTTCACACCCTCATTTCCGTAGATATCGGTTCACAACCCAGGCTCCGGCTCACCGTCAGCGTTCCGTCGACCGCTCGAACGGCGCAGCCGAACGCGCCTCATCCGAACCCGAACTCTCCGAGGCCAATTGCGCGGGCGCATGAATCTGCACAGGGCCCGTTGCATAGAGGCGGATCACCAACCTGACCGGCAACCCGCTCACTTCCGTTATCCACTTCAACACCTGCTCCGGCGCGTGCAAGCCTTGCATGGCGCGGTGCAGGTCAGGCATGGCGACCAGCATGCCGGGATGACAGTTGCGCAGGAACCGCTCGAGACCTTTGCCGTTGTCGATGAACGGCGCAAACAGCAGGCACACCAGCTGCGTTTCGCTCAATCCGAAACCATTGATGAGGTAATCCTCGGCAAGCGCCCGCAGCTGCTCTGGCCCGCCGGCATTGTCATAGCTGGCCAGCAAGTGCTCGCAGACAGATTCGGCGACCTGTTTTCGCCGCATGTCGGCCAGCGTGTGACGAACATAATCGTCGATACCCGCCTCATAGGCGCGCCCCTCGATGAAGCGTGCGTACAAACCTCGCACGTGCGCCGAGATCAGAGGGTCAGCGAATACCGCTTCGCCCTGGTACAGCGCCAGGTCGTCAGGTTCATAACCGAGAAATTCGCCCAGCAGCGGCCAGCGATCCTCGATTTTGCCGACCATCATGTCGTTGATGTCGATAAAACTGGTGCGCCGGCAGGCTTCGAACTCACCTTCCGGGCGCCACGCTATCCGGTCGTCATCTGCGCGCAGCTCGCGGTAAAAATCATCACCGAGCCCGTCGAGCAGCGGAAAAAGCGCTTCGAATCCGGCATTGACCAGTTCTGGACCGGTTATTGCCACTCGCTGCATTGCACGGTTCAGGCCTTCGAGGAAATGCTGCTGACTGCCTTTGGTTTCAGTGCTGATCATGGCGTCGACACCATTGTTCCAGCGGGCGATCTGGCTGTAGTACTCGGCCGTCGCCAGATAGGCGTCATCCCATAATTCAGGCGTTTCCAGCCAGGTGCGACAGTGCCCGACCAGCAGCAGATTGACGCGACTGGCCTCACGCCCTTCGCTGCTCACAGGCGTGCGATGGTCGAACGACAGCACTTCGCGGTTATCGACCATCAGCACCTCGACCCGCGGATCGTCATAAAGAAACAGTGCGCTGTAGCTGCGATGCAGGTTTTGCAGGGCGAGCGGGCTGTCGCCACTCCAGCGCAGGGAAGCCACGCGCAACTGGAAGGTCGCCGGAGCACGTCCGGCGATGGTCAGCTGTGCGGCCCGGAGCAAGGCAAGGGTGTAGCAGCCGTCACGCAGGCCGGACTGAGGCACCAGCACCTTGAATTGCCCAATGTTTTCCATGCCGCCTGCGGCCACCACCAGGCGCTGTATCAACAACTGCAATGCCGTGCGCTCGGCTCGGGAAAAGAAACTCAGCAGACGCTGCAATACTTGCTGATAGACATAGTTCATTGCCTGATCATGGATCGTGCTCATCGGTATTTACCCGGTATCAAAAGTTTCATGCCGCGCAGACATGACAATGGGCGCGCGGCAATTGGATCAATAAGTAATAGACGCTGAAATGCTAACACTTACAAAGTTGTAGTTATTTGAAACACTTCACCTGAATAAAGCCATCCAGATGCCAAGCGTCACGCTCAACCACCCGTATTCATTGGGCTTTCGCCATTCGTAAATGATCTGAGGAAACTTCCCACAACGTCCCACGACAAATCATTACAAGAAAAGCAGAAGCAACTTCCGAAACGCCCTACAGCAATTAAACAGAAATTGGCGAAGCCAGCCGAGCCAGCCATTTGATATTGCCTTGGACAAATTGAATGCACAGCCATAGCTCATTCCTTGAGATGAAAGTAATCATTCAATTATCAGTGCTTATAGTGTGATTAGAAGATACAGATCGAAGGCAAAAACCAGTTCAGTTGCTGAAGGGCCGATGCTTCGATATCGGGAAGGGTTTACTGTCAGCGGAGGATCTAAACAGAAAAGAGTCCGTGGCGGCCACGGACTCTGATGAGCGGATTTACGCGGTTGCCACTTGCAGGGCCACTCGCTCGCGGCATGGGCATTCGTCCATGTAGCGATGCGCTTCGACGAACTCGTTGAACGGGAATACACGCGTCTTGAGCGGCAGGAGCACGCGGTCAGCGGTCAACTGGTTGATGTCACGCAGCGCACGCTGCAGAGCGACGTGGTCCTGGACAATGCCCAGCTCCGGCTTGCCGGTGAAGTTGCCGATGCAGTGCACAAAGAACTGAATGTTCTTCTGGAACGCTGCACACGCCGGAAACGGAGTCTGGTTACCACCTTGCAGGCCGTACAGCACCAGACTGCCGCGTGGCGCCAGCACATCGCCGAGCAACGACATCTGCGGACCGCCAAGACCATCGAATACCACATCGACGCCGCGGTTGTCGGTAATCTTGTTGATGCGCATCAACAGATCTTCCTCTTCGGTGACGATGACCTTCTCCGCACCGAGGGACAGCAGGTACTCCCGCTCCTCCGCCGATTTGGTCGCGGCGATCACTCGCACACCCAGAGCCTTGCCCAATTGCACAAACGACGGGCCGGCGCAGTGGCTGGCGTCAGTCACCAGCGCAAATTGACCGGGTTTGACCCGTGCCAGATCGGCATAAGCGAAGTAGGCGATCAGCAGCGGCGTGTAATGCACGCTCGCTTCGATCGGGCTGAGCACATCTGGATAACGAGTCAGCGCGGTGCGCGGCAGGACGATCGACTCGCCGTATACCGGATAGTCGTTCGGGCTTTCCGCGGGAAAACTGGCCACTTTGTCGCCAACAGACAGGTCGTCGACATCAGCGCCCACCGCAGTGACCACGCCAGCCATTTCATGACCGAGGCCCGAAGGCAGACGTGCCTGGGACGATGCCAGATTCTGGCGCCACAGGGTGTCGTACCAACTGATGCCGATTGCCTCGACACGCACCTGCACTTCGCCAGGACCTGGCTGAGCAGCCGCATGCTCTTCGCATTTGAGCACCTCGGCCGGACCAAACTTGTGAAAACGGATCGTGCGGGACATCGCAAACCTCGTCAAAGTAACCTCTAATGCCATGAACTCTATCTGGGCTTTCGACCCAAGACCATCAGTGGCTATTAATAGTCGACATGCCTGTCATTGATTCCGCATCAAGGGCGGCATTGGCAAATTCCATGAAAAAAGGCCTGCCACCGTCGCAGTAAAGCTGAATTTTCCGGTGCAGAGTACCAGCCTTTCCCCGTAAGATTCATGCCGGCCATTGTTCTCATATGGCCGCCCTCGTCAAGTTTGATGACTCTGCCAGGACTCCAGATGAATCGTAATGACCTGCGTCGTGTCGACCTGAACCTGCTGATCGTGTTCGAAACATTGATGCACGAACGCAGTGTGACTCGGGCCGCGGAAAAATTGTTCCTCGGCCAACCGGCTATCAGTGCGGCGCTGTCGCGCCTGCGCAGCCTGTTTGACGATCCCTTGTTTGTCCGCACCGGCCGCAGCATGGAGCCGTCCGCCCGCGCGGTGGAAATCTTCGCCCTGCTCTCGCCCGCCCTTGATTCGATCTCGACTGCGGTCAGTCGTGCCGCCGATTTCGATCCGGCGACCAGCACGTCGGTGTTCCGCATCGGTTTGTCCGACGACGTCGAATTCGCCCTGCTGCCCATGCTGCTCAAGCGCCTGCGCGCCGAAGCACCGGGCATCGTCCTCGTAGTGCGGCGGGTCAACTACATCTTGATGCCGGGCCTGCTGGCCTCCGGCGAGATTTCCATCGGCGTCAGCTACACCACCGACCTGCCGGCCAACGCCAAGCGCAAGGTCCTGCGCCGCAGCGCACCGAAGCTGCTGCGCGCCGACACCGTGCCGGGGCCGTTGAGCCTCGACGACTATTGCGCCCGACCGCACGCACTGGTGTCGTTCGCTGGCGACCTCAGTGGTTTTGTCGATGAAGAACTGGAAAAACTCGGACGCAAACGACACGTGGTGCTGGCGGTGCCACAGTTCAACGGACTGGGCACGCTGCTGGCGGGCACCGATATCGTCGCGACCGTGCCGGATTACACGGCTGAGGCACTGACGGCAGCCGGCGGTCTGCGTGCTGAGGATCCGCCACTGCCGACGCGTACGTTTGAACTGCACATGGCTTGGCGTGGCTCGCAGGATAACGACCCGGGAGAGCGGTGGTTGAGGTCGCGGATTCAGATGTTTTTTGGGGATCCGGATAGCCTGTAGCCGGACCTACTTGCCACCCGTCACATCCAGAAAAGTACCCGTGACAAAGGAGGCCTCCGCGCTGGCCAGCCACAAGATGGCCCGCGCCACCTCTTCCGGCTGTCCGCCCCGGCCCATCGGGATCGACTCCTTCACGCGATCCACCCGCCCCGGCTCGCCGCCGCTGGCGTGCATGTCGGTATAGATGTGCCCCGGGCGAATGCAGTTGACCCGAATACCCTCGCGCGCGACTTCCTTGGCAAAGCCGATGGTGAAGGTTTCCAGCGCGCCTTTCGACGCTGCGTAGTCGACGTATTCATTCGGGCTGCCCAGGCGCGCCGAGGCAGACGAAATATTGATCACCACGCCACCCGCTCCGCCGTGGCGCAGAGACATGCGCTTCACCGCCTGCTGCGCGCACAGGATCGGTCCCAGAGCATTGACCGCGAAGATGCGTTGCATGCGTGCAAAGCCAAGGTCTTCCATGCGCGACTGTTTCGCCAGAACGCCAGCGTTATTGACCAGAACGTCGATACGCCCGAATAAACGATCGATAGCCAAGAACAGTTCAGCAACCTGCTCGGGGTCAGCACTGTCAGCACGCACCGCGAGGCCTTTGCGCCCCAATGCTTCTACATCGGCGGCCACCGCCAGTGCGGCGGACTCGTTGGCGACGTAGCTGATGGCGACGTCGTAGCCTTGCGCGGCAGCGAGCCTTGCGGTGGCGGCGCCGACTCCGCGACTGCCGCCGGTGATCAGAATCAGCGGGGCCTGCGAAACGTTATCCATGCGACGTTCTCCTGAGCAGTTGGGCTGTCTTAGCCGATGATGATGGCGCCGCTGGCGATGACCACGCATGCCAGCATCCTGCGGACGGTGAGCTTTTCACCGAGGAACAAATAGCCGAGCAATGCGGCAAACAACACGCTGGTTTCGCGCAAGGCCGACACCGCGCCCAGTGGCGCTTCGTTCATGGCGTAGATAACGATTGCGTAGGCCAGCAGCGAGACCAGTCCGCCGACCACAGCGGCGAGCATGCCGGGCCGTACGGAAAACAGACTGCGAGCATCGCGCAGGCCGATATACACCAGCGGCATCAGCACGCCCCACAGTGCGCTCATCCAAACCGTGTAAGCCAGCGGCGCCCCCGACAGTCTCGCGCCAATGCCATCGACCACGCTGTAGGCAGCGATGAAACAACCGGTGCCCAGCGCATACGGCAGGCTCGGCACCGACAGGCTGCGCCCGCGAAAGGCCAGGGAAATGATTCCGCCGGATACCAGACTGATGCCGAGCAGTTCGCCGGGGGTTATGGTTTCGCCGGCAAACAGCGCGGCGCCGAGGGTTATAAGCGCCGGTGACGAGCCGCGGGAAATCGGATAGATCTGCCCAAGGTCGCCGACCCGATAGCTGCGCACCAGAAACAGGTTGTAGCCGACATGCAGCAGTGCCGAGAGCAGCGCATACCCCCAGCTCTCAGGTGCAGGCGCGGCCATGAAAAAGGTGGCGATGAGGCAGACGATGGCGATGGCCACGCACATTATCGTCATCGACCAGAGCCGATCGGCACCGCCGCGCAGCAGCGCGTTCCAGCTGGCGTGCAGGAGCGCGGCGAACAGAACGAGGAGTACGAGATGGATTGGCATGCGGCATTTTAGTCATCGCCGCAGCCCACATTACAGAGAAGTCTCTTCATCCAGTCATGAGCAATACCTCATGACTCAGTGCTGCGCGCCCTGCACTTTCAACGCCTCACTGAGCAACCACTCGCGAAAGTTGAGGATATGCGGCTGGGCTTCGATACCTTTGGGACAGACGAAATAATAGGCAAGCGGCGATGTGAACGGCACATCGAACAGCCTTACCAAGCGGCCGTCGCCGATTTCATTTTCGACATGGCCGCTGCGCACCAGCGCCACACCCTGGCCGAGCAATGCAGCTTCGACAGTCATGTTGGTGTCGCCAAACCTTACGCTTTCGCGCAGCGGCGAAAATGCCAGCCCGACGGACTCAAACCACGCTTCCCATTTTGGCGCCAGCTCGGCGCCGTCGCGAATCAGCAACGGCATCTGCAGCAAATCGGCGGGACTGCCCGGCCTGCCGACGCGCTGCAGCAGTTCGGGACTGGCCACGGGAAACACCTGCTCACCGAACAGGAACTCCGAATACAGACCGGGATAATTGCCCTTGCCCAAACGAATGGCGACATCAGCTTCGCCGCTGGCGAAATGGATGATCGTGTCCGTGGTATCCAGCGACACCAACAGCTCCGGGTGCAGGCGCGACAGGTTCGGCAAGCGTGGCAGCAGCCACTTCAACGCGAACGAATAGGTGGTGCTGACGGTCAGGCGAACCCTGTCCTTTTGCTCGCGCAGATCCTCCAGCGTTGCTTCAAGGCTCATGAAAAATTCGCGCACGATCGGCGCCAGCGTCGCCCCCGCTGTTGTAAGGCGTAACGCCTTGCCGCGCTCGAACAATTGCAAGCCCCAAAGTTCTTCAAGGTGCCGGAGCTGATGACTGACGGCGCTTTGGGTTACGTGCAGTTCTTGAGCGGCAGCCGTGAACGTCGGGTGCCGGGTGGCCACTTCGAAAGCCCGCAGGGTCGCGGTCGGGGGCAGGTCTCGCATAAAAATGATCCGGGGACGGTAAATGTCAGAGCATGAGGTGACGCTCATGTTAGAGCGAAACTCCTTTGGTTGCCCGTTCCGCGACATTGGCGTATTGCTCCGGCAAGTGGGCGAGGTGCTGATAACAGCGAGGCATTTAATCGCCGGATAGTCCTCCGCGCGCAGCTTCGGTCGCAATCATTGCAGATCAAGCAACACAGAATTGCCTTCAGGCCGATTGATAGCCCCCTAACGAAAGGTGCATGCTAGAGGGCTGCCTCGGCGCTTATATCATTCCGAATGATAGTTACCTTTGCTTCATTCGATTCGTGCCATCACACCCGCGCCGAGCATCATCCGCCCATCTTCAATACTTCGGCGGATTGCATCCATGGAACAATCACTCAAACATTTGCGCTTCCCGTTGGCCATGCTGGCCGTACTGGTGATGAGTGCCTGCGGCAAAACTCCGGAGACTGCCGGCGCCCCGCCCGCTGCCAAAGTCAGCGTGGCCAAGGTGCTGGAACAACCGGTCAACGAGTGGGATGAATTTACCGGGCGCCTCGAAGCGCCGGAAACCGTTGAAATCCGGCCACGGGTTTCGGGCCAGATCGATCAGGTCGCATTCACCGAAGGCGCGCTGGTCAAGAAAGGCGACCTGCTGTTCCAGATCGACCCGCGTCCGTTCCAGGCCGAGGTACGCCGCCTCGAAGCTCTGGTTGCTCAAGCCCGCGCCACCGCCACTCGCAGCGAAAACGAAGCCGCTCGCGGCGAACGCCTGCGTACCAGCAACGCCATTTCCGCTGAACTGGCCGACTCGCGCACCAGCGCTGCCCAAGAGGCCCGCGCCGCGGTTGGTGCCCTGCAGGCACAACTGGACCTGGCCAAACTGAACCTGAGCTTCACCCGCGTGACCGCACCGATCAGCGGCCGCGTCAGCCGCGCCGAAATCACTGCCGGCAACCTGGTGACCGCCGACACCACCGCGCTGACCAGCGTCGTCTCCACCGACAAGGTCTACGCCTACTTCGACGCCGACGAACGCGTGTTCCTCAAATACACCCAACTGGCCCGCAACGGCCAACGCGGCGCCACCACGCCGGTGTACATGGGCCTGTCCAACGAAGACGGCAACCCGCACCTCGGCCAGATGAACTTCGTCGACAACCAGGTCAATCCGAAAACCGGCACCATCCGTGGTCGCGCCGTATTCGACAACGCTGACGGCACCTACACCCCTGGCCTTTACGCTCGCTTGAAGCTGGTCGGCAGCGGCACCTACAACGCCATGCTGATCAATGACGAAGCCGTGGGCACTGACTTGGGCAAGAAGTTCGTGCTGGTGATGGATGGCGACAACAAGACCGCCTACCGCGCCGTTGAACTCGGTCCGAAAATCGAAGGCCTGCGCATCGTCCGCAACGGTCTGAACAAGGACGACACCATCATCGTCAAGGGTCTGCAACGGGTTCGTCCTGGCTCACCGGTCACCCCTGAAGTGATTCCGATGGCCAGCGAGCAGACCCTCGCCGCCCTCGCTCAACAACGTCAAGCGCTGGAAGCCAGCAACCTGCCCAAAGTTGCCCCTGCCAAGGGTGCATCGGGTTCGGCTGCGAAGCTGGCTGCTACGACCCCACGCGGTTAAGGGACGACAACTCCGATGAATTTTTCCCAATTCTTCATTTCCCGGCCGATCTTCGCAGCGGTGCTGTCGCTGTTGATCCTGATCGCCGGTGCGATCTCGCTGTTCCAGTTGCCGATCAGCGAATACCCGGAAGTCGTGCCGCCGACCGTGGTCGTGCGCGCCAACTTCCCGGGGGCAAACCCCAAAGTCATCGGTGAAACCGTGGCCGCTCCGCTGGAGCAGGCCATCACCGGCGTCGAGAACATGCTGTACATGTCCTCGCAATCGACCGCTGACGGCAAGATCACCCTGACCATCACCTTCGCCCTGGGCACTGACCTGGACAACGCGCAGGTGCAGGTGCAGAACCGGGTGACCCGGACCGAGCCGAAGCTTCCCGAGGAAGTGACGCGCATCGGTATCACCGTCGACAAGGCTTCGCCCGACCTGACCATGGTTGTGCACTTGACCTCACCGGACAAGCGCTACGACATGCTCTACCTGTCCAACTACGCAATCCTCAACATCAAGGATGAGCTCGCTCGCCTGGGTGGTGTCGGTGACGTGCAGTTGTTCGGTATGGGCGACTACTCGTTGCGTGTCTGGCTCGATCCGAACAAGACCGCTTCGCGCAATCTGACCGCCACCGATGTGGTGACCGCGATTCGCGAGCAGAACCGTCAGGTCGCCGCCGGTCAACTGGGCGCGCCCCCTGCCCCGACCGCGCAAAGCTTCCAGCTGTCGGTCAACACTCAAGGCCGTCTGGTTTCCGAAGAAGAGTTCGAGAACATCGTCATCCGCGCAGGCGACGACGGTGAGATCACTCGCCTGAAGGACATTGCACGCATTGAACTGGGTTCCAGCCAATACGCCTTGCGCTCGCTGCTGAACAATCAGCCGGCGGTGGCGATCCCGATCTTCCAGCGTCCCGGTTCCAACGCCATCGACATTTCCAACGAAGTGCGCGGCAAGATGGAAGAGCTGAAGAAAGGCTTCCCGCAGGGCATGGATTACAGCATCGTGTATGACCCGACGATCTTCGTTCGTGGTTCGATCGAGGCGGTGGTGCACACCCTGTTCGAAGCGCTGATCCTCGTGGTGCTGGTGGTGATTCTGTTCCTGCAGACCTGGCGCGCCTCGATCATTCCGTTGGTGGCAGTGCCGGTATCGTTGATCGGTACGTTTGCGGTCATGCACCTGTTCGGCTTTTCGCTCAACGCCCTATCGCTGTTCGGCTTGGTGCTGGCCATCGGTATCGTGGTGGACGACGCCATCGTCGTGGTGGAGAACGTCGAACGGAACATCGAACTCGGACTGACGCCGGTCGAAGCGACCAAGCGCGCCATGCGTGAAGTGACCGGGCCGATCGTGGCCACGGCACTGGTGCTGTGTGCCGTGTTCATTCCGGCGGCATTCATTTCCGGCCTCACCGGGCAGTTCTACAAACAGTTCGCACTGACTATCGCGATCTCTACAGTGATCTCGGCGTTCAACTCGCTGACCCTGTCGCCAGCGCTGGCTGCTGTGCTGCTGAAAAGTCACGACGCGCCGAAAGACCGCTTCTCGAAAGTGCTCGACAGAATCTTCGGTGGCTGGCTGTTCCGTCCGTTCAACCGTTTCTTCGACCGTGCCAGTCATGGCTACGTCGGCACCGTGCGCCGGGTCATCCGCAGCAGCGGCATCGCCCTGCTGGTGTATGCAGGCCTGATGGTGCTGACCTTCTTCGGTTTCTCCAGCACGCCGACAGGTTTCGTACCCGGCCAGGACAAGCAATACCTGGTGGCCTTCGCGCAATTGCCGGATGCCGCGAGCCTGGATCGCACCGAAGACGTGATCAAGCGCATGTCCGACCTCGCGCTGAAACAGCCGGGCGTGGAAAGCGCCGTAGCGTTCCCGGGCCTGTCGATCAACGGCTTCACCAACAGCCCGAACGCCGGCATCGTCTTCGTGACGCTGAAACCGTTCGACGAGCGTAAAGACCCGAGCATGTCCGCCGGTGCGATTGCCGGCGCCTTGAACGGCCAGTACGCGAACATTCAGGAAGCGTACATGGCGATCTTCCCACCACCGCCGGTACAAGGCCTGGGCACCATTGGCGGTTTCCGCCTGCAGATCGAAGACCGGGGCAACCTCGGTTACGACGAGCTGTACAAAGAAACCATGAACATCATCAACAAGAGCCACAATGTGCCGGAACTGGCCGGCCTGTTCACCAGCTACACGGTGAACGTGCCGCAGGTCGATGCCGCCATCGACCGCGAAAAAGCCAAGACCCATGGCGTGGCCGTCAGCGACATCTTCGACACCCTGCAGATCTATCTGGGTTCGCTGTATGCCAACGACTTCAACCGCTTCGGGCGCACCTATCAGGTCAACGTTCAGGCCGAACAGCAGTTCCGCCTTGAATCCGATCAGATCGGTCAGCTGAAAGTACGCAACAACAAAGGCGAAATGATCCCGCTGGCGACCTTCATCAAGGTCAGCGACACCTCGGGGCCGGACCGCGTGATGCACTACAACGGCTTCATCACCGCTGAAATCAACGGTGCCGCAGCCCCGGGCTACAGCTCTGGCCAGGCAGAAAAAGCCATCGAGAAACTGCTCAAGGAAGAACTTCCGAACGGCATGACCTACGAGTGGACCGACCTGACCTACCAGCAGATTCTGTCCGGCAACACCGCGCTGTTCGTGTTCCCGCTCTGCGTACTGCTGGCGTTCCTGGTGCTCGCCGCACAATACGAAAGCTGGAGCCTGCCACTGGCGGTGATCCTGATCGTACCGATGACCCTGCTGTCGGCCATTACCGGTGTGATCATCTCCGGCGGTGACAACAACATCTTCACCCAGATCGGCTTGATCGTACTGGTGGGACTTGCCTGTAAAAACGCGATTCTCATCGTCGAGTTCGCCAAGGATAAACAGGAAGAAGGCCTCGACCCGCTCGCAGCGGTACTGGAAGCCTGCCGCCTGCGTCTGCGGCCGATTCTGATGACCTCGTTCGCGTTCATCATGGGTGTGGTGCCACTGGTGTTCTCCAGCGGAGCCGGTGCCGAGATGCGTCACGCCATGGGTGTGGCGGTGTTCTCCGGGATGCTCGGGGTGACCTTCTTCGGTCTGCTGCTGACGCCAGTGTTCTACGTACTGATCCGTAACTTTGTCGAACGCGGCGAGCAGCGCAAAGCAGCCAAAGCCCTGCAATTGGAGGCGCAACAATGAGTCTGAAAGTCTTCCTGCCGAGTCTGCTGGTGCTGGCCCTCAGCGCCTGCGCCGTCGGCCCCGACTACAAGACCCCAGCCACGGAGGCGGCCAATATCACCACCGCCACCGACGGCGCCGCCGGACAAAAGAACTTCGACCGCTCGAAATTCGAAGGCATCTGGTGGCAGCAATTCGATGATCCGACCCTGAACCAGTTGGTGAGCCAGTCGCTGCAAGGCAACCGTGAACTGCGCGTGGCGTTCGCCCGCTGGAAAGCCGCCCGGGCAATCCGCGACGACGCCAGCAACGACGCGATGCCGACCATCACCAGCCGCGCCAGCAGTGACTTGGGCAAGGGCCAGATTCCCGGCCAGACCACCGACCGGGTCAATAGCGAACGCTATGACCTCGGTCTGGACATGGCCTGGGAGCTCGACCTGTTCGGCCGCATCCAGCGCAATCTGGAAGCCAGTGATGCCGACCAGCAGGCCGCCGAAGCCGATCTGTACCAACTGCAAGTCACGATGATTGCCGAACTGGTCGACGCCTACGGTCAACTGCGCGGCGCCCAGCTGCGGGAAAAAATCGCCGTGGCCAACCTGAACAACCAGCAGGAGTCGCGCAAGATCACCATCAGCCTGCGTGACGCCGGTGTCGGTGATCAGCTTGATGTCGAGCGCGCCGATGCGCGTCTGGCCAACGTCGAAGCCACCGTGCCGCAGTTGCAGGCGGAACAGGTTCGGCAGAAAAACCGTATCGCCACCCTGCTCGGCGAACGCCCGGACAAGCTGACCGTCGACCTGAGCCCGAAAGACCTGCCGGCCATCGCCAAGGCGCTGCCGATCGGTGATCCGGGTGAACTGCTGCAACGTCGTCCGGACATCCTCAGCGCCGAACGGCAACTGGCTTCGGCCACCGCGCGTATCGGCGTGGCCAAGGCCGATCTGTTTCCCCGGGTCAGCCTCAGCGGCTTCCTCGGCTGGACCGCCGGGCGTGGTTCGCAGATCGGTTCTTCGGCGGCCAACGCCTGGGCGCTCGGCCCAAGCATCACCTGGGCGGCGTTTGACCTCGGTAGCGTTCGCGCTCGTTTGCGCGGCGCCGACGCTGACGCCGAAGGCGCGCTGGCCAACTACGAGCAACAAGTACTGCTGGCTCTCGAAGAATCGGAAAACGCCTTCAGCGATTACGGCAAGCGTCAGCAACGTCTGATCTCGCTGATCCGTCAGAGCGAATCGAGCCGCAAGGCTGCCGATCTGGCGGAAATCCGCTATCGCGAAGGCACCACCGATTTCCTCGTCCTGCTCGACGCCCAGCGTGAGCGCCTGAACGCCGAAGACACTCAGGCCCAGGCCGAAGTCGAGCTGTATCGCGGCATCGTCGCAATCTACAAGGCCCTCGGCGGTGGCTGGCAACCGGAGACAGTTGCCAGCAAGTAAAGATTGTTAAAGAGCTCCTTTGGTTGGCCGCAACCAACCAAATTTTTTGCCCCGCGTATCATTCGGTCGCGGGGTTTTTTTATGCCTTTGTGCAGCACAAGGTTTCTTGTTGATCGTTCCCACGCTCCGCGTGGGAATGCCTCAAGGGACGCTCCGCGTCCAGTGACGCGGAGCGTCACGGGCTGCATTCCCACGCGGAGCGTGGGAACGATCAACACAGCTCCTACCGGGGATCAGGGTTCCAGGACGGTGACGGTGGCGGTGGTACCGGCGCGCAGGCGATGCTTGCCGGCAAAGTCACCATCAATGCCAATGCGCACCGGCACCCGTTGCGCCAGTTTCACCCAGGTGTAACTCGGGTTGATGTTTGCCAGCAGACGACTGCCCGGCGCGTTTTCGCGGTCAGCGATGGCAAAGGCGATGCTTTCTACCGTGCCGCCGAAACGCTCACCGCTCATCAATTGAATGCGTACCCGATCACCCTCCTCGATTCGCGGCAACTTGGTTTCCTCGAAGTAACCGCTGACATAAAAGGAATCGCTGTCGACCAGCGCCAGCAGTGCCCCGCCCGCCTGTGCGTAATCACCTTGGCGGGTCAGCAGGTTGGTGACATAGCCGCTCACTGGCGATTCAACGCGGGTGCGCTGCAAGTCCAGTTCGGCTTGGGTCAGCGCGGCAATTGCCAGTTGCACATTGGCTTCGGCCAGCCCGAGGTTGGCCTGATTGCGCAATAGATCCGCCTGGGCAACCGCTACGTCGGTACTGGCCTTCTCCCATTCTTCACCAGAAATCGCGAAGCCCTGCTTCAGCGTACGGCGGCGGCGCTCCTCGCTCTGACGTTGTTTGAGCAACGCCTCACTGGCGACGATTGCCGCTTGCGATTGCCCCAGCGACGCCTTGGACACTTCCACCGAACGCCGGGCATGCTCGACCGCCAGTTGATAGCGCGCCGGATCGATCTCCAGCAACAATTGGCCCTTGTCGACATGCTGGTTGTCCTGCACCGCCAGTTTGACGATACCCCCCGAGACATCCGCCGACAGCGTCACCACATCTGCCCTCACCCGGGCATCCCGCGTCCACGGCGCCCGGGTGTAATACTCCCAGGCGAACCAGCCGAGGACGATCGCCAGGATCACCACTGCCACGGTCATCATTCGTGCAACTAGTGCTTTCAAGACATCAGGCTCCCATCAACAGAATCAGCGTGGCGCAGACACAGGCATACAGCGCGCCTTCGAACAGTGCTTCATGCCACACCAGGCGCAGCACGCCGAGGCGCCGCAGACACCAGTCCAGCAACATGAAAATCGGAATCGCCAGTAACAGTGCCTGGGCAATCGGCGGCAGATAAACGCCGCCAATTTCGAAATCAATGGGCAAGTTGCGGTTCTCCTTCCAGGCCTTGAGGTTGCAAATAATCGCCGTGCCGCTCGAGGAACGACACGACAATCAGCAGCGCCACACGCATACGAAACACCGACCATAGATGTTCATGACTGGCGGCGTGCAGCTCGTCCAGCTCATCTCCGAGTTGGTGCAACGTGGCCAGCAGCGCCGCAAGCTGGACATCGTCGCGACCGGCAACCAAACGACCAGTCTTGCGCAACGCCGACGCCAGGCGTTGGCCGAACGCATCGGTAAGTAGTGCGTTGTTCTGCGCCTGCTGCCGCAGCTGATGCATGGCCACGCCCAAGGCCACGCATGCCAGGCTGATTTCATACAAGCGCTGCATGGCACGATCGTTCGCCGCTGGCAGCAGGCCGAGCATGCTGGTCAGGCGATCGGTCATCCGACTCTCGAAAGCGAATTGTTGTTCATCGGTCGCCGGCATTTTGCTCAGTTGGTACACCTGCTCCCGCGCTTCGCCGTACAGGCGGCGGATGCGCAAGGCCGGGCGGAACGGGAAGATCAGCGCATAAACGATCAGGGCCAGCATCGCTGCGCTGACGTAGGCGCCGGCGAATTCGAACCATTGAATCGCCGTGTTCTGGCCAGTGCCGGTATTTTGCGGTCCGAGCATGAGAAAACTGGACAGGCCAAGACCCATGCCGATACCGGCGGTGGCCGGACTGGAAATGCCCACGGCAATGGCATACAGCAGCGGCGCCAGCAGCAACGCGAGCAGCTCGAAATCGCTGATCGCCGGCACCAGCATGAATTGATAGAACGCCGATACCAGCAGTGCCAGGCCCAGGCCGCGCGCATAGCTTTGCGCAGCCATCAGCGGACGCGGAAAAGTCGCCATCAACGAACAGAGAATCCCCACCAGAATCATCCCGCCGCGCGCGCCATCCCACGCCGTTTCGATCCAGATCAACCCGCTGACCAACAGCGCGGTAAAGGCACGGATCGCATTCATCGAGGCCAGGGTGAAATCCAGATGCAACGGACTGCTCTGGCCGCGATAGAGACAACTGGCCGGGCGCCCTTCCTGAATCGCGTCGCTGAGTTCGAGGATCTGCTCAAGTTGCTGCAACAGGCGCGCCTGCTCCCACCGCAGCGCCCATGCCAATGAACGCAGGGTCGCGCTCATGTTCTCGGTCTGCTGCTCGGCCTTGTACGCCAATGCTTCGAACTGTTGCTGCAAGGTGACGAAACGCTGCCGATCGGCGCCAGACAGCGCGCGGCCCTGTTGCGCCAGCTGCTCAAGCAACGCCAGTTCCTCGGCACGCAACTGCTGGACCTCCAGCGGCAGATCGCCCTCCCAGCGCTCGATGAGCAATTCACGCTGATGACGCAGCGCGGTGAGTCGCGAGGTCAGCAGCATCAGTTGATTGCCGAGCAGCAATACCAGGTTGTCGGCACTGCGCAAACGTGGGGCATCGAAATACAAATGACGTCGCAAACCTTCCAGTGCGCTGATCTCACCGAGCAGCTGCATCTGCCGACGCTGGAAATCGGCTTCGCTTTCTTCCGTGCGAAGCACTTCGGCGGCGTGGCTGGCGGTCAGTTTGATCACCTGATCGATTTTGGCGAAATAACCTTTGGCCACTGCTTCAGGCCGGGCTGTGAGCAGGCTCACCACGCAAACGCAGGCAACGGCCAGCAGGGTTTCGGTGACGCGGGTGACCGCTAGCAAAAACGTGCCTTCCTGATCCGGGATTGCCAGCAAGGCCACCACCACTGCGGTGTAGCCACTGAGCACGAACGCCTGGGAACTGGTGTAGCGCAGCAAGGTGCCGCCCGCCGTGCACAGCGCCAGCCACAACGCCAATGTCGTGATGAACGGAAGCGGCGCCTGAGGGAAAATCGCCATGATCAGCACCGCCACCGCCGCACCCACGGTGGTGCCGATCACCTGGCCGAAACTGCGCGCCAGTGCCATCCCTGCCAGTGGCTGGCTGACGATCACCACGGCCATGATTGACCACTTCGGCTGTTCGAGATCGAAGATGAACGCCAGATAAAGGGTCAACAGCCCGGCGGCGATGGTCCGCAGGGCAAACAGCAGAACAGCCTGACCGGGATGGATCAAAGCCTTGAAATAGGTGTACAGCGCAGACATGGGCACTCTCTTTAAAACGACTTCTGCAAGCGTAGACATTGCAGCAAAAGCCTGACGGATTTCACAGTCGACACGTGTTGTAGGACGATTCGCTGGCAACGGTTTGACTCACGCGCCAAGCTGAACGAAGCTTGCCGCTCTGCTCAAGTTCGAAGCTTTCGGAAACCCGCATGACTCAGTCCCGCCGCAACCTGCTGATCGGCCTAGGCCTAGTACTGATCCTCGGCGTCGTCTGGCTGTCCTGGCGCAGCAGCACTCCGACCATCCCCGATGCTATCAAACATGGCTACAGCGAAGCGCTGAACGCCGCGCGCACCGGTGAACCCGGTGCGGCGCGCCAGTTGTACCAGCAATTGGGCCGCCCGGACATCTCGGTCAAGCGCCGGGTCTGGCTGCATGGCGAGCTGCCCAATTACCCCAGTCCGCAGGCGTTGAAGCTGGCGGACATCGACTTGCATCACGAAGCGCCGCAAGTGCGCGTCGCAGCGATCAAAAGCATCGTCGGTCTGGTGCCCGGCGGGCAACGCAGTCTGCTGCTAGGACCGTTGCTCGATGATGAAGAGCAAACTGTCCGTTTCGCCGCGATCAATGCCCTGCTCGGCCTGGCCCCGGACGAGCTCGGCCTGTATTTCGCACCGCTACAGCAGGCCATCGACGGCTGGCAACAGACCCTGGAAAGCCAGCCGGAAAGCGCCGCCAACTATGCGCAACTGGCCCGTCTCTATATTCACAACGCCGAATACAAGCAGGCCCAACAGGCTTTGGACAACACCCTGCGTCTGGAACCGGGCAACCTGCCGGCGCTGGTCATGCAGATCGATGTGCTCGACCGCCAGGGCCAGAGCGATGCCGCTCGCCAGTTGCTCGCCCGCCAACTCAAGGCGCAGCCCGATTCGGCCTATCTGCAACATGCCCTCGGTCTGTGGCTGCTGCACCATGGCCAGCGCGAATATGCCCTGCTCGGCCTGTCCAAAGCGGTCGAACTGGAACCGGACAACAAGGATTATCGCTACGACCTCGCCACCACCCTGCACAGCGCGGAAGAACTGGAAGCGGCGCAGAAACAACTGCAGGAAATCGTCCAGCGCCACCCCGCCGACCGCAAGGCGCGGGTGTTGCTGATCAACTACTGGAAAGAAAGCGGCCAGCTGCAGAATGTGCAGATTCTGCTGGCGCAACTGGAGCAGCTGAATCCGGACGACCCGGCCCTGCAACAAGGTCTTTGATCAAGGTACAGCGGGTGCGATCAACCACCTGTCGAAAGAAAAAGCGGAACCGTGAACATGCCCTGAGGTCAAGTTATTCAGGCGGCTCACTTAAGCCAGCCGCCGGATTACCCTAGTCATAAGAGGGCGTTTTTTGACTACATCAAACGAGTTGATCAGTGCAAAGGCCGCCGTCGGCATTGTAGGTCTGGATGACATCCTTGCCGGTGGCCTGTCTCGCGGCCATGTGTTTTTGCTCGAGGGGGAACCCGGAACCGGCAAAACTACCGTGGCTTTGCATTTCCTCCGCGCCGGTGCGCTGGCCGGGGAACGTTGCTTGTACATCACTCTTTCGGAAACCGAGAAAGAACTGCGTCAAGGTGCGCTCTCCCACGGCTGGGAGCTGAACGAAAACATCAAGATCTTCGAGCTTACACCGCCGGAAAGCCTGCTCAATGCCGAGCATCAGCAAAGCCTGCTGTATTCCTCGGACCTTGAACTGGGCGAGGCGACCAGGCAGATTTTCGAAGTGGTCGAACGCTTCAAGCCGACCCGCGTAGTGCTCGACAGCCTCTCGGAAATCCGCCTGCTGGCGCAGAGCTCCTTACGCTATCGTCGGCAGATTCTGGCGATCAAGCACTACTTTGTGCGCTAC
This sequence comes from Pseudomonas iranensis, assembly GCF_014268585.2. Taxonomy (NCBI): domain Bacteria; kingdom Pseudomonadati; phylum Pseudomonadota; class Gammaproteobacteria; order Pseudomonadales; family Pseudomonadaceae; genus Pseudomonas; species Pseudomonas iranensis. The sequence continues at coordinate 3,514,953 of NZ_CP077092.1, forward strand.
GACGCCACCGTTCTGCTGCTCGATGACCTGACCACCGAATCCCTCGAGAAGACCGTGCACAGTGTCGCCCACGGCGTGATTCGCCTTGAAGAGCTGACGCCAAGCTACGGCGCCGAGCGTCGTCGCGTACGAGTGGTCAAATATCGCGGGCAGAAATACCGTGGCGGTTTCCACGATTTCACCATCATGGGCGACGGCGTCCATGTTTTCCCACGCTTGGTAGCGGCGGAACATCGCGGCGACTACCCACGTCTGCAGCTGTCCAGCGGCATCCCGCAAATGGACGCCCTGCTCGGCGGCGGCATCGAGACCGGCTCCAGCACGCTGATTCTCGGCCCGGCCGGTACCGGCAAATCGATGATTTCGATGATCTTCGCCGCCGCAGCGGTGGCCCGAGGCGAAAAAGCCGCGCTGTTCATTTTCGATGAAGAGCTGGGCCTGCTGTTCGAACGCATGCGTCATCTGGGCATCGACCTCAAAGCCTTGCAGGCCACCGGTAATCTGCTGATCGAACAAGTAGACGCGGCCGAATTGTCTCCCGGTGAGTTGTCCCACCGCGTGCGGCGTTGCGTCGATGAGCTGGGTATCAAAACCGTGGTGATCGACAGCATTAACGGCTATCAAGCGGCGATGCCGGAAGAAAATGCGCTGGTGCTGCACATGCACGAGCTGCTGCTGTACCTTAACCGCAAAGGCGCGGCGACCTTCATGACGGTCGCCCAGCACGGTCTGGTCGGCGATATGCAGGCGCCGGTCGATATCACTTACCTGGCCGACACGGTGATTCTGTTGCGCTACTTCGAAGCCCTCGGCAAAGTCCGCCGGGCGATCTCGATTATCAAAAAACGTACCGGCAACCACGAGTCGACCATCCGTGAATACCGGATTTCCTCGCGTGGCATGACCATCGGCCAACCGCTGGAATCCTTCCAGGGCGTGCTGCGTGGCGTGCCGACCTACATGGGAGCGAGCAATCCATTGCTTGAGGATGAAAGCTTGTGACGGTCAACACGCCGTTGGCCGAGCGGGTGCTGGTGCTGGCGCCCATGGGTCGTGACAGCCAGATCGCGTTGATGATTCTCAACGAAGCCGGTTACGGCGGCATGGTGGCGCCGAATCTCGGCGCTCTGTGCACCGAACTGGAGGTCGGCGCCGGGTTGCTGCTGATTGCTGCTGAAGCGCTGCGCGGACCGGAACTGGAAGGGCTTATCGCCTACCTTGACCAGCAACCCGCGTGGTCGGACATGCCCATCGTGCTGCTGACTCATCATGGCGGCGATGAACAAGGTCCGCCGTCGCGTCTCAGCACCCTGCTCGGCAACGTGACTTTTCTCGAGCGCCCCTTCCATCCCGCGACGCTGGTCAGTCTGGTCTCCGCCGCCCTGCGCGGGCGGCGACGACAATATGAAGCACGCGATCGGCTGATCGACCTGAGTGAAAGCGAACGACGCCTGCAATCGACTCTGGAAACCCTCGAGCAACAGGTTGAAGAGCGCACCGCACAACTTCGCCACAACGAAGAAGCGCTGCGCCAATCGCAGAAAATGGAAGCGGTCGGCCAACTTACTGGCGGCATTGCTCACGACTTCAACAATATGCTCACCGGCATCATCGGTAGCCTGGAACTGCTGCGCCGGCGTCTGGCCCGGGGCCGCACCGAAGACCTCGACAGTCTGATCGATCTAGGCGTGACCTCCGCCAACCGCGCCGCCGGCCTGACTCACCGCTTGCTGGCGTTCTCGCGTCGGCAATCCCTCGACCCGAAAGCCGTGCAGATGAACACGCTGGTGCTGTCGATGGGCGAGCTGCTGCAACGCAGCCTCAATGAAAGCATTCATCTGGAGATGCGCCTGGACGACGACCTCTGGGTTGCCGAGGCCGATCCCAATCAACTCGAGAGCGCCCTGCTCAACCTGGTAATCAACGCCCGCGACGCGATGCCCGAGGGCGGCAAACTCGTGGTGGAAACCAGCAATCAGGTGCTGCATCGCGATTTCACTGCGGCTTACAGCAATCTGGAGCCGGGCGATTACGTGATGCTCAGCGTCACTGACAACGGCAGCGGCATGCCGCAGAGTGTGGTCAGCCGCGCGTTCGATCCGTTTTTCACCACCAAGCCGATCGGCCAGGGCACCGGCCTCGGGCTGTCGATGATCTATGGCTTCAGCAAGCAATCACGCGGGCATGTGTCGATCGACAGTGAAGTCGATCAAGGCACCACGGTAAAACTCTACCTGCCGCGTTTCCGTGGTGAGGAAGTGGAAATTCCCGTCTCGGATTCGCAGCAGGCTCCGTATGCGATGGATGGCGAGACCGTACTCATCGTCGAAGACGATCCGGCTGTACGCGTGTTGGTCAGCGCCGTGCTCAGTGAGTTGGGTTATGCCTTCGTGGAGGCCGGTGATGCCGACGGCGCCATGCCGATTCTCAACTCGACGCAACGCATCGACCTGCTGATCAGTGATGTTGGCCTACCGGGGATGAACGGTCGTCAACTGGCGGAGGTTGGTCGGCAATATCGGCCAGGTCTGAAAGTGTTGTTCATCACCGGTTATGCCGAGCACGCGGCGGTGCGCGGTGGCTTCCTCGACTCGGGAATGCAGATGATCACCAAGCCCTTCACCTTTGATCTGCTCACCGCCAAGGTGCGCGAGATGATCAATAGCTGAGCCTGTAGGAGCTGCCGAAGGCTGCGATCTTTTGACCTTGATCTATAAAAAGCAAAATCAAAAGATCGCAGCCTTCGGCAGCTCCAACATATCAGGCCAGCAACTCCTGAATCTTTTCCTGCAACACATCCAGATCGAACGGTTTTTCCAGGATCGGTGCCTTGCTGGTGATCGGGCTGCCGGTCTCACGGATTTCCTGCGGGTAGCCGCTGATGAAAATCACTTTGAGGTCCGGTCGCAATTTCACCGCTGGCTCGGCGATCTGCACGCCGGAGATCCCGCCCGGCAGGCGGAAATCGGTAATCAGCATGTCCAGGTGAGGTTTGCTGGCGAGGATCTCGAAAGCCTGCTCGCCATTTTCCGCTTGCAACACGCGATAGCCCTGCCCTGACAGGTAATCCGTCAGGACCATCAAGATAACCGGTTCGTCTTCGACGACGAGTACTACATCTTGCGCATCTACGCTCATGGGAAGCCTTTGTTCGGTCAATAGCTGCTGATACGACCGTGTGGTCACTCAGAGGTTGCGTCGGATATGCCGTTTTCCTGGATCGGCAGACAAACGCGAAACAGGGCGCCTTCGTTGATTTCACTCTCGACGACGATGGAGCCGCCATGGGCGGCGACGATCTGCTCGGAAATGAACAGACCCAGCCCGAGCCCGGCCACCACCGTCTTGGCGGACACCCGTTCGAACTGCTGAAAAATACGCTTCTGGTTCTCGGCGCTGATGCCGATGCCGTGGTCCTGGACCTCGACCCGCGCCTCCTCGCCTTCGCGATAGACGCGCACCTGAATCGGGCTGCGACCGCCATAACGCAAGGCATTGGTCAGCAGATTGGACACCACTTGCTCGATGCGGAACTCGTCCCAGCAACCTTCGACCGGCTCGGACGCCTCAAAGGAAACGCTGGTTTCCGCCGCCTCCATTTGCGGAGCAAAGTTCTGCAGCAGATTGCTGACCAACTGCACCAGATCGAAACGACTCGGGCGGATCGACAGTTTGCCGGTGCGTATCCGCGAGACATCGAGCATGTCTTCGATCAGACGGATCAGACTTTTGATCTGCCGCTCATCGCGGTCGACCATCGCCTGCATCTTGTCGAGGGTGAATGCCGCGGCGTTGTCTCGCGCCAGGTGCATCTTGCGCAGTTGGGTTTCAAGAATCAGACCATTGAGCGGCGTGCGCACCTCGTGCGCAACGATGGACATGAAGTCATCGCGCATGCGCACCGCTTGTTCCAGCTCAAGCTGAGTGCTTTGCAGTTGTTGCAGCAGCGCTTCCTGCTCGCGGCGGGCCTGCTCCAGCGCCTCGACCTGCTGTTTCATGGCCTTGCTCTGGCGATACAGATCGACGAAAACGTTGACCTTGCTCTTCACCGCATGAATGTCCAGCGGCTTGTGCAGGAAGTCCACCGCACCGCTTTCGTAGCCCTTGAACGCGTAGTTGAGTTCACGGCCGGCGGCGCTGACGAAAATGATCGGAATGTTCTTGGTCTTCTCGGTGCCGCGCATCAACTCGGCCAGTTCGAAGCCATTCATGCCGGGCATCTGCACGTCGAGAATGGCCATGGCGAATTCGTGTTGCAGCAACAGCGACAGTGCTTCGTCCGCCGACAGAGCCTTGTAGACCGTGCGATCCTCGCGCTTGATCAGCGCTTCCAGCGCCAGCAGGTTTTCTGGCAGATCGTCAACGATCAACAGTTTGGCTTGGATATTACTCAGCATGCGATTCGTTCCAGCTCGACTAGCAGACGGCCGATGCCGTGAATGGGTAGGACATGATCCGGCTGCAGAACGTTCAGTGCAGCCTGGGGCATGGTGGCGACTTGTGCATCATCGGGGTCTTGAACAATGGTCAGGCCGCCGCAGTGCTTGACGCAGGCCAACCCGCGCGCGCCATCGTGATTGGCGCCGGTCAGCAGCACGGCGGCGAGTGTCTCGCCGTAAACGTCAGCGGCCGATTCAAACAGGTAATCAATAGACGGCCGCGAATGATGCACGCGATCCTCCAGGCTCAGCGACAGGCTGCGATCCGCTTCGACCGACAAGTGATAACCGGGCGTGGCGAAATACACCGTGCCGGCTTCAATGTCCTGCTTGTCTTCAGCTTCCTTGACCGGCATCGCCACACGGCGGGAGAACACTTCGGCCAGATGACTGCGCCGCTCTTCCGGCAGATGCAGAACGATGATGATCGGCAGCACATAGCCTTTGCGCAATGGCCCGAGCAGGGTCAGCAACGCCTCGACACCGCCTGCGGAGGCGCCGATCACGACGGCCTCGATGCGAGGCAGGCTCGGGGTGTCGTTCATGATTTGCGGTAGATCCGTTCTTGTTTGACCAACGCCTCGAACTGGCTCGAATAGTTGGAAAAATCCAGGGTTTCCTTGCTGCCCAGCACCAGAAAGCCGCGATGCGATAACGATTCATGGAACAGCCCGAACGCCCGGTCCTGCAACTTCTTGTTGAAATAGATCAGCACGTTGCGGCAGGAAATCAACTGGGTTTCGGAGAACACGCTGTCGGTGGCCAGGCTGTGGTCGGCGAACGTCACGTTCTCGCACAGGCTCTTGTCGAAAATCGCGTAGCCGTAGGCTGCCGTGTAGTAATCGGCAAACGAACGCTGACCGCCGGCCTGCTGATAGTTGGCAGTGTAGGCACGGACGTTTTCCATGGAGAAAATCCCTTGCTTGGCCTTCTCCAGCGAGCGCGGGTTGATGTCGGTGGCGTAGATGATCGTGCGGTCGAGCAGGCCTTCCTCGCGCAACAGGATCGCCATTGAATAGACCTCCTCGCCCGTGCTGCATCCGGCAATCCAGATCTTCAGCGACGGATAGGTGCGCAGCAGCGGCACCACTTCGTTGCGGATCGCCAGGAAGTGCGACGGATCGCGGAACATCTCGCTGACCGGGATCGTCAGCAGTTGCAGCAGTTGCATGAACGCGGTCGGGTCGTGCAGGACTTTTTCTTGCAGGGCCGAGATGGTCGCGCACTCGAACTGACTCAGCGCGTGCTGCACCCGGCGCTTGATCGAAGCGCCGGAGTAGTCGCGAAAGTCATAGCTGTATTTCAGGTAAATCGCCTCGATCAACAAGCGTAATTCGATTTCGCTGTTGCGCTCGGCTGAACTGCTGCGTTCCACTAGATGCGTTCCATTTTCGGTAACCACACACGTATCAGCGAGAACAGACGATCAAGGTCGATGGGCTTGGCCAGGTAATCGTTGGCGCCCGCTTGCAGGCAGCGCTCCTGATCGTCCTTCATGGCCTTGGCCGTCACCGCGATGATCGGCAGCTTGCGCCAGCGCGGATCCTTGCGGATTTCCATGGTGGCTTCGAAGCCATCCATTTCCGGCATCATTACGTCCATCAGCACCAGGTCGATGTCCTCGACTTCATGAAGTTTCTCAATCGCTTCGCGGCCATTACGGCCGATCACCACGACTGCGCCTTTGTGTTCCAGCGCGCTGGTCAGGGCGAAGATGTTGCGCACATCGTCGTCCACCAGCAGCACTTTGCGACCTTCAAAGACCTTGTCGCGGCTGCGCGCGGTCTTGAGCATCTTCTGCCGTTCATGGGACAGCTGCGATTCGACTTTGTGCAGAAAGAGTGTGACCTCGTCGAGCAATCGCTCCGGGGAGCGTGCGCCCTTGATGATGATCGAGCGCGAATACTTGCGCAGTTCGGCCTCTTCGTCGCGGGTCAGGTTGCGTCCGGTATAAACGATGACCGGCGGGAACGAGCAGATGTCCTCGGTGGACATGCGCTTGAGCAGATCGTTGCCGAGCATGTCCGGCAGCTTGAGGTCGATGACCATGCAGTCGTAGATGGTCGTGCGCAGCAATTCCAGGGCGTCCTGGGCCAGGCCGACGGCAGTGATTTCGATGTCTTCGTCGCCAATCAGCCGCGCGATGCTTTCGCGTTGCAGATCGTCATCTTCGACCAGCAACACGCGTTTGACCTTCTGCGTCAGCTTGGCCTCGAGACGGGCGAACACATCCTTGAGCTCTTCGCGGGTGGTCGGCTTCACTGCGTAGCCGATCGCGCCCATGTGCATGGCCGCTTCGACGCGGTCTTCCACGGAAATCACGTGCACTGGAATGTGCCGGGTTTCGGCGCGTTCTTTCAGGCGTTGCAGCACGGTCAGACCGGAATGATCCGGCAGGCGCATGTCGAGCAGGATCGCATCCGGAACGAATTCGCGCGCCAGGTCGTAACCTTCGTCAGCGCCGTGGGCGACCAGACACATGTAGCCCAACTCATGGGCCAGGTCATAGAGGATACGGGCGAAGTTCGGTTCGTCCTCCACCACCAGAATGCAGCGGGTGGCGAACGGTGCCTTGTCGCGATCGTCGGCAAAGCGCGGGATGACTGCCGGAATCGCCGATGCGAGCGGAGCCGCAACAGCAACTGGCGCAGGCGTCACAGGTGCCGGGTGGAACGTCAGCGGCGCGGCCGGCGTTTCGCCGAACTCGTGATACTGGCGCGGCAACACCAGCGTAAACGTGCTGCCCTGCCCTGGCACGCTGTCGACGCTGATCGAACCGCCAAGCAACGTTGCCAGATCCCGCGAGATTGACAGGCCCAGACCGGTGCCGCCGTACTTGCGATTAGTGGTGCCATCCGCCTGACGGAACGCCTCGAAGATACTTTCCTGCTGATCCGCGGCGATACCGATCCCGGAATCCTTGACGCTGAAGGCGATGTGATCGTTCGGCTGCGCGGTGATGCTCAGGCTGACGGCGCCGTGCTCAGTGAACTTGATCGCGTTGGACAGCAGGTTCTTGATGACCTGCTCCAGACGCTGACGGTCGGTGAACAGCAAGCCCGGTGCGTCCGGCTGAACCTCGACGCTGAAGGCCAGTTTCTTGTCCGCCGCCAAGGGTTCGAACATCGAGCGCAAGCCGTCGACCAGACGATCGACGCGGGTGTTTTCGGCAATCACTTCAAGCTTGCCGGCCTCGACCTTGGAAATGTCGAGAATGTCGTTGATCAGGTTGAGCAGATCGTTGCCGGCCGAATAGATCGACTCGGCAAACTTGACCTGTTCCGCCGACAGATTCTGCTGCGGGTTCTCCGCCAGCAGCTTGGCCAGAATCAGCGAACTGTTTAGCGGCGTGCGCAGTTCGTGGGACATGTTGGCGAGGAATTCGGACTTGTACTTGCTCGAGCGTTGCAGCTCTTCGGCACGCTCTTCAAGCTGGATCTGCGCATGATTCAGCTCGGTGTTTTTCTTGTCCATCGCATCGCGCTGCTCGGCGAGCTGCTCGTTGGTCTGCTCCAGCTCCACTTGCTGGGTTTCCAGATGCGCCTGGGATTCCTTGAGAATCCGCGACTGTTCTTCCAGCTCTTCGTTGGCAGTCTTCAGCTCTTCCTGCTGCACTTGCAGCTCTTCATTGAGCTGCTGGGTTTCGGCGAGCACTTCCTGCAAGCGCTGACGGTAACGCGCCGCTTCGATCGAGGTGCCGATGTTGCCGGCAATCAATTCCAGCAATTCGATGTCGCGCTCGGACAGCGGACGCAGGAAGCCCAGCTCGATCACACCGTTGACCCGATCGTCATCGCTGGTCGGCACCACCAGCACACTGTGCGGCAGGCCTGCGCCGAGACCGGAGCTGACTTTGAAATAGTCGCCCGGGACCGCGTCGAGACGGATCAGGCGCGCTTGTTCTGCGACTTGGCCGACGATGCCTTCGCCGCTGTAGATCGTTTGATTGAGCTCTTCCTGCTCGCGGGAGAAACCATAAGTCGCCACGCGCTTGAGGCCGCCATGCTCTTCACGCACATAAAGCGCGGCGACGGCAGTGCCGAGGTATTGCGCGCAGAATTGCAGAATGTTGCGCCCCAGCAGGTTCAGCGTCAGTTGCCCCAGCACCTGCTCGGCCAATTGTGTCTGGCCGTTGCGCAGCCACGCCTGTTTCTCGAGGCGTTCAGCGCTGGCCAGCTGCGCGGCGAGGTTGGCGCTGTAGTTGGTCGACAGGTTGAGCAAATCACGGCGGCCGATGTAGGCCAGCAACCCACTGATACCGACGATGAAAATCAGATAAAGGGTGATGCTCCAGATGGTGGTGCGACGCACATCCTCGTTGCGCGTGGCGCGCAGCACTTGCTCGGTCTCGATGACGTCCTCGAATTGCTTGCGGATCTCATCGGTCAGGCGCTTGCCCCGCCCGGCCTTGACCGCGCCGCGATAATCACCGCTGCTGCGCTGCAGATCGATCATCGACTGCGCGTAATTGGCCCACTCCACCTGCAAGGCTTGCAAACGGCGCAGGCGATCGGTCTGCACCGGATTATCGGCGGTCAGCTCCAGCAACGTATTGAGGGCAACATCAATGCGCGGCTTGGCGATCTCATACGGGTCGAGGAAGTGCTCGTCACCGCTGAGCAGATAGCCGCGCATGCCGGTTTCCAGATCAACGGTGAGCTTCACCGCTTCATTGGCGTTATTGATCACCCGGTCGGTGTGCTCGACCCATTGGATGACCGACAGCAAATAAGTGATCAGCGAGACGAAGAACACGGCGCTGAGCACGCCGACGCCCAGCGGCAGGCTGACGTTGCGACTCAGAAGTTTGCGGAACCGTTGTTCATCAACCGAGGACGGAGAGGACATGGGGCAGCCTTGTCGAACTGTTGAAAACCCGAGAGTTTGCCCCAAAACCCCGCCATGGATCCATTTTTCTCACACAAATGAAGGCATTTTCCTACACGCGCCTGCGCATTGGACGACGCCAACGGTTATCCTTGCCGCACCGCACTGACCTGTTCTTTTTTGTATCAGCTCGGGAACTTGTGGCTATGCGCCACTTACTCATGCAAGAGTCCGGCAAAATTCGCTTGCCCGGTATCCCCCGATTTCAATTTTTGAGAGTCCTGCCATGTCTGCCAATGCCTCCACTATCCTTGTCGTAGAAGATGACGACATCGTGCGCATGCTCATCGTGGATGTGCTGGAGGAGCTGGAATACACGGTATTGGAGGCTGATGACGGCAACGCGGCACTCGAGATCCTTGCGAATCCTGGCAAAGCCATCGATTTGATGATGACCGACCACGGCCTGCCTGGCATGGATGGTCGCGAACTCTCTCAAAAGGCCCGTCAGCTGCGCCCTGCTCTGCCCATCCTGTTCGCCAGTGGTTATGCCGAGACTATCGAAGTACCCGGCGACATGCATGTCATCGGCAAACCTTTTTCGATTGACCAGTTACGCGACAAGGTCAAATCCATACTGGAATAGTCCTGCAGATCTACCAACATCAGGTGGAACCCGAGCGATCTTGATCAACCGGCACTGGCGATGAGCACACATCACTGTGGTTTAATTGCGCCCTTTTTTACGCGCCGAGAATTCAGTGATGTCCCACTCCGTTCCCACCAAAGTCCTGGTCATCGGCTACGTCTGGCCCGAGCCCCGCTCTTCGGCGGCCAGCGGGCATGTCATGCAGATTCTGGAAGCGTTCCTCGAGCAAGGCTGGGACATCACGTTCAGCAGCCCGGCCGGCCCCGGTGAACACAAGGCTGATCTGACGGCGCTGGGCATTCGCGAAGTATCGATCGAGCTCAACAACGGCAGTTTCGACACGTTCATTAGCGAGTTGGCCCCAGATATCGTGCTGTTCGATCAGTTCATGATGGAAGAACAGTTTGGTTGGCGGGTGGAGAAACACTGTCCGGACGCCCTGCGCATCCTGGAAACCTCCGACCTGCAAAGCCTGCGACATGCGCGTCATCAGCGTCTGAAAGACCGGCTGAAAAGCGACGACGAGCAGACTGATTTCACCGAACTGTTCGCACCGGCATTGCACGAAGAATTCCAGCTGATGGCGAGCACCGATCTGGCCAAACGGGAAATCGCTGCGCTGTACCGGTGTGATTTGAACCTGATGATTTCCGAAGTCGAGATCGACCTGCTGGTGGAGGAATTTGGCCTGCCTCGGCAAATCCTGCATTGGTGTCCGTTGATGATTGATCTTCCGGACACCGCCGCGCCAGGTTTCGAAGAGCGCGCGCATTTCCTCAGCATTGGCAACTTCCGTCACGCGCCAAACTGGGATGCCGTGCTCTGGATGAAGACCACGCTCTGGCCGCTGATCCGCGCGCGCTTGCCTCGCGCGCAACTGCATATCTATGGCGCCTATACGCCGCCCAAAGCCACCGCATTGCACAACCCGGCCCAAGGCTTTCACATCATGGACTGGGCCGAAGATGCGCTTGAAGTGATGTCCGCAGCGCGGGTCTGCCTTGCGCCATTGCGCTTTGGCGCGGGAATCAAGGGCAAACTGGTGGATGCCATGCTCTGTGGCACGCCAAGCGTAACGACACCGATCGGCGCCGAAGCCATGCACGGCGATGCTCCTTGGCCGGGAGCCGTTGCCCTGGACGCAAATACCTTCGCCGAACAGGCGGTGCAACTGTACGAAGATCCAGCGCGCTGGCAGCAGGCGCAGATTCAGGCTTCGGCACTTTTGCAGCAGCGTTATCAGCGCAGCGTACATGGCCCGCGTCTGATCAACCGGATAGATGATTGCCGACAACACTTGGCACAACTTAGAAACGACAATTTCACCGGCGCCATGTTGCGACATCACACACTCAAAAGCACTCAATACATGGCTCAATGGATCGAAGCGAAAAATCAGTTGAATCCAACAGAGCGTTGATCACATCAATTACATGACTTGCATTAAAAGTGAACTTTCGCAATAACACGAACATGCCTATAAACATCCTGCGCGCAACTAATCAATCACTTCGCAGGATATGCAACATGGAAAACTTCGACGATGTACCAACCCATCAATGGATGGCTGATTCACCACAAATCGATAATCTTTCGTTATTTGAAATGACCCTGCCCGGCGCGCATAACGCCGGTTGTGACTGGGAAGCGTCTTACGCCCTGATTCCCGGTAAAAACTGGCTTGCCTGCCAGGACGTTTCGTTTTATTCGCAGTTGAAGCGCGGTGCTCGCGCACTTGATGTACGCCTTGTTTACAACAGCAAGGCGAAACAACTGGCGAGATTCCGTTTCCAGCACAGTGGATTCAACTCTTCGCGAACGCTTGAAGACCTGATCAGGGACGTTAAGGGGTTTTATGAAAGTAGCCCGAACGAGTTTATCGTTCTGGACTTCCATGAACTTTCCAACGCTACAGATCCATTCAACCATGAGGAATTCAGAACAGCTCTGCTGGAGCACCTTGGGGAACGGATCATTCCCACCGAAAATCTGCATCTGACAATTGGCCAACTCAAAGCCATCGATCCATTGCAGCGCATTATGGTGGCTGCGCCGATGACCTGGGAAACCCTGGACTTCCGCTTTTATAGCCAGATCAATCACAAGTGGATCGGCAAATCACAGGTCAGCACCTCGGATCTTTATGGCTATATAGACAACGTACTGAGCACACCTGTCAGTACGCGCCGGCCGTGGTCGCTGTCGGCAACCAGCTACACACTGGGCGGGCCACAGCGAATCCTCGACAGTCTTGACGAGTGGTTCGACCCGGAAAAATCCGATTGGGCGCGCAAGTGCAACATCATCAATTTCGACTTCATCAAGAATTCGAATATCGTGCGCTTCTGCCAAATGGCCAACTTGCAAAAGGCCCGCGACAAGCTCAGCTGAGCGGTCTCCACGGACGGCCGATCGGAAGTGGCACAAATGGCAAAAAACGAGGCATGATCGCGCAGCGATAATAAAAAAAGTGCCTCGTCATGACCCGAACCGCTCGCGTGACCGACCCTTCCTACGAGTTGATGGACGACCATAACGGCTTGTCCATCATCTACCGCCAGCACGGCTTCCCCTGCCCGCTGGTGCGCTGGCATTTTCACAAGGAATACGAACTGCACCTGATCGTTGCCAGTTCCGGCAAAGTGTTCATCGGCGATTACATCGGCAATTTCTATCCGGAAACCCTGTTTCTGACCGGTCCCAACCTGCCGCACAACTGGATCAGCCAGGTCGCTGAAGATGAAGTGGTGGAGAAGCGCGACATGCTGGTCAACTTCACCGACGAACTGTTCGAGAGCGGCCATCAGGTGTTCGCTGAGCTGAAATCCCTGGCGCCACTGCTTGAGCGCGCGCAGTACGGCATCGAATTTCGCTGCAAGCGCACGATCCGTCAGGCCATGACGCTTATGCAGCGGATCGCCGACAGCACCGGCATCACCCGCCTCGGGCATTTTTTCATCCTGATGGAATTGCTTGCGGCCAGTGATGACTTCCAGTTGTTGTCCGGCGCCACCACCCCGCAACTGGCCGACGAACACAACATCGACCGCACCAACCGCGCGGTCGATTACATCTTCAGCCATTACGCGCGGGACATTTCACTGGAAGAAGTGGCCGAGCACCTGGGCATGACGCCGACCTATTTCAGCCGGGTATTCAAACAGGCCACCGGGCGCAACTTCATTGAATTCGTCAACCGCCTGCGCATCAGCAAATCCTGTGAGCTGCTGGCCGATGGCGACAAACCGGTGACCGAGGTGTGCTTCGAGTCGGGCTTCAACAATATTTCCAACTTCAATCGACGCTTCCAGCAACTCAAGGGCATGACGCCGTCGCACTATCGACGGCTGGCGGTGCAGCGGCTGACTGAACAGAATCATCTCTGACGACACGCCACCTGTGGGAGCGAGCCTACTCGCGAAAGCGTGCTGTCAGTCAAGAACCCTGTGACAGGCATATCGTATTCGCGAGCAGGCTCGCTCCCACAATAAACCGTGCCCCGACTCGCGAAAATCTGTACGCATTCGCTAACGGTCCCTCGCGCAAAACCCCTTCCCTGCGTTCACCCAACCAAACCCCAGTGCAAAAAAGTATCAACAAAAGTGCTAGGGATGATTTGTCAGCCCCGCCGTTGAAGGCTGTAATCAGCGCAGATTCTTCCTGCATTCGGAAGACACAAAAACAATAACTGTCCTTCTGCCCCGTCGGGTGTCAGAAAAGGAGTGCACGATGCAACCCACTGCAAAAGCTCTGCTCGCTCTCACCTGCATGACCCTCAGTAGCGTCAGCCTTGGCGCCCAGACCCTGACCATCGCCACCGTCAACAACAGCGACATGATCCGCATGCAGAAACTCTCGAAAACTTTCGAGAGCGAGCATCCGGACATCAAGCTCAATTGGGTGGTACTGGAAGAAAACGTCCTGCGTCAGCGCCTGACTACGGACATCGCCACTCAGGGCGGCCAGTTCGACGTGTTGACCATCGGCATGTACGAAGCCGCACTCTGGGGCGGCAAGGGTTGGCTGGAGCCGATGAAGGACCTGCCGGCCAGTTACGCCCTCGACGACGTCTTCCCGTCGGTGCGTGAGGGCCTGTCGGTGAAGGGTTCGCTGTATGCGCTGCCGTTTTACGCGGAGAGTTCGATCACCTATTACCGCACCGACCTGTTCAAGGCAGCCGGGCTGACCATGCCGGAGCGGCCGACCTGGGAAGAGATCGCCGGGTTCGCGGAAAAGCTCACCCAGAAAGACAAAGAGCAATACGGCATCTGCCTGCGCGGCAAGGCCGGCTGGGGTGAGAACATGGCGCTGGTCACCACGGTCGCCAATGCTTACGGCGCGCGCTGGTTCGATGAGCAGTGGAAACCGGAATTCAGCGGCCCGGAGTGGAAAAACGCGCTGAATTTCTACGTCAACACCATGAAGAAATCCGGCCCGCCGGGCGCATCCAGCAACGGTTTCAACGAAAACCTCGCCCTGTTCAACAGCGGCAAATGCGCGATCTGGGTCGACGCCAGCGTCGCCGGCTCGTTCGTCACCGACAAGACCCAGAGCAAGGTCGCCGATCACGTCGGTTTCACCTTCGCTCCGCATCAGGTCACGGATAAAGGCTCGGCGTGGCTGTATTCGTGGGCGCTGGCGATTCCGACCAGCTCCAAGGCCAAGGACGCAGCAAAAACCTTCAGCGCCTGGGCCACGTCCAAAGAGTACGGCGAACTGGTTGCCAAGACCGATGGCATCGCCAACGTGCCGCCGGGCACCCGCGCTTCGACCTACAGCGACGCGTACATGAGCGCTGCGCCGTTTGCCAAGGTGACGCTGGAATCGCTGAAGGCCGCTGACCCGAGCAAGCCGACGCTGAAACCGGTGCCGTACATCGGCATTCAATTGGTGACCATTCCCGAATTCCAGGCAGTGGGCACCCAGGTCGGCAAGCTGTTCTCGGCTGCGCTGATCGGCCAGACCACGGTGGATCAGGCGCTGGCGGCGGCGCAGCAGACTACGGAACGCGAGATGAAGCGCGCGGGTTATCCCAAGTAAGCGCTGAACGACTTGCTCCTGCCTCTTGTGGGAGCGAGCCTGCTCGCGAAGGCGTCGTGTCAGCCAACACACATGACACTGATCCGGCGCTTTCGCGAGCAGGCTCGCTCCCACATGGGGATCTCCATAGGTCTGTATGACTCGGTTGTGAATGCCATGAATACTTCAACTGCCAAAGCCCACATCGAACTGTCGCCACCCCAGCGCAAGCTGCGCGTGCGCAATCCCGGCTGGTTTCTGGTCAGCCCCTCGGTGGCGCTGTTGCTGCTGTGGATGATCGTGCCGCTGGGCATGACCCTGTACTTTTCGATGATCCGCTACAACCTGCTCTACCCCGGCGAAAACGAATTCGTCGGGCTGGAGAACTTCACTTACTTCCTCACCGATTCGGGCTTCATGCCCGGCGCGACCAATACGTTGTTGCTGGTCGGTAGCGTGCTGCTGATCAGTGTGGTCTTCGGTGTGTTGATCAGCGCGTTGCTGGAGGCCAGCGAATTCCTTGGGCGCGGCCTGGTGCGGGTGATGCTGATCTCGCCGTTCTTCATCATGCCCACCGTCGGCGCGTTGATCTGGAAGAACCTTATTTTCCACCCGGTCTCGGGGATCCTCGCCTACATCTGGAAGCTGTTCGGTGCGCAACCGGTGGACTGGCTGGCGCACTACCCGCTGCTGTCGATCATCATCATTGTTTCGTGGCAATGGCTGCCCTTCGCGATCCTGATTCTGATGACCGCCATGCAGTCGCTGGATCAGGAACAGAAAGAAGCCGCGCGCCTCGATGGTGCCGGTCCGATCGCGATCTTCTGGCACCTGACCCTGCCGCACCTGGCGCGGCCGATCGCCGTGGTGGTGATGATCGAAACGATCGTCCTGCTCTCGGTGTTCGCCGAAATCTTCACCACCACCAACGGCGGCCCCGGCTACGCCTCGACCAACCTCGCCTACCTGATCTACAACCAGGCGCTGGTGCAGTTCGATGTCGGCATGGCCTCGGCGGGCGGCTTGATTGCCGTGGTCATCGCCAACATCGCCGCGATCATTCTGGTGCGGATGATCGGCAAAAACCTGACTGACAAAGCGTGAGGCCTGCCATGACCCTCCAACAATCCCGCCGCCTGCAAAGCCTGCTGCTCGGCACCCTGGCCTGGGCCATCGCGATCGTGATTTTCTTCCCGATCTTCTGGATGGTGATGACCAGTTTCAAGAGCGAAATCGACGCTTTCGCCACGCCGCCGCAGTTCATCTTCACGCCCACGCTGGAGAACTACCTGCACATCAACGAGCGCAGCGACTATTTCAGCTTCGCCTGGAACTCGGTGGTGATCTCGTTCAGCGCCACGGCCCTGTGCCTGTTGATCGCGGTGCCGGCGGCCTACTCGATGGCGTTCTACGAAACCCAGCGCACCAAAGGCACGCTGCTGTGGATGCTCTCGACCAAGATGCTGCCGCCGGTGGGCGTGCTGATGCCGATCTACCTGCTGGCCAAGAGTTTCGGCCTGCTCGACACGCGCATTGCGCTGATCGTGATCTACACGCTGATCAACCTGCCGATCGTGGTCTGGATGGTTTACACCTACTTCAAGGACATCCCCAAAGACATCCTCGAAGCCGCCCGCCTCGACGGTGCGACGCTGTGGCAGGAAATGGTTCGCGTGCTGCTGCCGATCGCCAAGGGCGGCCTCGCCTCGACCGTGCTGCTGTCGCTGATCCTGTGCTGGAACGAGGCGTTCTGGTCGCTGAACCTGACCTCATCGAATGCTGCACCGCTGACCGCTTTGATCGCCTCGTATTCAAGTCCCGAAGGGCTGTTCTGGGCCAAGTTGTCGGCGGTCTCGACCCTGGCCTGTGCGCCGATTCTGATCTTTGGCTGGATCAGCCAGAAACAACTGGTGCGCGGGCTGTCGTTTGGGGCCGTGAAATGAAGCCTCTCAATCTAATGCGATTCACTGTGGGAGCGAGCTTGCTCGCGAAAGCGGAGCGTCATCCAACAATGATGGTGACTGACACGGCCCCATCGCGAGCAGGCTCGCTCCCACAGTCGGAATGTGCGGCTGGTTCAATCGAATAATAAATTGCGGAGGCCCATCTCATGGCCAACCTGAAAATCAAGAATCTGCAAAAAGGCTTCGAAGGCTTTTCCATCATCAAGGGTATTGACCTTGAGGTGAACGACAAGGAATTCGTGGTCTTCGTCGGCCCCTCGGGTTGCGGCAAATCCACCCTGCTGCGCTTGATCGCCGGCCTTGAAGAGGTCAGCGGCGGCACCATCGAACTCGATGGCCGCGACATCACTGAAGTCAGCCCGGCCAAGCGTGATCTGGCGATGGTGTTCCAGACCTACGCGCTGTACCCGCACATGACTGTGAAAAAGAACATGTCGTTCGCCCTCGATCTGGCCGGCGTGCCGAAAGCCGAGGTCGAGCGCAAAGTTGGCGAAGCGGCGCGGATTCTCGAGCTCGGGCCGATGCTCGAGCGCAAGCCGAAACAGCTCTCCGGCGGCCAGCGCCAGCGCGTGGCGATCGGCCGTGCCATCGTGCGCAACCCGAAGATTTTCCTCTTCGATGAGCCGCTGTCGAACCTCGACGCGGCGTTGCGCGTGCAGATGCGTCTGGAGCTGCTGCGCCTGCACAAGGACCTGCAAGCAACGATGATCTACGTGACCCACGATCAGGTCGAAGCGATGACCATGGCCGATAAAGTCGTGGTGCTCAATGGCGGCAGGATCGAACAGGTCGGCTCGCCGCTGGACCTGTATCACAACCCGGCCAATCTGTTTGTCGCAGGCTTTCTCGGCACGCCGAAAATGGGTTTCCTCAAAGGCAAGATTGCCCGCATCGACGGCGCCAGCTGCGAAGTTTCGCTGGACGCCGGCACGCGCATCACCCTGCCGTTCAACGCCGCCAACCTCAGTGTCGGCAGCGCAGTCACGTTGGGTATTCGCCCTGAACACTTGGAGCTGGCACAACCCGGCGACTGCACGTTGCAGGTGACTGCCGATGTCAGCGAACGCCTTGGCAGCGATACCTTCTGCCACGTCACCACCAGCGCCGGTGAAGCCCTGACCATGCGCGTGCGCGGCGATCTGGCCAGCCGTTATGGCGAGCAATTGAGCCTGCGCCTGGACCCGACTCACTGCCACCTGTTCGACGCTGAAGGTGTGGCGCTGACTCGCCCACTGCGCGCTGCCGCCTGATTTCGAGACTATCCGATGAAACTCAACCAACAGAACCTCAACCGCCTCGCCGCCCAAGTGCAACTGCCGGGCTACAACCTGAGCGACACGCGCCATGGCATCGCCCACATCGGCGTCGGCGGTTTCCACCGCGCGCACCAGGCGTATTACACCGATGCCTTGATGAACACTGGCGAAGCGCTGGACTGGGCAATCTGTGGCGTCGGCCTGCGACCGGAAGATCGCCGTGCCCGCGATGATCTGCGCGAGCAGGATTACCTGTTCACTTTGTTTGAACTGGGCGACAGCGATGACACCGAAGTGCGCGTCATCGGCGCGATCCGCGACATGCTGCTGGCCGAAGATGGCGCGCAAACGCTGATCGACAAACTCGCCGAACCGCAGATCCGCATCGTTTCGCTGACCATCACCGAGGGCGGTTACTGCATCGACGACAGCAGCGGCGAATTCATGGCGCATCTGCCGCAGATTCAACACGACCTCGCCCATCCCGAAGCGCCGGGCACCGTGTTCGGCTTCCTTTGCGCCGCATTGGCCAAACGCCGTGCTGCGGGCGTTCCGGCATTCACTGTGATGTCCTGCGATAACCTGCCGCACAACGGCGCGGTCGCGCGCAAGGCGCTGCTGGCGTTCGCCGCGCTGCGTGATCCGCAATTGCGCGACTGGATCGACCAGAACGTCAGCTTCCCCAACGCCATGGTCGATCGCATCACGCCGATGACCAGCACCGCGCATCGCCTGCAACTGGCCGACAAACACGGCGTCGACGATGCCTGGCCGGTGGTCTGCGAACCGTTTGTGCAGTGGGTGCTGGAAGACAAATTCGTCAACGGCCGCCCGGCGTGGGAAAAGGTCGGCGTGCAGTTCACCGACGATGTGTCGCCGTACGAAGAGATGAAAATCAAACTGCTCAACGGCAGTCACCTGGCGCTGACGTATCTGGGCTTTCTCAAGGGCTATCGCTTCGTCCACGAGACCATGAACGATCCGCTGTTCGTGCGGTACATGCGCGCTTATATGGATCTGGATGTCACGCCGCAGTTGGCGCCGGTGCCGGGCATTGATCTGAGCGAATACAAGGACACGCTGGTGGCGCGGTTTTCCAATCAGGCGATTGCCGATCAACTGGAGCGCGTGTGTTCGGATGGCTCGTCGAAGTTTCCCAAGTTCACCGTGCCGACGATCAATCGGCTGATTGCCGATGGCCGCGAGACCAAACGCGCGGCACTGGTCGTCGCGGCGTGGGCGTTGTATTTGAAGGGCGTGGATGAGAATGGCGATACGTATTCGCTTCCGGACCCGCGAGCGGCGTTTTGCCAGGGGCTGGTGGCGGACGATGGGTTGATCACCGAACGCCTGTTGGGCGTGGAAGAGATTTTCGGCACGGCGATACCGAAGTCGGCGGAGTTTGTTGCAGCGTTCGAGTGGTGCTGCCAGAGTTTGCGCGAGGTTGGGGTTTCGCGGACTTTGGAACGGGTGCTCGGCTGAAAAGCCCCTCACCCTAGCCCTCTCCCGGAGGGAGAGGGAACCGACCGCGTGGTTCTTCCGTTATTCATCGACCTGAAATTCCGAGTCGAATACAGAGTGTGAAAGGCATGAAAATCTGCTCCCTTTCCCCCTCGCCCCCTTGGGGGAGAGGGCTGGGGTGAGGGGGTAGCTCTTGATCTTCAGCGCAATCTGACAGGCCCATATATGACAACAACAAAGCTCTTCCTGGGTATCGACTGCGGCACCCAAGGCACCAAAGCGATCATCCTCGATGCCGACAGCGGTCAGGTGCTCGGGCTGGGCGCGGCGCCGCACACGATGATCAGCGGCGCCAACGGCCGCCGCGAACAAGACGTCCAGCAGTGGCTCGACGCTTTCGTCAGCGCGACCCGCGAAGCGCTGCAAGCGGCCAGTGTCGACGGCCAGGCGATCCTCGGCGTCGGCGTCTCCGGGCAGCAACACGGCCTGGTCCTGCTCGATGAGCAAGGCGAAGTGCTGCGCCCGGCCAAGCTCTGGTGCGACACCGAAACCACGCCTGAAAACGACCGTTTGCTCGCGCAACTGGGCGGCGAGCAAGGTTCACTGGAACGCCTCGGCGTGGTCATTGCGCCGGGCTACACGGTGTCGAAACTGCTCTGGACCAAAGAGCAGCATCCCGACGTGTTCGCACGCATCGCCCGAATTCTGTTGCCCCACGACTACCTCAATTACTGGCTCACCGGCCGCGCCTGCAG
Organism: Pseudomonas iranensis; assembly: GCF_014268585.2. Taxonomy (NCBI): domain Bacteria; kingdom Pseudomonadati; phylum Pseudomonadota; class Gammaproteobacteria; order Pseudomonadales; family Pseudomonadaceae; genus Pseudomonas; species Pseudomonas iranensis. The sequence goes on from NZ_CP077092.1 coordinate 3,535,323, forward strand.
CGAATACGGCGACGCCTCCGGCACCGGCTATTTCAACGTGCGCACGCGGCAATGGGATGTGCAGATCCTGCGCGACATCGACGCCACTGGACGTCTGCAAACCGCCCTGCCCGAGCTGATCGACGCGTACGCCGCCGTGGGCACGATCCTCCCAGCGATTGCCGAGAAGCTGGGCATCAACCCCAACGCCGTGGTTTCAAGCGGCGGTGGCGACAACATGATGGGCGCCATCGGCACCGGCAATATCCAGCCCGGCGCGATCACCATGAGCCTCGGTTCGTCCGGCACGGTCTACGCCTATTCGGAGGCGCCGACTGTCAGCGCCGATGCCTCGGTCGCGACGTTCTGCTCCTCCAGCGGCGGCTGGCTGCCGCTGATCTGCACCATGAACCTGACCAACGCTACCGGCGCGATTCGCGAGCTGTTCAACCTCGACCTGCCGACCTTCAACGAACGGGTCGCGCAATCACCGATCGGCGCCGAAGGCGTAAGCATGCTGCCGTTTCTCAACGGCGAACGCGTCCCCGCCCTGCCCCACGCCACCGGCAGCCTGCATGGCCTGACCATGGACAACCTGACCCAAGCCAACCTGTGCCGCGCCGCTGTCGAAGGCACCACCTTCGGTTTGCGCTACGGGCTGGATTTGCTCCGCCAGAATGGTTTACAAAGCCTGCGCATTTGCCTGATCGGCGGCGGCTCGAAGAGCGCGGTGTGGCGGCAGATCGTCGCCGACATCATGAACGCTCCGGTGATCTGCACCGAACAGAGCGAAGCCGCCGCACTGGGTGCGGCGATTCAAGCGGCGTGGTGCGCGTCGCGCTCTAACGGCGATGATGTCTCCCTGGCCGAGCTGTGCGAGCGCTGCGTGAAACTCGACACGGGCAGCGAAACCCTGCCGATCGCCGCCAATGTCGCGGCGTTCCAGCAGGCCTACGAACGCTATCAACAGCATGTCGCAACCCTATAACGAGCAAACAACTATGTACCTGGTGTGTGGCGAAGCCCTGTTTGATTTCTTCAGCGAAAACGATGCCAGTGGTCTGGCCTCGAAAGTCAATTTCAAGGCGATTGCCGGCGGCTCGCCGTTCAACGTCGCCGTAGGACTGCGCCGCTTGGGCGTGGACTCGGCGCTCTTCGGTGGGCTGTCCACCGACTACCTCGGCCGGCGTTTGCAGCAAGTCCTGCAGGACGAAGGTGTGCGCCCGGATTATCTGGTGGATTTCGCCGCGCCGACCACCCTGGCGATGGTCGCGGTGGGCGCCAATGGTTCGCCGCATTACAGCTTTCGTGGCGAAGGCTGCGCCGATCGGCAACTGAGCGAGGCGCATCTGCCGACACTTGGCGACGAGGTTCGCGGCCTGCACATCGGCTCGTTTTCGCTGGTGGTGCAGCCGATTGGCGACACACTGCTGAAACTGGTCCAGCGCGAAAGCGGCAAACGCCTGATCAGCCTCGACCCCAACGTGCGCCTCAACCCCGAGCCGAACATCAATCTGTGGCGCGAGCGCATCGCCACGCTGGTGCAACTCGCTGATCTGATCAAAGTCAGCGACGAGGACCTGAGCCTGCTCTATCCCGAGCAGGATCCGCAAAACGTGATTGAAGGCTGGCTCGAACATCGCTGCCAGATCGTCTTCCTGACGCGTGGTGGCGACGGCGCAACAGTGTTCAGTCGCGCCCATGGCTCGTGGTCGGTACCGGCGAATCCGGTGAAGATTGCCGATACGGTAGGCGCTGGCGACACCTTCCAGGCCGCGCTGATCACCTGGCTGACCGAGCACTCGCTGGACTCGGTCGAAGGCGTGCAGCAGCTCAGTCGAGAGCAAATCGACGGCATGCTCAGGTTCGCCGTACAAGCCGCCGCACTGACCTGCAGCAAAACCGGTCCGGATTTGCCCTATCGTCATCAATTGAGCTGAGCGCGTAGACTGTCGGCCTTTTTGCGCACGACGGAAAACAGCTCTTGAATCACAGGCACATCCTCGCCCTTCTGACCCTGGCCACCCTGCTGAGCGGTTGCGGCACCTCGCCGCCCCGCTCGCCGGAAGACATCTGCGCAATCTTCCGCGAGAAAAGCGACTGGTACGACGCTGCGCAAGTCACCCAGAAACGCTGGGGCGTGCCGATCCAGGTGCCTTTCGCGATCATGTATCAGGAATCCGGCTACCGCTACGACGCCAAGACGCCGCGCAAATACCTGCTTTGGGTGATTCCGTGGGGCCGCGTCTCGACCGCTTCCGGTTATGCGCAAGCCAAGGATGAAGTCTGGGCCGACTACCAGAAAAGCACCGGCCGCAACTGGGCCGATCGCGAAGACTTCGACGACGCCATCGACTTCGTCGGCTGGTACATGGACAAGACCACCTCGATCAACGGCGTGTACAAATACGACGCCTATAACCAGTACCTGAACTACCACGAAGGCTGGGGCGGCTTCCGCAACAAGACCTACGCGAGCAAAGCCTGGCTACCGCCGACCGCGCGCAAGGTGCAGAACCGTTCGGATCTGTATGCGCAGCAATATGCCGGCTGCAAGGAAGACCTCAATCGCGGGTTCTGGAGCCGGTTCTGGCATTGGTTGTAGAAGCCGTTCGCGAGCAGGCTCGCTCCCACGGGACCTTAGTGAACGCCGATTTTGTTTACACCCGAGAAACCTGTGGGAGCGGGCTTGCCCGCGATGGCAATCTCTCAAACACCATCAAAGTCTATGAAAGGCCCGATTTCACTGACCCAAACCGCCCTCCTAAGGGTTTTCCCTATGGCATCAAGGCCCCACACCTACGCCATTTGCGCCTTGAATGAGGCCGTCTAATCCTGCAACATCCATCACCTGCTTATTCAACGGACGGAATTCAAGGCATGCTGGACGCCAATGCAACCCACATCACCCTCTCGATCGAAGACGCCAACGCCGACCTGCAAGTCCTCAGCTTCACCGGTCGCGAAGCCCTCAACGAACCGTTCCGTTTCGACCTCGAACTGGTCAGCGCCCGCCCCGACCTGAAGCTCGAAGAGCTGCTGCACAAGCGCGCCTGCCTGACGTTCGGCGCCACCGGCGAAGGCAAGATTCACGGTCAGGTCTATCGCATCGAGCAGGGCGACTCCGGCAAGACCCTGACCCGCTACAGCATCAGCCTGATGCCGCAACTGGCCTATCTGCAGCACAACCATGATCAGCAGATCTTCCAGCAACTGACGGTGCCGAAAATCATCGCCCAGGTGTTGGAAGATCGCGGCATTCTCTCCGACGCCTACAGCTTCCAGCTCGGCGCCGAGTACCCGGAACGCGAGTATTGCGTGCAATACGATGAGTCCGACCTGCACTTCATCCAGCGTCTGTGCGAAGAGGAAGGCATTCACTTCCACTTCCAGCACAGCAGCAGCGGCCACAAACTGGTGTTCGGCGACGACCAGACCGTATTCCGCAAACTGAAGCCGGTCAGCTACCAGCAGGACTCCGGCATGGCTGCGGAGAAACCGGTGATCAAGCGCTTCAACCTGCGCCTGGAAACCCGCACCACCCGCGTCAGCCGTCGCGACTACGATTTCGAAAAACCCAAGCTGCTGCCCGAAGGCGCGGTCAAATCCGAATTCGCCCCGGACCTGGAAGACTACGATTACCCCGGCCGCTTCACCACCCGCGAGCGCGGCAAGTTCCTCTCGACCCGCGCCCTCGAACGCCATCGCAGCGACTACAAACTCACCGAAGGCAAAGGTGATGAACCGACGCTGACCAGCGGCCATTTCCTCACACTCGCCGAACATCCGCGCGCCGAGTGGAACGACCTCTGGCTGCTGCTGGAAGTCTTCCACGAAGGCAAACAACCGCAAGTGCTCGGCGAAAACGTCACCAGCGACGTCACCGACAACAAAAGCGATTTCCATCAGGGCTACCGCAACAGCTTCCTCGCCACCCCGTGGGACGCGCACTACCGCCCTGCCCTCGAACATCCGAAACCGAAAGTCCTCGGCAGCCAGACCGCCGTCGTCACGGGTCCTGCCGGTGAAGAAATCCACTGCGACCAGTACGGCCGCATCAAAGTGCAGTTCCACTGGGACCGCGACGGCCAGTCCGACGACAAAACCACCTGCTGGATGCGCGTCGCCAGCGGCTGGGCCGGCGCAGCCTACGGCGGCATCGCCATCCCGCGCATCGGCATGGAAGTCCTCGTCACTTTCCTCGAAGGCGACCCCGACCAGCCTCTCGTCACCGGCTGCCTGTACCACAAGGAAAACGTCGTCCCCTACGACCTGCCGGCCAACAAGACCCGCAGCACCTTCAAAACCCTCAGCTCCCCGGGCGGCAAGGGCTACAACGAATTCCGCATCGAAGACAAAAAAGGCGCTGAACAGATCTACATCCACGCCCAGCGCGACTGGGACGAAAACATCGAACACGACCAGAAAATCCGCGTCGGCAACGAACGCCACGACACTGTTGAAGCCAATGTGCTGAGCGAGTTCAAGGTCGAAGAGCACCGCATCACCCATCTGGACCGCATCAGCGAAATGCGCGCGGATGATCACCTGACGGTGGGTGTGACGCAGCATGTGAAGGTGGGGACTGGGCAGTTTGTTGAGGCTGGGACGGAGATTCACTATCACGCTGGTGACAAGGTGGTGGTTGAGGGTGGCATGGAGCTGACCGCCAAGGCTGGTGGGAGTTTTGTGAAGGTTGATGCGGGTAGTGTGACCATCAGCGGCACGGAAGTGAAGGTGAATTCGGGTGGTGGTCCGGGAGCCGGTACCGGCATTCAGATCCTCGCCCCATTCATTCCGGGACTCGCAGCCATTGATAACGCCGGACGCCTGATGCAAACCCGCGCTAACCAGATGATGCAGGCGGAGTCCCTCGCCGTGACGCCGAAACTCAAAGCACCTACCGGCATCTGCGTCGAATGCCTGAAAAAAGCCATGCGTGAAAAACTCGCCCTGCAATCGGGGGCCAATTGATGACAAAGAGTGACGCAGCTAAAGCCTGGAGCGAAGCGCAAAAGAACGCTCAGTCGATATTCGCGATCGTTGAGATCGGCCTGTTGCCAGAACCCGATCGATTGCAGTTCGTCAGAGCTGACCCGTCACGACGGCCGTTGATGGTGCAACCGGAATTCGCCGAACTGCGCAACTACGGCCCGTGGCTGGTCGACGTTAGCCACATGGATTTCGAAGCCTTTCTCGCTCACGAACACTTCACCGGCTGCACCGCAATGGCCAGTTGGATTCGTACCGACTGCCCAGCCGACAAGCTCGCCGCTCACCTGAGTGATGCGTTGCTGGCAAAAAATGAAGCTGGCGAAGTCCTGATGATCCGTAGCTACGCGCCAGAAGTGCTGCCGATGCTGTACGCACGCGATGATCTGTCTTGGCATGCTTGGCTGTTTGGCCCACTGCAGGAGTGGTGGGTGCCCACAGAAGAAGATCAATGGCACTCTCTGAAGGGCCTCAACCTTGAAAAGCCCGGAAGATACGAGCCTATTTTTCTTGACGCAAAGCTGTGGACGGACATGGAGATCGATCCCCTGCCCTACAGCCTCACTACTGAACTGGAAAAAGAAGCGCCTGAAGTGTTTGCCAGCACCTGCCACGGTGCACGGTTGAAGCAAGTGAAAGAAGCGCTGGACGCTGGCCGCAGTGAAGGTTTAACAGACGCGGAAGACGTCACTCTCTTTGCCAGCCTGCAATTGATGGACCGCGAATTTCCGTCGAACTGGCCGATGTGGGAGAAGGCGAAAGAACGGGCAATTGGAGAGAGGTTGCCGCTTGGTGTGGTGATGCGAGAGTTGTCGGAGTGAGTGTCGAGATGAGCATGTTGATCAGCACTTTCTGTCTGTCTCAAGTTTTCTGGATATTCAAGATGCATTGCTGGATAAGGAATTTACGTAAATGACCGTGGCCATGAATACTAAGCGGCAAAAAATCTGGCGTCGCCGCAATCTTGTCATCGGGGTATTCGTTTTACTGCTGCCTTTCATTGGATCGTATCTTTATAACCAGTTTCGTACGCCGGGTGCGATGTTGACATCTGCGAACTATATGGATCGGCCTATTCTAAGCTTTTGGATAAACGATTTCTGGGGCGGAAATCTCGCCGCAATGGGAGGCGGCGGCACTATGTGCTGCAAAAAAATTCAAGGGCCTACTGTAAAAGTAACTTGGATTCTTAGCCGAACTGGAGAGCAACTCCGTCAAGGGGTAAAAAAAGAAACTCATGAAAGAATTCTTCCCTTACCTGAACGTCAGAGGACAGATGAATTTCTTCACGTACGATTCCTTCCTGGAAATATCGTAGAACTGAAATGGAGTCCTGACCTCGTTAGCCCATTCGAAAAATTCCATAGATCTTCAACCAGTCCGGAGCAAGGAAGCCTGAAATGAGCGGAAACTCTAATCTAGATCGTGCTCAGACGGTCAGTACAAAAGCTTGCGCAGTTACTGACGGGCAGAAAAAATCAGTTTTGCCCTGCGAGTCCACGCTACACATCTCATTTTTTTTTGATGGGTTCGGTCGAAATTCGGTCAACGATATTCAGGAAGGTAACCTAAGCAATGTGGCCCGCCTGTTTTTCGCACATCCGGATGACACTGGCCAAGACAGAATTCAAACAAATGTGGATCGCCGCAGATTCTACATATCCGGTCTAGGGTCTGACTTCGATGCGTCACTCGGCGGCGGCGCTGCTACCAGCGGGGCTGGCATTGATGGCGCGTTGAGCCGAGCCAAAGACAGTGCTTTGAAATCCCCCGAAGACACTTTCAGTAAGAGCCCACTTGATGCAGCAAAAGATATTCTCACGGGTAAAAAATGGTGGGAATCTTTGTTAAACAACCTGAAGGTTGGCAATGTCATCTCCGGAGCCATTAAAGCCGCAGCGCCGGCGGGGCTAGATCTTTTCGGAATAACTCGAGACAACGAGTATACCGCTACTTTTTTCAAAACAGGCGTTGATACGCGACTTGAGGCAGCATTTAAAGTCGTAGAAAAGACACTCGCTGATGCAAGAGAAAAAAGTGGCGCGCCTGTAAAGCGTATTTCCATCTCTGTCTTTGGATATGACTTCGGGGCGAGTCTTGCTCGAGCATTCACCCATAAACTGTTCGAAGAGTGTGATCCCGCAACAAATGTTTTTAAAGGCGCCCAACTCGAAGTGAATTTCGCCGGATTGTTTGACGCGGTGGATCGAAGCGGCGACAGCTCTATTTTACTGGAATATTTCATCCCGTTTGTGAACATTGTGGATGACGGCGAGTGCCTCGCTGGGCCCGTTAAATCTGCGCTTCATCTTGTTGCCGCCCATGAGTGCCAGGATTCTCGCCGCTCCAGGCTGATCGGCACTGGTCCGTCCACTCCTAAATGGGAGGAACGATTAGTACCAGGGACGAGCTACGACGTGGGAGGCGGTTTGAAAAAAACCGACGTCGCTCATAGCACGGAGCTTCAACTAGCAAGTTTGCATGAAATGTATCAAGCTGCCCGAAAGGCAGGAGTTCCCTTTCCTACACTTGACGAATTGCATGAGAGCCAGCCAGATATCGCCGAGTATTTCATACTGAACGATCATATCAACGGCGCAAGCGCGATCGGCGCGAGCAAAGATTACATGAGTAAAGCGGGTAATAAAAAAGTATCTGCTGAAAGCTTCCTAGCCCATCGTCGATTGTATATCCAACGTTTGCGTGGTTTATGGGAGTTGTATCGTGGGCAGCATCAAGCATATGACGACCAAGAAGAGCGCCTGCAACGTCCTATTTTTAGCAAACAAGGCTCAATCGCACGAGCGCTAGGGATGAGCAGCGAAAGCGCCGCTCAAGCAGCAAAACGCGATCAGGCTCTCAAGCAAACTCAGCAAGGCAAGGCTGCCCTCCGCGCCGAGCTAAGTTGGCTTGAGGACGTAGACCGCGAAGCCTGGAGGTTGAAAACCAGCTTCCCATCTGCCCCAGTAAAAGCACTGCTAGACGAGTGGTTCGCTGCTGTCCCTAAAGGCCTTAGTTTCGACGTTGAAGATCTACTCGAATTTTACGTAAACGATCAATACATGATCCAACAGATACCTCGGGGCACGGGTATTCCGATACCTAAATACTTTCGCGTTCGAGAGTTCGACATGCCGAGCCTGAATAAAACCAAAGGCATGGCCCCCGACTATCTGGAACAGATGATGCGGAAACCTTCAGCAGAGGCTCCCGGTGCATCAACCTAAACTCAGGAAGATTCATTTCAGTCTCAAAGACTCAATATTGCTTTTCTAGTTTGGATTTCATGCGCTTGATAGATATTGCTGCGGACGCACGTCGAAAACGAACATGGCGAAGAAGGCGAATAGCCGTTGCTTTACTAGCTTTGCTGATTAGCTACGCCACCCCAAAAATCATTAATCTATTTCGTACGCCCGGCGCCATGCTGACATCAGAAAATTACACAGACCGCCCAATTTTCAGTTTTTGGGTAAATGACTTTTGGGGCGGCAATCTGTTCGCAATGGGCGGCGGTGGAATAATGTGCTGCTCCAAATTTGAGGGAGACACAGCTAAAGTCACCTGGATATTGGACATAACCCAACAGCAGCAAATACAGGGCTCGGTAGAAGAGCGCCATGAACTTCAGCTTTCGCTTCCCCAGCGCGGCCCGCACGATCAGTACCTGCATGTGCGCTTTGATCCGGGTTATAAAGTACGGCTCGGATGGAGTCCTGACTTGTTTAGCCCATTTGAACCCCGACCAACCAAGACGGTGTCGGGAAGCATTGAGGCGCAGTAAAAATATGCGATTCAGCCAAGCGCCCATATCCAGTCGCACGAAGATAGTGATCTGCGTGACAGTGCTGCTGGCCGCTTTTGTGACATCTCTAATTCATGACCGTGTTCGTACGCCCGGGGCTGCCCTTACATCCCACAACTACACTGATCGTCCCATTGGCAGCTATTGGGTAAATGGTCACTGGGGCGGTAACGGAGGCGTGACCTGCTGTTGGAGCATCGATGGCAACACCGCTAAAGTTGCGTGGATTCTGAGCATGTCTAAAGCTCAAGAGGACCAAGGGATGAAGATCGAAAGACACGAAGTGCAAGTGCACTTACCCTCACGCAACCGCGGCGATGACACGTTGCATGTCTATTTTCTTCCGAACAATCGTATCGAGTTGATGTGGGCATCGACGGTGCTGGATCCGCTTCGTCACGAAACGGAAATCTTGCCACGCTGAAACACGGGTCGTTTCTCACTCCCTCCCGTGGCCACGTCCAATCATTTTCTCATCAAACCGGCGCCTTCCAGCTCAACATCTGCTGCTGCGCCACCTGCAGCAAATTGAACATTCGCGCTTTATCGCTCAGCGTCGCCCTCGCCTGCATCGCATTTGCCGGGCTGGCCCAGGCCAATGACACTTCTGCTACATCCAAGGTGGTGTCGTTGACTGAGCCACCAACGCAATTGTGCAAAGTGGTTACGGCCGATATGAAGTACATCGACAAAGCCGGTAATCCCGAGGAAATCAGCTACCGGAAATTGTCTGACGCATGCCGTCAGCAGAACTGACAGACGCTTCTGATTTTCCGCTTGGCCATAGGCGTGGGGTGGCTTCGGCGGTTATGCTCGGGGCCTTCCCTACTGCCGCAAGGATTGGCCATGCAGTTGTCGTTCCGCACGTTGTCGAGCTTCACTTCAATCCTGTGTTTTCTGCTGGCGCTGGTCTGGGGATTTTTTCCGGAGGTGTTGCTGGCGATCTGGAGTATTGGCTATTCGGAAGGCACCGGCGTAGTCGCAAGGCGCAGCGCGGTGCTGTTTGCGGCGTTGGGGGTGATGTTTTATTTGCTGCGCAATGCTCCGCCGTCAGCGGCACGCAGTGCACTGAGCAATGGTTTTATCGTCGGTTGTTTCGGTTTGGCGGCGTTGGGTTTTGGCGAATGGCTCAATGGTCATGCCGGCCCCGGGATCTTGCTCGCGGTGCTGGTCGAGTTCGCGCTGGGCCTGGGTTTCGTGCAGGCCCGGCGCGTGACGGTCGAACTGGGTGAAACGGTGGGTTAAACGGCTCGAGAACGAGCGCTGGTTTGATGTGTCGTGGTTTGTTGCGCGAGGTCGGAACGCAGGCCAGCGACCAGGTTGTTGATTTCACGGCAGCTGTTCAGGCGGCTGGCGTCGATTCCGCTGACGTAGAGATCGGCTTGGTCGGTCCGATGGTCGCCAAACACTTTGACGGACATCGACAAGTCGGGTGACAGCGTGCACTGGCAGCGTTTCGGCAGGAAGCTGCTTTCAATGATATTGCGTAATTCCAAGGCAGATAAAAACATGGCGAACCCTCTCCTTTCTGTGCGATTGCCAATCAAGTATTCACGCTGACCCTTCGCTGCGCCTTCACGGGTGTGCCCCCGCTGTTTCCGTGGTGCGGCAAGTGGTGGTACTGCGAAATGCCCATTGGAGTGTAGGCGCCCAAATCCGGTGCGCCTCACCGGAAGAACGCATAAAACGTGCCTTTGATCGGTTCGTTTGGCGCCCTGCAAAATCAAGCACTTGGAAACATGGCCAGTATCCTGCTATTTGCAGAATGCATGAACCGACCGCCCGTCCACTGCAATCTGCAATCTCCGGCTGAATTTGCTTTCGAAGACCATGACGGCAAGAATGTCTCCCATTGCAATTCAACCCGCACGGAGGCTTCCATGAATTCCTTACGCATTTGCGCGATCACTGGGCTGTTAATCGCCAATCTTTCCACCCTCGCCCACGCCGCCAAGCTCGAAGACGTGGCGCCGTATCCCAAAGCCGAAGCCGGGTTTACCCGTCAGGTCATCCATCTGCCGAAACAAGAGCAGGAAGAGAATTTCCAGGTTGAAATTCTCGCCGGCAAAACCCTCGAAGTGGATTGCAATCGCCAGCGTCTGGGCGGTGTTCTCGATGAAAAGAACCTGCAAGGCTGGGGCTATCCGTTCTATCGCCTGGAAAAGGTCATCGGCCCGATGAGCACGATGATGGCCTGCCCGCCCGGCAGCCAGAAAAAGCGCGCTTTCGTTCCGGTTGTCGGTGACGGCTTCATGTTGCGCTACAACAGCAAGTTGCCAGTCGTGGTGTACGCGCCATCGGACGTCGAAGTGCGCTATCGCATCTGGTCGGCGTCGGAAAAAGTCGGCACCGCCCTGCAGGAATAACCCGAGCGCTTGTTACGCCGGCACGCCGCAAGCAGCGGCGCGCTCGGCGACATGGCGCAGGCTGTCGAAGTTGATGTTGGCCCCGGAGTCGATGGCGACGAATGTCTGATCGCGAGCGCCGCTGCGCGCCACGTACTGCTTGATCCCCGCCACGGCCAGCGCCCCCGACGGTTCAGTGATCGAACGGGTATCGTCGTATATATTCTTGATCGCGGCGCAGAGCTCGTCATTGCTGACCGTGATTACTTCATCTACGCAGAAGCGGCAAACCTCAAAGCCATACGCGCCGATCTGCGCCACCGCTACGCCATCGGCAAAGGTACCGACGCTTGGTAGAACCACCCGCTCGTCCGCGCGCAAAGCGGCTTGCAGACAGGCCGAATGTTCGGATTCGACGCCAATGATCCGCACTTCCGGGCGCAGGTATTTGACGTAGGCCGCGATACCGGCGATCAAGCCTCCGCCGCCGACCGGGATAAAGATCGCATCCAGCGCGCCTTGATGCTGGCGCAGTATTTCCATCGCCACGGTGCCTTGTCCGGCGATCACTTCGGGATCATCGAACGGTGAAACGAACGTGCATCCGGTGTGTTCAGCCAAATGCAACGCGTGGGCCAGAGCAAACGGGAAACTCTCGCCATGCAGCAGTGCTTCGGCACCGCGACTGCGCACGCCGAGGACTTTGAGCTCAGGGGTGGTAGACGGCATGACGATCGTCGCGCAGATGCCCAACTCCCGTGCCGCCAGCGCTACACCCTGCGCGTGATTACCCGCCGATGCAGTGATCACTCCCCGCGCTCTCTGCTCTTCGCTCAGTTGCACGAGTTTGTTGTAAGCACCACGGATCTTGAAAGAGAACGTCGGTTGCAGATCTTCGCGCTTGAGCAAGATCCGGTTGCCCATTGTTTCAGACAACGCTGGCGCAAACTGCAATGGCGTACGCACCGCAATGTCGTACACCGGCGCGGCCAGAATCTTTTTCACGTAGTGCTCAAGCAGTGCTTGCTGGTCGGGGCAGTGCGGCATGGTCGTCTCCTGACATTTTTCAGAACCCCGGAGACAGAAAGTAAAAACCCGCCTCTAGGGCGGGTTGGGTGCTGCAGTCGTGAGCTAGCCCGCCAAATGAGGAATGGCGGTGATAATGCTTGGCTGGCGGCGCGATACGGTGAAAGTCATGGGCTGGAAATTAGCCTGCCGGCGGATGACAAGTCAATGGTCAATTGTGCTTCGCGCCGGTAGGCTGGCGATTCTGCTCATCACACCAAGGAAGGAAAGCATGATGTCCATCGCCCTGCCTCTCACCGCTTTGCTCGCGTTCAGTGGGTACACAGTTTCGGTAATGCTCCAGGCTGAACAGTCACTGATCGACTTCGGCATCAGCCTCATGTCACGACCAGACACCGCGCAGGTAGTCATCGATCTGTACCTGCTGGCGACACTGGCCGGTGTTTGGATGGTCAAGGACGCCCGGTCTCGGGGACGCTCCGTCTGGTCGGTAGTGCCTTATTTGCTGCTGACCACCGTGTTCGTTTCAGTGGGGCCGCTGTTGTACCTGGTGATTCGCGGAATTCAGGAACGGCGCAAATCTGCCGCTGCGCCGTCGGCCCAGCCTCACAATTTTGAATCTTCCTGAGAACTGAACAGTCACTGCAAATGAGAACAACAACTTCCGCTCCAAGCCGATGAACGTGGAGATTGACCATGAACATTCGCCAAGTGCTGTTCGCCGTCCCGCTGCTGGTCGCCGCCCTGGCCAGCCCTGCTGTTTTCGCCGTCGATGAAAGCGACGCCGTCAAGAAACCCGAATGCCCAAAAGGCCAGGTGTGGGACAGTAAAACCCAGCAATGCGTGTTGCAGACCAGCGGCACAACGCAGCCCTGATTTCCTTCATACGGTTCAGGCCGTGGCCGGCAACCACAGCCTGAATCGCGCGCCACCCAACGGCGAACTCTCAACGGTCAGCGTGCCGCCCTGCGCTTCCAGTGCGCGGCGGCTGATCGCCAGACCGAGGCCGAATCCGCCGGTCGCGCGATCACGGCTGCGGTCGAGCCGATAGAACGGTTCAAAGATCCGCTCGCGCTCGTCGTCGGGAATGCCGATGCCATCGTCGTCAACCCATATCTCACAACCGCCAGCAATGACCTGCACGCCAATCTGAATGCGCTTTTCGCAATAGCGCATGGCATTGCGCAACAGGTTCTGGATGGCCCGGGCGGTCAGGCGCGGGTCCAGCGCAAAGCGTTCGAGCTGACCGTGCAGCAGGACGTCGATCACAATTTCCGGCGATTCCAGTTCCTCGTCGACGCTGCCCAGAATGCTGTCGATGAACTCGTCCAGCGACACCTCGATGCGCTCGGGCGATTGCGCCGGATTCTGCAAGCGGCTGTAAGAGAGCAATTCCAGTACCAGTTCATCCAGCTCACGAATATGTGCGACCAAACTCTGCAAGCGCTCGCGGCTGGCGGCTGGCAAGTCTTCGGACAACGCCAGCGCCAGGCCGAAATCCAGACGCGTCAACGGCGTACGCAGCTCATGGGAAACGGCGTTCAGCAGATCACGTTGCTGGTTGAGCAGGTTCTCGATATCGCCGGCCATGGTGTCGAACACGTTGGCGAGGCTGCCGATGTTCGAACTCGGTGCTATTCTGGTCCGCTCGCTCAAGTGTCCTTTGCCAAAGCGTTCGGCGGTCCCTTTCAGGCGCTCCAGATCGCGCCAGTGCGGACGCAGCCAAAGCAACAGGCAGCCGAGCAACATGGCGCCGATCAGCACGTTGATGCTCCAGTACAACAGATCGACGTCGACCGGATCGGGCGGCACGACCATGCGCACGGCCATGTCCGCATTCAGCGGAGTTACCGCCAATGTTCGCCAGCCCCAGTCGCCGATGCGCACCACGTTTTCACCACGGTGCAGACGTTCCTGCTCGATGGGCGTGAACACCGGGTCGTCGATTGGCGTCAGGACGATGTGCAGCGGCTGGAATTCCTTGTCCATCGCCGCTGCAATCTCCGGCCACTGCTCTTGCGGCGCAGCATGAAACTGCTTGGTGATCAGCGATTGCAGACCTCGGGAAAAGTCGAGGTTGTAGGTGACGAAGCGATCCCGGAAGGCCATGACCACCAGATCCGGCACCAGATAGATCGCCGCGCTATAGGAGACGATCGTCACCAGATACAGGCGAAACAGAATGCGAAACATCAGCTCAGCATTCCCATTCGGAGCGGCTGAACAGATAGCCCTTGCCCCACACAGTCTTGATCTTGCGCGCCTCGCCGGCGTGATCGTCGAACTTGCGTCGCAGCTTGGAAATCGCCACGTCCACCGAGCGATCGGTGCCGTTGAATTCAATCCCGCGCAGACGCTGAAGAATCTGATCGCGACTCAGCACTTCGCCGGCGTGCCGGGCCAGCACCACCAGCAGATTGTATTCACCGCTGGACAGCTCGACCGCTTGGTCGCGCCAGGTCACGGTGCGTTCGGAGAGGTCAATGCACAGATTGCCCATGACGATCCGGTCATTGACGGCCAACGGTTCGCCGAGGCTGCTGCGCCGCAACAAGGTACGCACCCGCGCCAGCAGCACCCGTGGCTCGCAGGGTTTGGTGACGTAATCGTCAGCGCCCATTTCCAGGCCCAGCACCTGATCATGGCTGTCATCGCGGGCCGTGAGCATGAGGATCGGCAGTGTCGCTGAATCGGCGCGCAGCAAGCGGCACACCTGCAAGCCGTCGAGGCCCGGCAGCATGAGGTCGAGGATCACCAGATCCGGCGGACTGATCCGCGCCCGTTCGCGCACATGGTCGCCACGGCCGATGACGCTGACGGAATAACCGTTGCGCTCCAGGTAGCTGGAAATCAGTTCGGCGAGGGCGGTGTCGTCTTCGACGAGGAGGATGTTGGGCATGGGGTGTTCCAGAAAATGCTGTGGCGACAGTCAGGGCTCATTCGCTCGCACATTGAAATGCGATCTCCTGTGGGAGCGCGCCTGCTCGCGAAAGCGATCGAACTGTCGCAATAAATTTCAAGGCCTGCAGGATATACGCCCTCGCGCACCACCGAGCAAAACCCTTACACAATTTCACACAGCAACTACAAAGCTTCACCGCTAACCTCCCCGTCTGGCCGTAGGATGCGGCCTTCAATATTGGGGGTTGTACATGTCTGGAAAACTGCTGGCCGGGCTCGGCCTGATCGCATTGGCGCTGACGCTGAGCGCTTGTGATTCATCCTCGAACGCCGAAGAGCAGACGCCGCCGGCCACCGTGCGCGTAGAGACCATTAAAGCCGAGCCCCTGTCGATCAGCAGCGAACTGAGCGGCCGCATCGCCGCGCCACGGATTGCCGAAGTGCGTGCGCGAGTGGCGGGCGTGGTGTTGCAGCGCACCTATCGCGAAGGGAGCGACGTGAAAAAAGGCGATGTGCTGTTCCGCATCGACCCGGCACCTTTCAAGGCGGATCTGGACAGTGCCGAAGCCGCGCTGCGCAAAGCCGAGGCCAACGCCTTTCAGGCGAAACTGCAAGAACAACGCTATTCGCAGTTGATCGAGGACCAGGCCATCAGTGGTCAGGACTATGACAACGCCCGCGCCGCTGCCCGGCAGACCGCCGCTGATGTCGCCGCCAGCAAGGCAGCGCTGGAACGGGCGAAACTGAACCTCGGTTATGCCACCGTGACCGCGCCGATTTCCGGCCGCATCGGCCGCGCGCTGGTCACCGAAGGTGCGCTGGTGGGGCAGAACGAAACCACGCCGCTGGCGCTGATTCAGCAGCTCAACCCGATCCATGCCGACCTCACCCAGTCGACTCGCGAGCTCAATGAACTGCGCCGGGCGTTCCGTTCCGGGCAGTTACAGGAAGTCGGTCAGGACCAGGTCAAGGCCACACTGATTCAGGATGACGGCAGCCTGTATCCATTGCCTGGCAAGCTGCTGTTCAGCGACATCACCGTTGATCCGGGCACTGGCCAAATCATCCTGCGCAGTGAATTCCCCAATCCGGATCTCGACCTGCTGCCGGGCAGTTTCATCCGCGTACGCCTTGAACAGGCAACCATTCAGAACGGCATTACCGTGCCGCAACGCGCGGTGCAGCGTGACAGTGCCGGCATTGCCCAGGTGCTGACCGTCGATGAGCAGATGCGCGTGGCGCAGCAACCGGTGCAACTGGGTGCGGTGCAGAACAATCGCTGGATCGTCACCGGCGGCCTGAAGCCCGGCGACCGCATTGTCATCGAAGGCCTGCAACACGCCCGTCCCGGGGAAAAAGTACAGGTCGACGAAACCCCTCTTCCACTTGCCCAGACCACTGGTCAGTAAGCAGGACGCTCTTATATGCCGCAGTTCTTTATCGACCGCCCGGTGTTTGCCTGGGTGGTCGCCCTGTTCATCCTGTTGGCCGGTGCGCTGGCCATTCCGCAGTTGCCGGTCGCGCAATACCCGGACGTCGCACCGCCGCAGATCGAAATCTATGCCGTGTACCCAGGCGCCTCGGCGCAGACCGTCGATGAGAGCGTGGTCAGCCTGATCGAGGAAGAGCTCAACGGCGCCGATCACCTGCTCTACTTCGAATCGCAGAGCAGCCTTGGCAGTGCGACGATCAAGGCAACCTTTCAGCCGGGCACCAACCCGGAACTGGCGCAGGTCGATGTGCAGAACCGCCTCAAGGTTGTCGAGTCGCGGCTGCCGCAAGCGGTGAATCAGCAGGGTTTGCAGGTGGAGAAAGTCTCTTCCGGTTTCCTCTTGCTCATCACTTTGACCTCCAGCGACGGCAAGCTCGATGACGTGGCGCTCAGCGATTATCTGGCGCGCAACGTGATGAACGAGATCAAGCGTCTGGACGGTGTCGGCAAGGCGCAGTTGTACGGCGCCGAACGGGCCATGCGCATCTGGATCGACCCGCGGAAGCTCATCGCTTTCAACCTGACGCCAGCCGATGTCAACGAGGCTATCGTTGCGCAGAACGCCCAGGTTTCAGCGGGTAGCATCGGTGATCTGCCGTCGCCTTCCGCACAGGAAATCACTGCGACGATTCTGGTCAAGGGCCAGTTGTCGACGCCGCAGGAATTCGCCGACATCGTGCTCAAGGCCAATCGCGATGGCTCCACGGTGCGCATCGGTGACGTCGCGCGAGTGGAGATCGGCAGTCAGGAATACCAGTTCGGCACACGCCTCAACGGCAAGCCCTCCACTGCCGTTGGCGTGCAGCTCTCTCCCGGCGCCAACGCACTCAACACCGCAACGCTGGTGCGGGCGAAGATGGACGAGCTGGCGCGCTACTTCCCGGCGGGCGTGGAGTACAAGATTCCGTATGACACCTCGCCCTTCGTCAAAGTCTCGATCACCAAAGTGATCTACACCCTTGGCGAAGCGATGCTGCTGGTGTTTGCAGTGATGTTCCTGTTCCTGCAGAACGTGCGCTACACGCTGATCCCGACGCTGGTGGTGCCGGTGGCGCTGATGGGCACGTTCGCGACCATGCTGGCGCTGGGCTTCTCGATCAACGTGCTGACCATGTTCGGCATGGTGCTGGCCATCGGCATTCTGGTGGATGACGCCATCGTCGTGGTAGAGAATGTCGAGAGGATCATGGCCACTGAGGGCTTGTCGCCCAAGGAAGCCACGCGCAAGGCAATGACGCAGATTACCGGCGCGATTATCGGCATCACTCTGGTGCTGGTCGCGGTGTTTATTCCGATGGCGTTCATGCAGGGCTCGGTCGGCGTGATCTACCAACAGTTCTCGCTGTCCATGGCGACGTCGATTCTGTTCTCGGCGTTTCTCGCCCTGACGTTGACGCCGGCGTTGTGCGCAACATTGCTCAAGCCTGTCGCCAAAGGTGAGCATCACGAGAAGTCCGGATTCTTTGGCTGGTTCAATCGTCGTTTCGAACAACTGACCGATCGCTATCAGGGTTGGGTCAGCTATGCGCTCAAGCGCACTGGTCGCTACCTGATGATTTACGTCGTCCTGTTGATTGGACTTGGGTTCTGTTTCGCGCGCCTGCCCTCTTCGTTTCTGCCTACAGAAGATCAGGGCTACACCATTACCGATATCCAGCTGCCGCCGGGCGCGACCAAGAACCGCACCGTGCAAGTAGCCGAACAGCTCGAAGCGCACAACGCCGGTGAGCCGGGGATCAGTGACAGTGTCGTGATTCTGGGTTTCAGCTTCTCCGGTAGCGGCCAGAACGCGGCGCTGGCGTTTTCGACGCTGAAGGATTGGTCGGAACGTGGCAGCGACGATGCCGCAAGCTCGATCGCTGACCGCGCCAACGCGGCGCTGAGCCAGATCAAGGACGCCATGGCGTTCTCGGTGCTGCCGCCGCCAGTAGATGGTCTCGGCACCTCAAGCGGTTTCGAATTCCGTTTGCAGGATCGCGGTGGCCTGGGCCATGCGACCTTGATGCAGGCGCGTACGGAACTGCTCGCGGCCGCCGAAAAAAGTCCGGTACTGATGAACGTGCGCGAAAGTGCGCTGGCCGAGGCACCGCAAGTGCAATTGGTCGTTGACCGCAAGCAGGCGAACGCCTTGGGTGTTTCATTCGCCGACATCGGCAACGTGTTGTCCACTGCCGTGGGTTCGAGCTACATCAATGACTTCCCCAATCAGGGGCGCATGCAGCGCGTGGTTGTGCAAGCCGAAGGCGATCAGCGCAGTCAGGTCGACGACTTGCTGAAAATGCATGTGCGCAACAACGCCGGGAACATGGTGCCGCTGTCGGCGTTTGTCCAGGCCAACTGGATTCAAGGCCCGGCGCAGTTGACCAGGTACAACGGCTATCCGGCGATTGCCATCTCCGGCGAACCGTCTGCCGGGCACAGCACCGGCGAAGCGATGGCGGAAATCGAGCGTTTGGTAGCGCTGGGGCCGAAAGGCCTGGGCCAGGAATGGACCGGGCTGTCGCTGCAGGAGCGTTTGTCCGGCAATCAGGCGCCGATTCTGCTCGGCTTGTCGCTGCTGGTGGTGTTCCTGTGTCTGGCGGCGCTGTACGAGAGCTGGTCAATTCCGACGTCGGTACTGCTCGTTGTCCCGCTGGGTGTGCTCGGCGCGGTGCTGGCGGTGACAATGCGCGGGATGCCTAACGACGTGTTCTTCAAGGTTGGCCTGATTACCATCATTGGCCTGTCGGCGAAGAACGCGATCCTCATTATCGAATTTGCCAAGAGCCTGTATGACGAAGGTCACGACCTGATCGATGCAACGTTGCAGGCTGCTCGCTTGCGCTTGCGGCCGATCGTGATGACCTCGCTGGCGTTCATTCTCGGCGTGGTGCCATTGGCCATCGCCACGGGTGCCAGCTCGGCGAGTCAGCAAGCGATCGGCACTGGCGTGATCGGCGGGATGATCACCGCCACGCTTGCGGTGATCTTCGTGCCGGTGTTCTTCGTCGTGGTCATGAAGCTCGTACAACGATTCACCAGACGACACTGATCAAACTGTGGGAGCGAGCCTGCTCGCGAATACGTCCGGTCTGCCAACGCTAATGTTGGATCTGCTGAAGTCTTCGCGAGCACGCTCGCTCCCACAAAGTTGACAAACATCCTGCACAGTGGCCACATCTGTCATCGCTGGGCTAAGGTGTTCAAACCACCCTAGCCCACCGAGCTTTCATGCCCTTCCTCGCCCGCACCCACCCTCGCCTTTCGGCTGCCGCCGTGCTCGGCCTAGCCACCGGCCTGCTGGTCCCCGCCGATTCCATCGTCAGCAAAATTCTCATTGGCTGGAACACCGGCGTGTGGACTTACCTGATCCTGATGTTCTGGCTGACCATACGCGCCAAGGCGCCTGACGTGCGCCGCATCGCCGAGGTCGAAGACGAGAACGCCGGGTTGGTACTGTT
The DNA here is from genome assembly GCF_014268585.2 of Pseudomonas iranensis. Classification (NCBI taxonomy): domain Bacteria; kingdom Pseudomonadati; phylum Pseudomonadota; class Gammaproteobacteria; order Pseudomonadales; family Pseudomonadaceae; genus Pseudomonas; species Pseudomonas iranensis. The sequence goes on from NZ_CP077092.1 coordinate 3,555,303, forward strand.
CGTGGTGTGCATCGCCGCACTGGCGAGTCTGGCGACCATTACCTTCGAGCTTGCCGGCAGCAAGGATCTGGAAACCACGCGCAAACTCATGCATTACGGTTTTACCGCGCTGACGATAATCGGTTCGTGGCTGCTGATTGGGGTGATCTTTTGCGTGCACTACGCGAGGTTGTTTTACACCTGGAACGGCAAGGAGCCGGCACTGCGTTTTGCTGAAGGACTGACCACGCCCAATTACTGGGACTTTTTGTACTTCTCGTTCACCATCGGCGTGGCTGTGCAGACTTCGGATGTGGGGGTTGCAACGCGGGATATTCGAAAGATTGTGCTGGCGCAATCATTGATTGGGTTCGTGTTCAATACGGCTATTTTGGGGTTTTCGATTAACATTGCGGCAGGCTTGTTCGGTTGAATATCGCACGGCAACCCCAAGCATAAAAACAACCTCTTGCATAGCTGTAATATCTGACAGTTTACAAGTCAGCATAGGTCGTCTTATATGAGTTATCCACGCACTCTTATCCTACGATGCTGCTTGGATCTTCCCGACTCGATAATATGGAGATTGAACTCATGAGCAGCGCAGCACTGAAAATTGGCTATAACCAAAACGATTTCATAGACGAATTCACCGCCGACTTGGAAGACGGGACGAAATTCAGAGCTCTGTATACAGAATTAATATCTGGCACGACTCCCGGCAGGGGTGACGTCTACATCGTCATTGCCTATGACCGTGAAAAGCCATTCGTGCGGACCTTCACCATCGTTTTTGAAAAATCCAAGCTTGAGGCGTCAACAGCTATTACAGACGTTGATGTCGGTGCAAATGTTACTTACAACAGCTACGAAAACCAAGAGCTCCCTACTTTACAAAAAGCGACTTCTGGCACCCTAGAGTATAAACTGGACACGGAAACCAACCATTTCACTGGCACCTTCACAGCGGACATAGCTAAATCCGACGCAAGTGGAACCTTTCCGTGCATCGCGAATTTCGACACCTCATTGACTTGACCAAACATTAAAAACATTAAAAGCCCCATCATGAATGAAGGGGCTTTTTTATAACTCGTTAATTCATTTATTTACCATTTGAATTGAAGACCAAGCGTAGCGCCGATCGGCATTTCGATATTGTTGCCCCTCATATATTCCAGTTCCGCATGCGCCTGCCATCGATCCGACATGTTAAGCGCAGCACCGCCGCCAACTTTTACACGCGAACCGGAGAGGTCGTTATTGAATACATTATTATTGACCTGTACTTCGTTGTTCTTTGAGAACTCGTGAGCTAGAGCCACACGAGCATAAGGCTGCCAGACAACGCCGTTGCGCAATTTCAAGTTTCGACCTAACGTCATACCGCCCTCGGCACGCATGGAACGGGTACGATCACCCTCCACAATCAAGCCGTTCGCCAACTCATAATCCTTGCCCTGGATTATTGCAGCACTGCCTTGGATATACGGTTCAATGAAATAGCCTTGATCGAATGCGAAATGGCGTCCGAACTCAATGGACCCGCTGACACCAGTGTTGTCGTAATCGCCCTTCGTACGATTGCCATCACTCAACCCGACTTTAGCTTCATTCTGGAAATGATTGAACTTGACGACGTTATCAAGGTAATAGCCTTTGGCATTGTCGATCCAAGTGAGATAGGAGCCCACATAGTAACTTTTGATCGTGCCGCTGGTTCCGCGGTGCAAATTCAAGTCAGAATGACTTTGCCCGGCCATGGCGCCCAACAGCAACTGTCCACCACCTATAGGAAGCGGAGCATCTGCGCCAAGCGTGAAACCTTGCTGATCTTGCCGATAACCATCACTAAACGCGTCCGAAACATTGTACTTACTGCCATACGCCCTGCCCCACGGGCCGGATTTAGAGTGATTGAAACGCACTTCACCCATACGGCTGCGCAAAGACATGGCCTCTCCATCCAGCACAGTGATGGCAGTATTGAAAAGCGCTGTGACAGCGCGAGTAGATGGGCTGACCGTCCGAGCAGTCGGATCGAGAAACCAGTCGTTGCCGCTTTCGCTCTGTTTCAAGCCATAGGAAAACGCACCTAAATCGACCTCGCCATTGACGTTGGCCAATGAGAATTTGGCGTCACCGCCGGCGACATGCACAAGATCCACGGGTTGACCGCTTGCCAGCTCTGTCCCGGTTGAGGCGACCAACAAACGATGATCTCCAGTCGCTGTTCCTGTGATATTCAGCACGTCGGATTGATTTGTTGCGAAATTGACATTCATTTCAAACAGGCCACTACCAGAAAGGTTGTGCACGGCCAGTCGATTGAAAGCGGTATCGGCACCGATCCTTACCGTACCACCATCGAGCACCAAATCGCCCACCTGACTATTGCCCGTCATATTCCAGCGTGACGTCGAATCGATAGTGGCGCTGGAGACATTGGTCATGACACCGGTCAATTGCGAGTTTTGCTGCAGCGCAACAGCAGCAGTTGCCCCAGTATCGGCTGTCACATCTCCGGTCAACGAAGCCTGCTTGAAACCAAGCGCTGCCGTACTGGTATCCGCAATCTGCACATTGCCCTTCAGGTCACTGCGCTCCACATTGACGTCCGCATTGCCCAGCCCCTTGACTTCAATAATGGTCCCGTTGCCACCCGTCAGCCTAGAGCCGTCGAGGACGTCGATCCGGGAAGCGGCAGCGCTCGTACCCTCATAATCCACGACAATTGCCGACCCGCTTTTGCCCTCAACGCTCGAACCTCGCAACAGCAAATGGCTGCCAGGCAACCCTGCACCTTCCAGTCCAAGCCGTACGCCATTCTGGCCACCGAGTATCTGGCTGCCTGCCGTGGCGGAAGCGGAACCGCTCAGCAACGTTACACCAAAACTGCCTGCCCCCGTCCCTTCGATAGTGGAACCTGAGAACTCCAGAGTACTGAAGGCCGTTGCACGAGCTCCGCCTGTTACTCCCCGGATCGTGCTGTCACTGACTGTCACCTTCGAGCCGGAATTGACGTTGATGTTGCGCCCGGCTTGCAGCCCAAGGCGATCACTGGAGATAGTGCTGTTGCCAGAAATCCTCACGGTACTGTTGGCTAATTCAACCCCGGCACGCGCATTGCCACCTGTCACAGTGGTACCTGCCAGGTTTACGACTGATCCATCGGAGGTAGAAATCCGCTGAGTAGTGGCGCCTACCGCATTGACTTGAGATTGCCGAGCGACGATGCCCAGAGTCTCAGCCTGATCGATATTCAATGTCGCCCGCTGTGAAAGCTGCCAGGACTCCACATTATCGCCTCTGTCGACGGTGTGAGCAGTTCCCACCAGTCCGGCGGCGAACGCAGACTCGCAAGCCAGCAGTGAGAAGCAGAATGAAGACGTTCCACGCCAGATAACGGTCTTGGCACGAGTGCGAAAATATGTGGTTGTCCAACGAGATGAAGTACTCAAATCCAATTCTCCAAATATACGACGATGGTGATAGATCGAGTAGGATCCTTCACCCAAGGCGGCGCCAAACTACCGATCCGTTACGCATTGGTATGTAGGACATGTCCGATATTGCTAAATTGTGTTTTTCCAATCGTTGCCAACCGCCGAGACAACGATCTGTCTCGGCAGTAATCTGACAAGCCTAAATTGTCGGAGTACCTTCACAATAATTGTTGCTTGAATTTAGTAGCGACACCTCATTAAAAAACTCTTCAGAAGGATTCGGAGCACCCGAGATAAGTATCGAATACCAAACCTTGATATAGCCATTTGGCAATCCGGAACTGAATGGTGGTTGAATGGGCTTAAGTTTAGTTAAATACGGCTTGACGTTAAGAACGAACTCCGCCGGGTTTTCGGTTCCAAGTACGGTGTAAGTGTCACTAAATTCTGTACCTAGGATTTTCTTGGTCCCAAGCGGATCTTCATAGCCTTCGGAGTAAACTGTAACAACGGTGTCTTTCGGCATATTCACTGCATCTATTGTCACGGTCACCGGCAACTCTCGATCAGGCCGGGTAAGATATGCGCATGATACGTATCCATTGAAAAGCCTGACTGTTGGCGCTACTAAGTCGACCTTGGCGAGATCCACTTGGACTGCAGTATTAAGTGACTCTGTGACGGCCGGACTGGTGGCGCTATTTTCGATCGTCCAACATGCCTGTTTTTGACCTGGCGCCCCAATTATTGCATCAAATTCATCTGGCTTCATCGTATGGGTCAATGGGTCCGTATCACCCGCAGTGAGCGCAAAGTCAGCAATTTCTTCGCCGTTTATCAAAAACCTGGCAATGTCACCTGCTACAGGTACCCACGTGTCTCCGGTTTTTATCATCGGTGTGCTGAATGTGATATCCGCCAAACGGTCGGAAGCGGTGATGTGGTTCTTGGTTCCCGACGCGCCCACCACTGTAACTTCAACCATGTTAGGGTTTTTGATGTCGGGAAAGCCTGGGTTACTTGGGCCGGGGGCAAGCAAATTGATTTCGGAGGCGGTACCTGGCGGAGCAACTTCCGGATCAGTTCCACGAAAAAATTTATAAGATCCATTAATCGTCACTGCCGCGGTCGCGTTATCCCAAAGCGCCAGTAATCTGCTGGTTGTGATAGGGAACTGCAACACAGTGGCGGCCCCCAAGACGCGAATCCCCAAACCAACTGAAAGCGTTCCATTGGTGACAGCTGCAGCGATGCGGTCGGTGTCTTGCGCATTGTCGGGGCGCTTGACATTCAAATACACCGTACCCTGCAGATCGTTGAGGTCGATTGGATCCGGAGAGATACCCTGCGGAAACTCACAATCGTGAAAGATTGGAAGTGGCTCTCGAGAAATTTGATAATCATTGGCAACCGCTAGTTCGCTGATGTTGCCCGTCGCGTCCGTCAATGTGTACCAGAGATATTCCCGCGAATTTGTTTTTGGCAATTCAGCACTTGGCACTTCAACTGTATCCGCTGTTAATCGCTGAGTATGGAGCAACTTTCCAGTTCCATATGTAGGGCCCGAGTACACATGAATCGTGTCGCTTGCATTATAAAACTCGTAGCTCCGATTGATGCTTATTTGTAAAAACTCATTATTTGCCAGCCATGCGTCGTCGACAGTTTTATTGGGCAAATTCAGGTAAACAGCTCTTTCCGGCTGAAATTTCGTACCCGAGCCCTTGTCCACTTCTGGTGGATTTCTATCGATTTCTACAGTGAACCAATTCGAGTCATCCCGATTGCCGTTCTTCCCGTTAAGTACGCTTAACAGAAACTCCCATGTTGTTGACAATTTATTCACATCATCATCCAGCAGCGCCGCGGTCGGCACGCTGATAAGCACTTCCGTCTGGCGGCCGGCGACGAGCCCCAAATCGTCATCCGCAATCATGGTCTCAGTCCCGCCAGGGCCTTTTCGCTGGTACAACTCATATAAATCGTTATCTTCGGGCGTCAGGATTGTTGACGTAAGGAATCTTACCTGCGCTGTACCTGAATCAATGATGGTTTTCGGCAACAGCCTACCGGGTAGCAAGCCAACAAATTCGGGATCAGCCAAGCGTACCCCTACGTTAACGTTGGAAGTACGCAGCGCAAGACGACTACTTTTACCAAGAGCAACAGCAGATTGCGGCTTACCGTTAAAGCTTGAAGTATTCACGTTCATTTCCTCGTATTAATTAAAAACCTAAGCCGCACACAAGCAACTTCCTGCCGCCGACATGCATGATGTAGAGGCCAGACCGCTTTGATTGCGACTGTGTTACAACATTTACTTCAAAGGACCGCCGCCACAGGGCACTGGGCAGCCTGGTTCAATGCGGTCTATTTTCACCAGACCGGGATGTGATGCATAAATCGGCACCCCCCGACGGAGGATCGTGTATCGGGCGATGGCAGAATGCTTGTCAAACATAGGCCTTATAAAAGGATCAAACGGAATATCTATAACAAACCCTTTAACAGGTTTATCACCATCAATTATTTCCCTGAACGTATGTTGCGGAGTGAGTACAGGGAGAGATCCATTCAATGTCGCAAACCCCTGCCAGAGGAGTACACATACATCCTCGTCCTGAAATATATTCGCAGCCTCAGGCACTATCTGGACTCGTATTTTCTCGCCAACCCAAGGATCAGTGTCGCAATTGATATAGCCATAAAGATCTGCATTCGGAAATGCTGGCGGCCGAAGCGTGGGGGTGAGAGCGTGGACGATTGTCAGCTTACGCGTGGGCGATTCATCAGGGTTACCATTCCTTCCCACAAGCACATAATAAATTTCGGCAACACCGTCTTCTATCATATGCTCTGCTGTGAGATCGAATTCGAACTCTGGCTTATCGTTGATGTAGGTATATCTGTCGTTGAAAATTTCCGTTGTTTTCGAGCTTTGCTCCCAACAAACATAAAGCTCCGTGTAGTCTTCATCTTCTCCTGGAAGCGGTTTTTGTGGAAAATTTGCCCAGCGCGGTATTCTCCCTTTTGTACCGTTAATCAAAATATCTGGCGGCACGTGGCCGTCCGGGTCTGATGAACTAATGCCATCTAATGTAAAAGGCTCCGCGGTGAGCTGATTACTCTGCTCCATGTTATCTACTCTCTGCGATAATCTGCTGTGTGCACGACAATCAAGTCTGTGTTGGCCCGATTAGGCGCCGGATTCTCCCTTTTGCCTACTGTCATATCTGACAGGTCAAATGACCGTCTGTCGGATTAATCGGATGGATCACTGCAGGCGAATATCAGAGCACTTGACGATATTTCGTTTTTCGGAGAACACTGAAACCGGTTTCAGAGCTGTCCCCGCGATATAAAAATAAGGTCTATACGCCCGTGAACGACTTTTCCGCCGCCCAGCGCAGCCGCGTGACCATGCTCGATGTCGCCGAGCGGGCGGGCGTGTCCAAGGCAAGCGTGTCGCGCTTCATTGGCGATGACCGTCCCCTGCTCTCCGAAGCAATTGCCTTGCGCATCGAACAAGCCATCGCCGAACTCGGCTACCGCCCCAACCAGATGGCTCGCGGTCTGAAACGCGGGCGCACTCGCCTGATCGGCATGCTGGTCGCCGATATCCGTAACCCTTATTCGATTGCCGTGATGCACGGGGTGGAAACCGCTTGCCGTGCGCACGGCTACAGCCTGGTGGTGTGCAACACCGACCGCGATGATGAGCAGGAGCGCCAGCATCTGGCGCTGTTGCGCTCGTACAACATCGAAGGGCTGATCGTGAATACCCTGGGCCATCACCGTGACGAATTGCATGAACTGCGCCGCGAGATGCCGCTAGTGCTGGTCGATCGAAAGGTCGACGGGCTCGACAGCGATATGGTCGGGTTGAACAACTCGCAAGCGGTAGAGATGGCGGTTACGCACCTTGAGCAACGCGGATATCGCGATCTTTTGCTGGTCACTGAACCGTATGACGGAACCAGCTCGCGGATCGAGCGGGTCAGCAGTTTTCAGGCGCAGATTGCTCAGCGCTCGACCCTGACTGGGGCGATGCTGGAAACCGGTGATGATCTGAACGCGCAACTTCAAACCTTTTTAAACACACCCGGTGATGGCCCGAAAGCGCTGTTTTGCGCCAATGGCGTGGCGGCGCTGGCGGCGACTCATGCGTTGCGCGCACTCGGTGTGCGCTTGTTCGAGGATGTCGGGTTGATTGCCCTGGATGATCTGGATTGGTATCCGTTGGTGGGCAGTGGGATTACTGCGTTGGCGCAGCCGACGCAAGAGATAGGCGCGCGGGCGTTCGAGTGTTTGCTCAAGCGCTTGCGTGGGGATGATGAGGGGGCGCGGGTGATGGATTTTGCGCCGGTGCTGATTGAGCGGGGTTCGACCCTGGGGATTGGCAGTGACTGATCGGGCGCTTTCGCGAGCAGGCTCGCTCCCACAGTTGGAATGCGGTCACCTGTGGGAGCGAGCCTGTTCGCGAAGGGGCCCAGAAGAACACCGCAGAACCAACTGATATTTTTTTGAACAAAAATGAAACCGGTTTCAGAGGTCAATAACAATGAATAAACCAGCCGTTTCCATCAGTCTGTCCAGCTACGGTGCAGAGCTTGTGCGCCAGCGAGGCCAGGATTCTTTTATCGAGGTACTCGCGGCAGCCGGCGCCAATCGCATCGAGTGGCGCGAAGAACTGCTGACCCGCGAAGACCCTTCACAACTGGCTCAGGCTACCCAAGCGCAGGGCTTGCAAAGCATTTATTCCTCGCCCGCAGAACTGTGGCTGGCCGGGCAAGCGCAACCGAATCCCGAGTTGATTACCGCGCTGCAACAGGCCCAGGCGTTCGGTTCGAAATGGTTGAAAGTTTCGCTTGGCTATTTCACTGACAACTCTGACTTGCAGGCACTGGCCGAGCGACTCAAACAAAGCCCGGTTCAGTTGCTGGTGGAAAACGACCAAACCCTGCACGGCGGGCGCATCGAGCCGTTCCAGCGCTTCTTCGCCACCGTCGAGCAGCACAACCTGCCGATCAAGATGACCTTCGACATCGGCAACTGGCACTGGCAGGACCAGTCTGCCGCCAGCGCCGCACGCGCGCTCGGCCGTCACGTCGGTTATGTGCATTGCAAAGCCGTGGCGCGCCGCGCCGACGGCAAACTGGTTGCGGTGCCGCCGGCCGTCAGCGACCTGCATCTGTGGGAACAACTGCTGCGGCACATGGACCAAGGCGTTATGCGCGCCGCCGAATACCCGCTGCAAGGCGATGACCTGGTGCAACTGACCCGCGAACACGTCGCCGCCCTCGCCCGCCTCGGTCAATCGCGCCTGGAGCCAGCCCATGTCTGAGATCGATATTCTTTCCTTCGGTGAAACCATGGCGATGCTGGTCGCCGAGCAGACCGGCGACTTGGCTAAGGTCGAGCAGTTTCACAAACGTATTGCCGGAGCGGACAGCAACGTCGCGATCGGCTTGTCGCGGCTGGGTTTCAACGTCGCGTGGCTGAGCCGGGTCGGTAACGATTCGCTCGGGCGCTTTGTGGTCGATACGTTGATCAACGAAGGTCTGGATTGCAGCCACGTCGAAGTCGATAAAAGCTACCCGACCGGCTTCCAGTTCAAATCACGCAATGACGATGGCAGCGACCCGCAGGTCGAATATTTCCGCCGTGGTTCGGCGGCCAGTCATTTGTCGACGCAATCGATCGAGCCGTCGCTGCTCAATGCCCGTCATCTGCATGCCACGGGTATTCCACCGGCGCTGTCTGCCTCGACCCGGGAAATGTCCTTCGAACTGATGACGCGCATGCGCAACGCCGGGCGCAGCGTGTCGTTCGACCCGAATCTGCGCCCGAGCCTGTGGGCCAGCGAGGGCGAGATGATCCGCGAGATCAACCGCCTCGCCGCCCTCGCCCACTGGGTGCTGCCGGGGTTAAGCGAAGGTCGCTTGCTGACTGGTTTTGATGATCCGGCGGACATCGCCGCGTTTTATCTGGATCAGGGTGCCGAAGCGGTGGCGATCAAGCTTGGGCCTGAAGGCGCTTATTACCGCACGCACCTCGATCAGGGTTTTGTCGCTGGCGTGCCGGTGAGCAGCGTGGTCGATACCGTGGGCGCCGGTGATGGCTTTGCGGTGGGGATGATCAGCGCCCTGCTCGAGCACCAGAGTTTTGCCGAGGCGGTGCAGCGGGCGAACTGGATTGGCAGTCGCGCGGTGCAGAGTCGTGGCGACATGGAGGGGTTGCCGACCCGCCAAGAGTTATCGGTTGAATTTGAATCCGCCTTCGCGAGCAGGCTCGCTCCCACATTTGGAATGCAATCGCCTGTGGGAGCGAGCCTGCTCGCGAAGAGGCCTGCCTGATCACCGCAAATCAATGAACCTGCTGCGACAAAAACAACAAGCTCAGGAGTCACACCGATGAAAACCGCTACCCTCGCCACCCGTCGCTGGTGGTACATCATGCCGATCGTGTTCATCACTTACAGCCTGGCCTATCTCGATCGCGCCAACTACGGCTTCGCCGCCGCGTCGGGCATGGCCGAAGACCTGATGATCACGCCGGGCCTGTCCTCGCTGCTCGGCGCGCTGTTCTTTCTTGGGTACTTTTTCTTCCAGGTACCGGGCGCGATCTACGCGCAGAAACACAGCGTGAAAAAGCTGATTTTCGTCAGCCTGATTCTCTGGGGCGGGCTCGCCACGCTGACGGGCGTGGTGTCCAACGCCTATTGGCTGATCGTCATTCGCTTCATGCTCGGCGTGGTCGAAGCTGCGGTGATGCCGGCGATGCTGGTCTATCTCTGCCACTGGTTCACCCGTGCCGAACGCTCGCGGGCCAACACTTTTCTGATCCTCGGCAACCCAGTGACGATGCTGTGGATGTCGGTAGTCTCGGGTTATCTGGTACAGCATTTCAGCTGGCGCTGGATGTTCATCATCGAAGGTCTGCCCGCAGTGTTGTGGGCGTTTATCTGGTGGCGTCTGGCCGATGATCGTCCGGCCCAGGCGAAGTGGCTCAATGAGCAGGAAAAACACGATCTGGAAAGCGCCCTCGCCGCAGAGCAGGTCGGAATCAAAGCTGTGAAGAACTACGCCGAGGCGTTCCGTTCGCCGAAGGTGATCATTCTGGCGCTGCAGTTTTTCTGCTGGAGCATCGGCGTCTACGGATTCGTTTTGTGGCTGCCATCGATCCTCAAGGCAGGCGCGCAAATGGACATGATCGAGGCTGGCTGGCTGTCGGCGCTGCCGTATCTGGCGGCGGTCATCGGCATGCTTGCGGTGTCGTGGGGTTCGGACAAGTTGCAGAAGCGCAAACGCTTCGTCTGGCCGCCGCTGCTGATCGCCTCGATCGCGTTTTATGGCTCGTATGCCTTGGGCGCCGAACATTTCTGGTGGTCGTACACGCTGCTGGTGATTGCCGGCGCCTGCATGTACGCGCCGTATGGGCCGTTTTTCGCCATCGTTCCGGAGATCCTGCCGGCCAACGTTGCCGGTGGCGCCATGGCGCTGATCAACAGCATGGGCGCGCTCGGCTCGTTCGGCGGTTCGTATCTGGTCGGCTACCTGAACAGCTCCACCGGCTCGCCCGGCGCCTCCTACCTGTTGATGAGCGGCGCGTTGCTGTTGTCGGTGGTGCTGACGATTTTCCTCAAGCCCGGCGCCAGTGATCGCGTCGTCGCCAAAGCCGCCGCCACGCCGCGTGTGCCGGCGCATTCCTGAAAGGATTTTTTGCCATGAAAAAACAGGTCTTGCTGTACAAGAAACTTTCGCCCGCGCTGATGGCGCGCCTGCAAGAGCAGTTTGACGTAACACTGATCGAAAGCCTCGACGCCGATGGCCTCATGCAGTTGCGCGATGCCCTGCCCCGCGCCCAAGGTTTGCTCGGCGCCAGCCTGAAACTGGATGCGGCGTTGCTGGATCTGGCGCCGCAGCTGGAGGCGATTGCCAGCGTCTCGGTGGGTGTCGACAACTACGACATCGAGTATCTGAATCGGCGCAAGGTTCTGCTGACCAACACCCCCGACGTGCTCACCGAAACCACCGCCGACACCGGATTTGCCCTGATCCTCGCCGCTGCCCGGCGGGTGGTCGAACTGGCGAACATGGTCCGTGGCGGGCAGTGGAGCCGCAATATCGGCCCGGCGCATTTCGGCACCGATGTGCATGGCAAGACGCTGGGCATCATCGGCATGGGCCGCATCGGCGAGGCCCTGGCCCAGCGCGGGCATTTCGGTTTCGGCATGCCGGTGATCTACCACAGCCAGTCGCGCAAGCCGGCGGTCGAGGAGCGGTTCGCTGCGCAATATCGCAGCCTCGAAGAGTTGCTCCAGCAGGCCGATTTCATTTGCCTGACTTTGCCTCTGACGGCGCAGACCGAACGTTTGATCGGCGCGGAACAATTTGCGCTGATGCGGCCGGAGAGCATCTTCATCAATATCTCGCGGGGCAAGGTGGTCGATGAGGCGGCGATGATCGAGGCGTTGCGCACCAAGCGTATTCGCGCGGCGGGGCTGGATGTGTTCGAGCGCGAGCCGTTGAATCATGACTCGCCGTTGTTGCAGTTGAGCAATGTGGTGGCGACGCCGCACATGGGCTCGGCGACCCATGAAACCCGGGAAGCAATGGCGCGGTGTGCGGTGGAGAATCTGTTGGCGGCGTTGAATGGACAGCGGCCGGCGAATCTGGTGAATCCTCTAAACTGATCGTTCCCACGCTCAGCGTGGGAATGCAGCCCGGGACGCTCCGCGTCCCTTCCGAAAGCTGGAACGCGGAGCGTCCCTAGAGGCATTCCCACGCGGAGCGTGGGAACGATCAGCAAGGCGCCGGGGCAGGCAATGCAAGACCCTCAGGCACTCCGCGCCTGCAACAGCTGCACCGCGCACAACGCAATCCGCGCGCAGGCATCCGCCAGTTTGACCCGATCCACCACCAGACCGATGCGAATATGCCCCGCCGCGCTCGGCCCGAACGCTTCGCCGGCCAGCACAGACACGCCATAACCTTCCAGCAAGCGCTCGGCAAACGCCTGAGCGCCAAGCCCAGTCTGGCGCACATCGACCATCACGAACATGCCGCCATCCGGGCGGATCGGCTGCAAACCGGGGCAACCGTACAAACGTTCGCAGACCAGATCGCGGCGCAAGCGATACTCCTCGCGCATCTGCGTGACTTCCGGCAGATCACTTTGCAGCGCCACTTGTGCGGCCTTCTGTACGAAATCCGGCAGACCGAAGAGCATGCTCAGCGACAGATTCACCAGATGCTCGGCCAAGGCTTTCGGGCCGATCATCCAGCCGATGCGCCAACCGGTCATCGCATGGGATTTCGACAGACTGTTGATCGTCGCGGTGCGCTCGGCCATGCCCGGCAGGCTCGCCGGGCTGATGTGCTCGCCTTCATATAACAGCTCGCTGTACACCTCATCGCTGATCAGCCACAGGTCATGGCGAATGCACAGCGCTGCCAGTTCCTGCCAGATCAGCAAGGGCAGACTCGCGCCGCTGGGATTGTTCGGGCTGTTAAGCAGCATGGCGCGAGTTCGCGGGGTAATGCGCGCGGCGACATCGGCGGGGTCGACACGAAAACCGTTCTCCGGGCGCACCGGCACCGCAATTACCTTGGCACCGCAAGCGCCAAACACGCCTTCGTAGGTGACGTACATCGGCTCGGCGACGATCACTTCATCGCCCGGATCGAGCAGACACTGCGCCACCGAATACACCGCGCATTGCGCGCCGGGCAGGACAATCACCTGATCAGGACCAACACGCTGACCACTGCGCTGACGATGACGCTCGGCAATCAGCCTGCGCAGCTCGAACCGACCACGCACATCGGCGTAATGGGTGTCGCCGGCCAACAGGCTATCGATCGCGCCATGGACGATCGGCAACGGCGTATCGAAATCCGGATCGCCGACGCTTAACAACAAAACATCTACGCCCTCGGCGCGCAGTTCCAGCGCTCGGTCGTGAATCTGCCAGGCAGCGGCACCCTCCCCGGCGATTCGTTGGGTCAAGGCTGAATAGCGCATGTACGTCTCCTGTTAGCGCGGTTTCCAGCCTTCACCGTATCTCAAATCACGAAACGCGCCACCATGGCGTTCAAATCCACCGCCAGTCGCGACAGTTCGTGGGTCGCGGCGCTGGTCTGGTTGGCGCCGGCGGCCGATTGCGTGGCGAGGTCGCGGATGTTGACCAGGTTGCGATCGACTTCGCGGGAGACTTGCGCCTGCTCTTCCGAAGCGCTGGCGATAACCAGGTTGCGTTCGTTGATCTGGTGAATAGATTGCGTGATCTGCTCCAGCGCCACGCCGGCCGCGCGGGCCATTTCCAATGTGGTCTGGGTGCGCTGATTGCTTTGCTGCATCGACGAAACCGCTTCTCCGGTACCGTTCTGGATGCCGGCAACCATTTTTTCGATTTCCTGGGTCGACTGCGCGGTGCGATGCGCCAAGGCGCGCACTTCGTCAGCCACCACGGCAAAACCACGGCCAGCCTCGCCGGCACGCGCGGCTTCAATCGCAGCGTTGAGCGCCAGCAAGTTGGTCTGCTCAGCGATGGCCCGAATCACGTCCAGCACCTTGCCGATGTCACGACCCTGCGCGGCGAGGCCTTCGATCATCTGCGCGGTGTTCTGCACGTCGTGAGTCATGGTCTGGATTGCGTCGACGGTTTTCACCACCTGATCGCGACCTTCGCGGGCGGCGTGGGTCGACTGATTCGAAGCCTCGGAAGTCGACACGGCATTGCGCGCCACCTCTTCCACCGCAGCGGTCATCTCGTTGACGGCAGTGGCGGCTTGTTCGATTTCGTTGTTCTGTTGTTGCAGGCCGCGCGAGGCCTCTTCTGTAACAGCGCTGAGTTCTTCGGCAGCGGCGCCCAATTGCGTGGCGGAACCGGCGATCTGCTCGATGGTTTTGCGCAGGTTGGTTTGCATCGCGGCCAAGGCTTCGAGCAGGCGCGCCGGTTCATCCTTGCCGTCGTCTTCAATAGCTTTGCTGAGGTCGCCGTTGGCAATGGTTTGCGCGGCGAGCACGGCGCGGTTGAGCGGCGTGACGATGCTGCGGGTCAGCAACCAGGCGAGCAACACGGTGGCCAGCGCCGCAATCACGGCGACGATGATGATCCCGGTGATGGCGCTGTCATAGTTTTCACCGGCCTTGGTGGCCGCCGCTCTGGCCCCGGCGGTATTCATGCCGATCAACTTGTTGAGCTGCTCGCCCATCTGATCGGTGCCTTCCTTGATGCGCGTGTTGATCAACGCACGCAGCCCTTCGAGATTGCCCTGGCGCGATAGCTCAAGCATCTGGTTCTGCGCTTGCAGATAGTTGTCGAGCGTGGTCGAAAATGTCTCGAAAACCGCGTGTTCTTCAGGGCCTGCCGGCAACGCAGCGTAGCTGGCTTGGGCTTTGCGCACCTTGTCGACCAGCACCGCGACGCGGGTTTCTGCCTCTTGCAGGCTGGCCGGTTCGCGATTGACCAGCACGCGGAACGAGAGAATGCGCATGCGCAGGACGTTTTCCGTGACCACACTGAGGTGGGTCACGCTTGGCAACTGGTTGGTGTCCATGTCGACCGACGCCTGACGAATGACCGTCATGCGGCTGACGGCGAACACGCCGAGGACAATCACCAGCAAGGCGATAAAGGCAAAACCGAGGAAAGCACGGGGCGCGATATTCAGGTTACGCAGGGACATGGTCGGACTCTCGAAAGAAAGAAACTGCGAGCGTCCATGCCGTGAGCACTGGCCCATAGCGGGCGACAGTCCGGCAGCACTGAGTTGTGGTTTTGTGTGCGCCTGACCGTTGTATCGGCCAGGCTTGAGGAAGGTTTCGGGTCGGCGGTAAATATTTTTCAGGCTGAGGCGAGTTGCCAGACCCGAGCAATATCGGTGGCGCGTTCACGCAGCAGGCGCGGGGCTTCGGCGCAGGCTTGTTCCAGAGTCATCGGCCCGCTGGTAACAGCAAACGCGGCGTCGATGCCGTGTTGATAGAGTTCCTGATAACCCTCGCCCAAGGTCCCGGCAATCACGATCACCGGCACAGCGTATTGTTTGGCAACTCGCGCGACACCGAACGGTGTTTTGCCGCGCAGGGTTTGCGCATCGAAGCGCCCTTCTCCAGTAATCACCAGATCCGCACCTTTGATCGCGTCAGCGAGCCCGACCAGTTCCGCCACCACCTCGACGCCCGCCTGAAACTGCGCGCCGAGAAAAGCCTTGGCGGCAAACCCCAGACCACCCGCCGCGCCGCTGCCCGGTTCATCGCGCACGTCCTTGCCCAATGCTTGCGCGCAAAGCTCGGCGAAGTGCCCAAGCGCCTGATCGAGCTGGTCAACCTGCGCGGGCGATGCGCCCTTCTGCGGGCCGAAAATGGCCGAGGCGCCATGGGGGCCGCAGAGCGGATTGTTGACGTCGGCGGCGATGTCGAAACGCACCTCGGCCAGACGTGGATCAAGTCCACTCAGGTCCAATCGCGCCAGTTGCGCCAAGGCCAGGCCGCCGGGTACCAGCGACTGATTCTGCGCATCCAGCAACTTCAAACCCAATGCCTGCATCGCCCCGGCACCGCCGTCATTGGTCGCGCTGCCGCCGATCGCCAGGATCACTCGTTGCGCGCCGGCATCCAGCGCTGCACGAATCAATTCACCGGTGCCAAAGGTGCTGCTGATGCAGGCATCGCGCTGTCCCGGCGGGACCAGTTGCAGACCGCTGGCCTCGGCCATTTCGATGATCGCGGTGTGGTTGTGCGGCAGCCAGCCCCATGCGGCTTCGACCGGCGCGCCCAGTGGACCGCGCACGCGGGTGCGGCGTAACTCACCTTCGCAGGCTGCAAGAATCGACTCGACCGTGCCTTCGCCGCCATCGGCCATCGGGCATTTGATCAGCGTCGCCTGCGGCCAGACCTGCGCCAGTCCGAGGGCGATGGCTTCGGCAACGCCTTGGGCACTCAGGCTGTCCTTGAACGAGTCGGGGGCGATGACGATCTTCATGGGAATTCTCCGGTTGCAGTGGCATTCATGCTGCCAGTCGGCATGCGCCTTGACGCCGGTCGGGTGCACAAGTGGCGTCGACGTTTATTGTTCATTTCCACAAAAGTTATGTGTTGGTCGTGCCGCCCTCATCGCTGGCAAGCCAGCTCCGACAGGGTTCTGCGGTGAATATGGAAGTTATGAACGCCTTCTGACCTGTGGGAGCTGGCTTGCCAGCGATGGCGGCCGCAAGGACAACTCATGTCAATGGATCAGTCTGCGGCAACAGCTGCACCCCCAGGTACAACGCCAGCATCCCGTCCAGCTTCAACGGATCAACCCCGCTCAGCTCGGCAATCCGTTCCATGCGATAGCGCAGGCTGTTGCGATGGATACCCAGCGCTTCGGCACAGGCCTGGCTCTGCCCGTCGTGCTCGCACCAACTGCGTAGCGTTGCCAGCAACTGGCCGTTGCTGTCCTTGGCGATGACCTTGCGCAGCGGCTTGAGCAGTTCGTCCAGCGCATCATCGTTGCGATGCCGCCACAGCATGACCGGCAAGCGATAACGATTGAGCGTCAGCAGTCTCGAATTCGGCAGCACGTCACGACCATACGCCAGCAAGTCGCCGACCCGTCGATAACAGCGGCGCAACCCGGCCAGGCCATCCGCCTGCCCGCCGACGGCGATCCGCAGAACTTTCCAGCCGAGGCCATCGAGTTTTTCCAGCAGGCGATCGTGCTCGACGTTCTGGCTCGCCGGGCGACACCACAACAGCGAAGACTTCGCCGAACTCACGCACCAACTGTCGGGATACCGCGAGGTCAGCCATGCACTCAATGCCTCGACGGTTTGCCCCGGGGCGTGCTCAAGCCCCAGTTCAAACAGATACGGCACCCGGGTCAATTGCGGCTTGAGCCCAAGCTGCTGCGCCTCATCGATCAGGCGCGGCGAATCCCCCGCCTCGCTCAGCAGCAAAGCCAGCAGATCATCGCAACGCTGCCGTCGCCATTGCTGCTCGGCCTGCTGGTTGCGCTGGCCGACGAGCATTTCGGCGGTCATGCGCACCAGCTCGGCGTAGGTGCGCAATTGCTCCGGCTCGCCGGTGATGCCAAGCACGCCGATCAAGCGCTGATCGAGCAACAGCGGCAGGTTGATGCCCGGTTGCACGCCTTTGAGGTGCACCGCCGTCTGCGCATCGATTTCCACCACGCGCCCGTTGGCCAACACCAGTTGCGCACCTTCATGCCGGGTGTTGATGCGCTCCGGTTCACCGCTGCCGAGGATCAGGCCCTGACTGTCCATGACATTGACGTTGTACGGCAAAATGGCCATGGCCCGGTCGACGATGTCCTGGGCAAGGTCGTGATCGAGTTCGAACATAGCGGCGGCAATCCTTCATTTCAGGCACGGACGGTTGTTCAGCCGCACAGGGTCTGGCGGCAAACCCTGTGCTCAGGCACAAAGACAATCCGGCCAAAGGTGGCCGAGACTCTCAGGGCGATCAACGTTACCCTTTGCATCGCAAAAAATCATAATAAAGAGAGAGCCGCTATGTCGCAGAGCGCCGCAGCTACCCAGACCATCGACGACGGTAAAAACGCCGTCTACAAACGCATCACCCTGCGTTTGATTCCCTTCATTTTCATCTGCTACCTGTTCAACTACCTCGACCGGGTCAACGTCGGCTTCGCCAAATTGCAGATGCTCGACGCACTGAAATTCAGCGAAACCGTATATGGCCTCGGCGCCGGCATCTTCTTCATCGGTTACGTGCTGTGCGGCGTGCCGAGCAACCTCGCACTGACCCGCTTCGGTCCTCGGCGCTGGATTGCCTTGATGATGATCACCTGGGGCACGCTGTCGACCTGCCTGTTGTTCGTCACCACCCCGACCGAGTTCTACACCCTGCGCTTTTTCACCGGTGCGGCTGAGGCGGGTTTCTTCCCGGGCGTCGTGCTGTATCTCTCGCAGTGGTTCCCGACCTTCCGCCGTGGCCGGATCATGGCGTTGTTCATGTCGGCGATCCCCGTCTCCGGGCTGCTCGGCAGCCCGTTTTCCGGCTGGATCCTTAACCACTTCGCCGCCGGCCAAGGTGGCCTGGCCGGTTGGCAGTGGATGTTCCTGCTGCAAGGCATTCCGACGGTGATCCTCGGTGCGCTGGCATATTTCCTGTTGAGCGACAGCTTTGCCAACGCCAAATGGCTGACCGCCCACGAACGTTCGGTGCTCGAAGCCGACCACGCCGAAGACCTCGCCAAAAAACCGAAAACCGCCACCGACTCACTGCTTGCGGTGTTCAAGAACCCAGCGATCTGGGCCTTCGGCCTGATCTATTTCTGCATCCAGAGCGGCGTGTACGCGATCAACTTCTGGCTGCCGTCGATCATCAAGAACCTCGGCTTCAGCGACAACCTGGTGATCGGCTGGCTGAGTGCGATTCCGTATCTGCTCGCGGCGGTGTTCATGCTGGTCGTCGGGCGCTCGGCGGACTTGCGCAAGGAGCGCCGCTGGCACTTGGTGGTGCCGATGCTGATGGGCGCTGTCGGTCTGGTGATCGCAGTGAATTTCGCAGCGAATCCGGCGATTGCGATTCTCGGCCTGACCATCGCGACCATGGGCGCACTGACTGGTCTGCCGATGTTCTGGCCGGTGCCGACCGCCATGCTGAGCGCGGGCGCGGCGGCTGGTGGTCTGGCGTTGATCAATTCGATGGGGCAGATGGCCGGGTTCCTCAGCCCATATCTGGTGGGTTGGGTCAAAGACAGCACTGGCTCGACGGATGCGGCGTTGTATGTGCTGGCGGCGGTGATCGTTGGCGGGAGTCTGCTGGCGTTGCGGATGACGCGGACGTTGCGGGCTTAATCAGAAGCACAGATCAAAAGATCGCAGCCTTCGGCAGCTACTGTGGAATGCGTTCCCTGTAGGAACTGCCGAAGGTTGCGATCTTTTGCGTTTAAGCGGTGCAATCATGCATAGCGCCAGCCGACGCAACATCTATGCTGAATCTGCCGGCCGCTTCGCGAGCAGGCTCGCTGCCACAGGATTTGTGGCTCCTGGATGTGGGAAATAATGAGCATCCGCTCAATATTCAACACAAAAACCACGTATCCTGCGCGCCCCGTTCAACCATCACGTCGCGAGAACAGTTTGTCTAAAGGTATCGCTCTATCGGTTTCAGCCTCGGTGCTGTTTGCCGTCATGTATTACTACACGTCGCTGCTGACGCCGCTGAGCGGCGTGGAAATCTTCGGCTGGCGCATGCTTCTGACCGTGCCGTGCATGACCGTGTTCATGCTGGTTTCCGGGGAATGGCGGCGGGTGCTGGAGCTGTTCCGATTGATCGCAGCCAGGCCGAAGCTGATCGCCGGGCTGCTGGTGTCTTCCGCGCTGCTCGGGGTTCAGCTGTGGCTGTTCATGTGGGCACCGCTCAATGACTACAGCCTGGATGTATCGCTGGGTTATTTCTTGTTGCCACTGGCGATGGTGCTGACCGGGCGGATTGCCTATGGCGAGAGCTTGTCTTACCTGCAGAAAATCGCCGTATTCTTCGCCAGCCTCGGCGTGTTGAACGAGTTGTATCAGGTGGGTGGTTTTTCCTGGGCGACGCTGGTGGTCGTGGTCGGTTATCCGCTGTACTTCGTACTGCGCAAATACCTGAAAACCGACAACCTGGGTGGCCTGTGGGTCGACATGACCCTGATGCTGCCGGTCGCTTACTGGTTTGTGCAGGGCGGCGAACAGGGCCTGGCCGTGTTCGATCAATATCCAGGACTGATGTGGCTGATTCCGCTGCTCGGCCTGATCAGTGCGTCCGCGCTGGTGGTGTACATCATCGCCAGCCGCTTGCTGCCGTTCAGTCTGTTTGGTTTGTTGAGCTATGTTGAACCGGTGTTGTTGCTTGCGGTGGCGTTGTTGTTGGGGGAAAGCATCAAGTCGGGCGAGTGGCTGACTTACATCCCGATCTGGCTGGCGGTTGTGGTGCTGGTGTTCGAGGGCTTCAAACACTTGACGCGCCAACGCCGCTCTTGAATCCAACACAAGACAAATGTGGGAGCGAGCCTGCTCGCGAAGTCGTCAGACCAGTCAACATGACTGTTGAATGAAAGTCCGCATTCGCGAGCAGGCTCGCTCCCACAGGTTTTGTATGAAGCAAAAAAATCCCGGCCCTGCATCTCTGCAGGCCGGGATTTTTTCATTTGAGATTACTCGGTGGTCAACACACCACGACGCACCTGGTCACGCTCGATCGATTCGAACAGAGCCTTGAAGTTGCCCTCGCCGAAACCGTCGTCACCCTTGCGCTGGATGAATTCGAAGAACACCGGCCCCATCAGGGTTTCCGAGAAGATTTGCAGCAGCAGGCGCTTGTCGCCCTGCTCCGAGGCACCGTCGAGCAGAATGCCGCGTGATTGCAGCTGATCGACCGGCTCGCCGTGGTTCGGCAGGCGACCTTCAAGCATTTCGTAGTAGGTATCCGGCGGCGCGGTCATGAAGCGCATGCCGATTTTCTTCAGCTGATCCCAGGTCTTGATCAGGTCGTCGGTGAGGAACGCAACGTGCTGGATGCCCTCGCCGTTGAACTGCATCAGGAACTCTTCGATCTGCCCCGAGCCCTTGGACGACTCTTCGTTGAGCGGGATGCGGATCATGCCATCCGGTGCGGTCATGGCTTTCGAAGTCAGCCCGGTGTACTCGCCTTTGATGTCGAAGTAACGGATTTCACGGAAGTTGAACAGCTTCTCGTAGAAGTTCGCCCAGTAGGCCATGCGACCGCGATAAACGTTGTGGGTCAGGTGATCGATGATCTTCAGGCCGGCGCCAACCGGGTTGCGATCAACACCTTCGATAAACACGAAGTCGATGTCGTAGATCGAGCTGCCTTCGCCGAAACGGTCGATCAGATACAGTGGCGCGCCGCCGATGCCTTTGATCGCCGGCAGGTTAAGCTCCATCGGACCGGTTTCGATGTGGATCGGCTGAGCGCCGAGCTCCAGCGCGCGGGAATAGGCTTTCTGCGAATCCTTGACGCGAAACGCCATGCCGCAAACGGATGGGCCGTGTTCGGCGGCGAAGTACGAGGCGACGCTGTTGGGTTCGTTATTGAGGATCAGGTTGATCGCGCCCTGACGATAGAGGTGCACGTTCTTGGAACGGTGGGTCGCGACTTTGGTGAAGCCCATGATCTCGAAGATCGGCTCCAGCGTGCCGGGAGTCGGCGCTGCGAACTCGATGAACTCAAAGCCCATCAGGCCCATTGGGTTTTCGTATAAATCTGCCATGGTGACGCCTCATCATTTCTTATCAATTAACCAGGGTTATTTGTCAGGAAAGTGATGTAGAGGGAGGCGCACAGGAGATGCCACGCACGCTGCGCGCGAGGAAGTCTCCGTAGATCAGTTGGAACCCGAATATCTTCATTGTCGACCCAAGGCTCTTGCGGGCGAGGCTTCTGCTGCCAGAAGACGATTATTATTGTATGCGTAAATCGATTCTACACAGCGTAACGGGGCCTGTCTGCCCTCTGTATAAAATCCGCTTTTTTTCGTACGGCGCAAGAGCCATCTGCGATCTATTCTCCCCTCTGGCTCAATTGTTTATCGGGTCGGATTTCTAGACCACAGGATGTGTCCATGCCGCTGACCCGTCGAACCCGCCGCAAACGCAGGACCCGCATCGTCGTGACTGTGCTCAGCGGTCTGCTGCCAATCGTGCTGGGCAGTGGGATTCTTTATATGCAGGCAGAACGCACACTGCAGCAAAGTGCCGGGGAGACGGCCGAACAAGCGCTGCGACAGTTCGATCTGATGCTCGATAACACGGCAGAAGCCGCTCGGGTCCTGCTGCCGCTTGCCGGGAAAAATTGCGAAGAGGTGAAACTGGCCCTGCGCGAACACGTGACCCGCCGCCCCTTCGTGCGCTCGACCAATCTGGTCTGGGACAACAATCTCTACTGCAGCTCACTCTTCGGGGCGTTCCAGGAAGCCGTCAATGCCGGGGACTATCATCAAGGCAAACTGTGGTTGATGAACGGCAATCCGGTGACGCCCAATACGGCCTTGTTGATCTACCGTCTCAGCGACGGTCGCGGTGGCGCACTGACCACACTGGATGGCTATCACTTGAGCAACATCCTGCGCCTGATCGGCCGCCAGACATTACTGACGTTGCAAGTGGGCGATAACTGGCTGTCCGCCGACGGCAAAGTTCATCAGGGATCACTGCCTGCCCCGCCGGTCGCGCACAGCCTGCTGGAATCCGAGCGTTACGGCTTCAAAGTATCGGCGGGTTTCCCCCAGGGCGAAGTCCGGCGTTACATGGCGGCTGAATATCCTCCGCTGTTCAGCCTGTTGATTTTCTTCGGTGCAATCTCCGGTGCCATTGGCCACTTCGTTCAGAAGCGATCGACCTCGCCCAGCCACGAAATGATGCGCGCACTCGAGGCCGGGGAATTCATTCCTTACTTCCAGCCCGTGGTTCACGGTGACAGCAAGCAGTGGTCGGGCGCTGAAGTGCTGATGCGCTGGAATCACCCGAAAGAGGGGCTGGTACGCCCGGACCTATTCATTCCATTTGCCGAGCACTCAGGTCTGATCGTGCCGATGACCCGCACGCTGATGCAACAGACTGCGGCCCTGCTGGGACCGCACTCTGTGAACTTCGCCAAGCCTTTCCATATCGGCATCAACATCAGCGCCAGCCATTGCCAGGATCTGGAGCTAGTCGAAGATTGTCGTGACCTCCTGGCGGCGTTTGCGCCCGGCAGCGTCGAACTGGTGCTGGAATTGACGGAGCGCGAACTGATCGAGCCGAACGACATCACGCTTCAGCTGTTTGAGCAATTGCATGCACTTGGAGTAAAAATCGCGATCGACGATTTTGGTACCGGACACTCGAGCCTTGGTTATCTGCGCACCTTCAACGTCGACTTTCTAAAGATCGATCAGAGCTTCGTGGCCATGATCGGCGTAGACGCGTTATCGAGGCATATTCTCGACTCCATCATTGAACTGTCGGCCAAACTGGACTTGGGCATTGTTGCCGAAGGTGTCGAAACTCAGGCCCAGGCTGATTACCTGACCGAGCATAACGTTAACTTTTTGCAAGGCTATTTGTACGGTAGACCGATGCCTGGCGCTGATTTCCTCGAAGCATTAACTCATCATTAAATCGCCGACTCTGCCCTCCGAACAACCGCACCAAATTGATACAAAAAGTCATTGTTGTTACATGACGACAACATCAGGATTTACTCTTGTCGCATTAACTACTACAATTTTTTCAACCTGAGCCAGACTGGCAGGTGAGCCAATTATCACCGAGTCGCTTCCAGGCTCTTGGCTTATAGCTTTGTTTGCGGTTGGTATCAGCCAAACACACTATTGGAGTAAAGATATTGTCCAGACTCGCTGAATTTCGCGCAGCTGAAAAGGCCCTTCAGGAACAGCTCAAACAGCTGGAATCGCTGAAGAACGATGCCGGGCTGAAGAAAGAAATCGAATTCGAAGAAAAGCTCCAGGGACTGATGAAAACCTACGGCAAAGGCCTGAAAGACATCATCGCCATCCTTGATCCAAACCCGGCAAAGTCCGGTCTCCAGCAGTCCGCAGCGCCCAAGACCCGCCGCGCCCGCGTGGTCAAGGTTTATCAGAACCCGCACACTGGCGAGCTGATCGAAACCAAGGGCGGCAACCATCGCGGTCTGAAAGCCTGGAAAGAGCAGTACGGTGCAGCCACCGTGGATTCATGGTTGCGCGGTTAATCTGACGCCAACAAAAAGCCCTGCCTGATGCAGGGCTTTTTTATTGACAATATCTAACAAATGAAATGATTTTCATCGAACAAGTTGGAAATTTGTGTAACGCTTCTGAATCATCAGGCTAAACATTTTGCTGCGCGATGTTACCTCAAGCGCTTGATCAAACTATGTGCTTAATCCTTTCCGGTAAGCGAACTGCTGCGAGTTAGTACGAACGTTTATAATTTCAGGCTGTTGCGCGCCGCTTCTATATCGTCGGCGCTCGCCTTATAAACGTCGGCCTGACCGGCATATGAAAGTACGTAAGCCTTGTCTGTTTCCACAGCTGCCACCAACGTTTGTGATAATACGTGTCGACCGTTCTCGGTGACCGTGCAGGTCGTCTCCAGCCCGGACAATGAGCCGAGCGCAGCCGGATGAATTCTGTTGCAGACGCTCTGATAACCACTGCGGAAGAAATCTTTCTGGATCGATTTGCGCATCTCCAGCAGCACGCCTTGCAAATTGACCTGATGCCCCGCCTCCACTTGCGTCATCGTCAACTCCATCACCATCACCTGATTGCCATCAGCATCGAGCTTCACCGCCCGCTGCCGCGAGACTGGCGGCGCGGTGTCCGGCAATGCTTCAACCTCCCAGCCCGTCGGCCAAGTGATACCTGGTTCGGCCATCGCGGGGAAAACCACAGCTGACGACAAAGCAAAAAAAACAAACACGGATTTCAACAGTCGGATCATTGCCGGACGCACTCATGGATAGAAAGCAAAGTCTGAGCCCCGCCTTCGCGCAGGGCAAGCCCGCCTTGCATTTGGCGATGCCGGCCGGCATGCGTATCATTGCGCCCATTCACTCGCCCATTTGTTATTGGAGGGCCCATGAGCCTCAACGAACTGAACACTTTCCCCGGCGTGACTGCCGCGCCAGACAGCGCAACCCGCAATTTCGTGTTCAACCACACCATGCTGCGCGTGAAGGACATCACCAAGTCGCTGGATTTCTACACCCGCGTACTGGGTTTCTCGCTGGTCGAGAAGCGTGATTTCCCGGAAGCCGAGTTCAGCCTGTACTTCCTCGCGCTGGTCGATAAATCACAGATCCCGGCCGACGACGCTGCGCGTACCGAATGGATGAAATCGATCCCGGGCATTCTCGAACTGACCCACAACCACGGCACCGAAAACGATGCCGACTTCTCTTATCACAACGGCAACACCGACCCCCGCGGTTTCGGCCACATCTGCATCTCAGTGCCGGATATCGTCGCTGCGTGTGCACGGTTTGAAGAGCTGGGTTGCGATTTCCAGAAGCGTCTGACCGATGGCCGGATGAAGAGCCTGGCATTTATCAAGGATCCGGATGGTTACTGGGTTGAAATCATTCAGCCTGCGCCGCTGTAAAAGCTGAAAGCCCCTCACCCTAGCCCTCTCCCAGAGGGAGAGGGGACTGATTGCGGGATGTTGGAGAATTACGCCGACTTGAACGATTGGCGGTGAATCCATAATCGACCGGCTCTCTCAGGTCGATGGATGACTTCAGACACCTCGGTCGGCTCCCTCTCCCTCGGGAGAGGGCTGGGGTGAGGGGTGGCTTTCTACGCGCAATAAAAAAACCCATGATCGCTCATGGGTTTTTTCGTTTTCGACCTGGCAGTTACGCCGGGGCCGAAGTCCGGATCAAGTGATCGAACGCACTCAGCGAAGCCTTGGCGCCCTCGCCCACTGCGATCACGATCTGCTTGTACGGCACAGTCGTCACGTCGCCCGCTGCAAAGATCCCCGGAATCGAAGTCTCGCCACGATTATCGACAATGATCTCGCCACGCGGCGACAGCTCGATGGTGCCCTTCAGCCAATCGGTGTTCGGCAGCAGACCGATCTGCACGAAGATGCCTTCCAGCTCAACCGTGCGCAGTTCATCCGAGGTGCGGTCCTTGTAGCGCAGACCGTTGACCTTCTCGCCATTGCCGGTGACTTCAGTGGTTTGCGCACTGGTGATCACGGTAACGTTCGGCAGGCTGTGCAGCTTGCGCTGCAACACAGCATCGGCGCGCAGTTGTACGTCGAATTCCAGCAACGTTACGTGCGACACGATACCGGCCAGATCGATGGCTGCTTCAACGCCGGAGTTACCGCCGCCGATCACCGCTACGCGCTTGCCTTTGAACAGCGGGCCGTCGCAGTGCGGGCAGTAAGCCACGCCTTTGTTGCGGTATTCCTGCTCGCCCGGGACGTTCATTTCGCGCCAGCGCGCGCCGGTCGCCAGGATTACGCTTTTGGCTTTCAGAGTCGCGCCACTGGCGAAGTGGACTTCATGCAGCTCGCCGTTCTTGCCTGGGATCAGCTTGTCGGCGCGTTGCAGGTTCATGATGTCGACGTCGTACTGCTTGACGTGTTCTTCCAGCGCCGTGGCCAGTTTCGGTCCTTCGGTTTCCTGCACGGAAATGAAGTTCTCGATGGCCATGGTATCGAGCACCTGGCCGCCGAAACGCTCAGCCGCGACACCGGTGCGGATGCCTTTACGTGCGGCGTAGATAGCGGCCGAAGCACCCGCTGGGCCACCGCCGACGACCAGCACGTCAAAGGCTTCCTTGGCGCTGATTTTCTCGGCCTGACGCTCAATCGCGCCGGTGTCGAGTTTGGCGAGGATTTCTTCCAGGCCCATGCGGCCCTGGCCGAAGTTTTCACCGTTGAGGTAGATGCTCGGCACGGCCATGATCTTGCGATCGTTGACTTCGTCCTGGAACAGCGCGCCGTCGATGGCGACGTGGCGGATGTTCGGGTTGAGCACGGCCATCAGGTTCAGCGCCTGGACGACGTCCGGGCAATTCTGGCAAGACAGCGAGAAGTAAGTCTCGAAGCTGAACTCGCCTTTGAGCGAGCGAATCTGCTCGATGACTTCAACGCTGGCTTTCGATGGGTGGCCACCGACTTGCAGCAGCGCCAACACCAGCGAGGTGAATTCGTGGCCCATTGGAATGCCGGCGAAACGCAGGCTGATGTCGGCTCCAGGGCGATTGATCGAGAACGATGGCTTGCGGGCATCGTCACCGCTGTCGATCAGGGTAATTAGGCTCGAAAGACTGGCAACGTCTTTCAGCAGGTCCAGCATTTCACGGGATTTCGCACCGTCGTCGAGGGATGCAACGATCTCGATCGGTTGGGTGACCCGTTCCAGGTACGATTTCAACTGGGCTTTAAGATTGGCGTCCAACATACGGGCGATTTCCTTTATTTGAGGCGAAAAAAAGCCCGAGCGAATCTCGCCCGGGCATTTTTATTGGGCGGTGCAGCTAACTTAAGAAGGTGCGGCGTGCCGCCCTGCGTTGCATGTCACAGACTTAGATCTTGCCGACCAGGTCCAGCGATGGAGCCAGAGTGGCCTCGCCTTCTTTCCACTTGGCCGGGCAAACTTCGCCTGGGTGTGCAGCGACGTACTGAGCAGCCTTGATCTTGCGCAGCAGCTCGGAAGCGTCACGGCCAACTCCGCCATCGTTCAGTTCAACGATTTTGATCTGGCCTTCAGGGTTGATCACGAAGGTGCCACGGTCAGCCAGACCAGCTTCTTCGATCAGTACGTCGAAGTTGCGCGAGATGACGTGGGTCGGGTCGCCGATCATGGTGTATTCGATTTTGCCGATGGCTGGCGAAGTGTTGTGCCAGGCAGCGTGAGCAAAGTGGGTGTCGGTCGAAACGCTGTAGATTTCCACGCCCAGCTTCTTGAACTCAGCGTAGTTGTCGGCCAGGTCTTCCAGCTCGGTTGGGCAAACGAAGGTGAAGTCGGCTGGGTAGAAGAACACTACAGACCACTTGCCTTTCAAGTCAGCATCCGAGACTTGAACGAAGTCGCCGTTTTTGAACGCGGTAGCTTTGAACGGTTTTACTTGGCTGTTGATGATAGGCATCGATGACTCTCCGTCAGGGGTTATGAAGTTGATGGGTGAATCCTACCCACTCACTCGACGGAAGGCTCATTGGCAAACCTGATACTGCTGATTTGTTTTCGCTATTAGCTGACTGTATTAATAGAAGAAAACGATCTCTACGGTTGCTCCGGCTTATCCATAATCCGAGCCATTCCCTGGAATGGGCTGACCTCAACATAGCGCATGGCGGATTTCATGTCCTTCCAGCCGACGTAACTCATCAACGATTTAAGATCCCAGCCGCTTTGATGCGCCCAGGTGGCAAAGCCACGCCGCAGTGAATGGCTGGTGTAGTTGGCGGCGGCAATCCCGGCGCGCTGCAACGCCTGGCGCAGCAGCGGAATGATGCTGTTGGCGTGCAGGCCCTCCTCGCTCAGATTGCCCCAGCGATCAATGCTGCGGAACACCGCGCCGCGTACCAGCGCAGCCTCTGTAATCCAATCGATATAGGCCTGCACTGGGCACAGCTTGAGCAGCGCCGGGGCCTGGTAGGTCTGCCCGAGGTTTTCCCGGTCGCCCTTGCTGCGCGGCAGATACAAAGTGATGCCCTTGCCAGCACTCGCCTGCACATGCTCGATTTGCAAACGGCACAATTCGTCGCTGCGAAAGCCCCGCCAGAAGCCCAGCAGAATCAGCGCGCGATCCCGATGAGCCTTGAGCAAGGTCGGGCGGTCCTGATCCTGGCGGGCGGTTTGCGCCTCCTGCTCCAAGCAATCGATCACTCGTTGCAAATCCTGCAGTTGCAACGGCTCAGCCTGTTTTTCCTGCGCCGGGTGCAAGGCGCGAATGCCCTTGAACACCTTGCGCACTACTGGCGCCTTGGTCGGATCGGCAAAGCCCTGACTGTTATGCCACTGCGCCAGCGCGGACAGACGCAACTTCAGCGTATTGATCGACAGAACCCCGGCGTGCTCCACCAGATAGCGCGCAACGCTGTCGGCAGTAGCCGGCAGAAATCCGCCCCACGTCACTTCGAAATGCTCAATGGCCATGCGATAGCTGCGGCGGGTGCTGTCCCGGGTGGCGGCTTGCAGATATCGATCGATGTCACTCATGTGCAGTTTTCTCGCTGGCGTACGGGTTCAGACATGCAGAGGCGCATTTTGCCGCCTGACATTGGGTAATACCAGTATATCCCGCGTGTTTTAATTCAAATATTTACCTATATTTTCAGCATGGTACACTGCGTACTTTAGTGGCATGTACCACAGTACGTAACCGTAGGAGTTCACATGGCCCGTGGCGGCATTACCAAAGCACTGGTGCAAATTGCGCGCACAGCGATCCTGGCTCGCGGCGAACACCCAAGCATCGATGCAGTACGCATTGAAATGGGCAACACCGGCTCGAAAACCACGATCCATCGCTATCTGAAAGAACTGGATGACGGCGCACAACCAGCAGAAGCGTCAGCAGAACCGATCGATGATGAGCTGACCGCCCTCGTCTCTCGCCTCGCCCAGCGTCTGAAAGAACAGGCGCAGGAGCCCATCGAGCAAGCCCGCGAACAGTTCGAAGAGCAACGGGAAGCACTGGAAACCGAGCTGAAACAGGTTCGCCAGGCGCTGGAAAAACTCGAACACGACCACGACATTCAGGGCGCCGCGCTGCAACGCGAATCCGAGGCGCTGAGCAACACCCGCTCGATGCTGCAAACCGAACAGACGCGCAATGCCGGTCTCAACCAGGCATTGGCCGATTTTGAATTGCGCTTGCAGGACAAGGACGAACAGATCCGCTCGCTGGAAGAAAAACACCTGCACGCCCGCGATGCGCTGGAGCATTACCGTAACGCCACCAAGGAACAGCGCGAGCAGGAACAGGCCCGCCATGAAGGGCAGCTTCAGCAGATCCAGGCCGAACTGCGTCAAGCCCAGCAGAGCGCGTTGGTGCGTCAGGATGAGATCACGCAGCTGCACCGCGACAACGAACGCTTGCTCACCGAAAACCGTGGCACCCAGCGCGAGCTGAATCTGGTGCAGGATCAGATCAAGCAGAGCAATCAACGGCAGGATCAATTGCTCGAGCAAGCGACGCGCATGGACAGCGAGCGCACCCTCCTCCAGGAACGCCTGCGCGTCGCGACGCTGGAAAGCCAGGCGCTCAAGCAGAGCGTTGACGAACAGACGCAGCTCAATCAGTCATTGGAAAAGGAATTGCTCAAGGCTCAGGCAAGCCTTGAGGAGAGTCAGCGTCTGGCGGCTGCCGTTGCGGCAGCGCCAGACTCGACCAAAGCGAAAGACGCTTAAGCGCTGACCGGCGTACGCATGGTGACGAACTCTTCGGCGGCCGTCGGGTGCACCCCGATGGTGTCGTCGAAGTCGCGCTTGGTCGCGCCGGCTTTCAAGGCGATCGCCAGACCTTGCACAATCTCGCCAGCGTCCGGGCCGACCATGTGGCAGCCAAGCACCTTGTCGGTCTTGGCGTCGACCACCAGCTTCATCAGGGTTTTCTCCTGACAGTCAGTCAGGGTCAGCTTCATCGGCCGGAAGCGGCTTTCGAAGATCACCACTTCGTGGCCACATTCGCGCGCTTCTTCTTCGCTCAAACCGACTGTGCCGATGTTCGGCAGACTGAACACGGCGGTCGGGATCATCTTGTAGTCCACCGGGCGGTATTGCTCCGGCTTGAACAGACGCCGCGCCACAGCCATGCCTTCGGCTAGCGCGACCGGTGTCAGCTGCACGCGACCAATGACGTCGCCCAGCGCCAGAATCGACGGCTCGGTGGTTTGATACTCGTCGTCGACTTTGATGAAGCCCTTGTCGTCGAGCTGAACATCGGTGTTTTCCAGGCCGAGATTGTCGAGCATCGGACGCCGACCGGTGGCGTAGAACACGCAATCGGCTTCGAGTACACGACCATCCTTGAGCGTCGCCTTCAAGCTGCCGTCAGCCTGTTTGTCGATGCGTGCGATGTCGGCATTGAATTGCAGGTCGAGACCGCGCTTGGTCAATTCTTCTTGCAGGTGCTTGCGCACCGCCCCGTCGAAACCACGCAGGAACAGATCGCCGCGATACAGCAGCGTGGTGTTGGCACCAAGGCCATGGAAAATCCCGGCGAACTCGACCGCGATATAACCGCCGCCAACCACCAGCACACGTTTGGGCAACTCTTTGAGGAAGAACGCCTCGTTCGAACCGATTGCATGCTCGTGCCCCGGGATTTCAGGAATCTGCGGCCAGCCGCCGGTGGCGATCAAAATGTGCTTTGCCGTGTAGCGCTCGCCATTGACTTCGACCTCGTGCGGCCCGACGATTTTCGCGTGCGCCTCGTGCAGGGTCACGCCGCTGTTGACCAGCAGATTGCGATAAATGCCGTTGAGGCGATTGATCTCGCGATCCTTGTTGGCGATCAGCGTGGCCCAGTCGAAGTTGGCCTCGCCCAGGTTCCAGCCGAAACCGGACGCCTGCTCGAAGTCCTCGGCAAAGTGCGCGCCGTAGACCAGCAGCTTTTTCGGCACGCAACCGACGTTGACACAGGTGCCACCCAGGTAACGGCTCTCGGCCACCGCCACTTTCGCCCCGAAGCCGGCGGCAAACCGCGCAGCCCGCACACCGCCGGAACCGGCACCAATCACATAAAGGTCAAAATCGTAGGCCATTTCTATCTCCTCGGCAGGCCATCAGCATACCCGCAGTCATCCATTGGGCAAGCACTGCCATCCATATAAGGGCGGAAAATGAAAAAGCCACCCGGAGGTGGCTTTCTTTTGCAGACGAGGCAAACGCTATCAGTAAGCTTTGCCAGTCTTGTAGAAGTTTTCGAAGCAGAAGTTGGTCGCGTCGATGTAGCCTTCAGCGCCACCGCAGTCGAAACGCTTGCCCTTGAACTTGTAGGCCATCACGCAGCCGTTCTGGGCCTGCTTCATCAGGGCGTCGGTGATCTGGATTTCGCCGCCCTTGCCTGGCTCGGTCTGTTCGATCAGGTCGAAGATGTCCGGGGTCAGGATGTAGCGACCGATGATCGCCAGGTTCGACGGCGCGTCTTCCGGCTTAGGCTTCTCGACCATGCTGTGTACGCGGTAGATGTCATCGCGGATCATTTCGCCAGCGATTACGCCGTACTTGTTGGTTTCCTGCGGATCGACTTCCTGGATAGCGACGATCGAGCAGCGGAACTGCTTGTACAGCTTGACCATCTGGGTCAGCACGCCGTCGCCGTCGATGTTGACGCACAGGTCGTCCGCCAGAACCACGGCGAACGGTTCGTCACCGATCAGCGGGCGGCCAGTCAGGATCGCGTGACCCAGACCTTTCATTTCGGTCTGACGGGTGTAGGAGAACGAGCACTCGTCCAACAGCTTGCGGATACCGACCAGGTACTTTTCCTTGTCGGTGCCCTTGATCTGGTTTTCCAGCTCGTAACTGATGTCGAAGTGGTCTTCCAGAGCACGCTTGCCACGGCCGGTGACGATGGAAATCTCAGTCAGGCCCGCGTCCAGTGCTTCTTCAACGCCGTACTGGATCAGTGGCTTGTTTACCACCGGCAGCATTTCTTTAGGCATGGCTTTGGTCGCTGGGAGGAAGCGAGTGCCGTAACCGGCTGCTGGAAACAAGCATTTCTTGATCATATAAGTCCTTGAAAAGGCTGTGTGTACGAGTTTCGAGGCAGTCTAATCAGGCGGCGTGCGCCTTACAATGCCCCGCGCTGGCTAACCGATGCCAACATAGAGAAATATTCGCGCGGATAGTTCCATCCGGGTATTTCAGCGGCGGAGTCAGCGTAGCTCAAGATCCGGGCAAACAGGATCACCATACGCTTATCAGCCCCCAATGCGAGCATTTGCCGCTATCATGGCGCCTTTGAACCACCGAACGAGAATGACCAGATGGCTGCGGTAAAAATCATCAACGGGTATGTGATCGACAAGAAAGACGGCAAGTGGACGCTGACAACCACTAATGGCGAACATATCGCCGGGCCTTTCGACAGCGAGCAGATGGCGACGGATGTAGCCTCGGTGTTCACCGATACACCTGCTTCTTCCAAGCGCCGCGGCAAAGATCAGGACTGATCCTGCCAGCACTTGCGCCAAGCCCTGCCAGAACGCAGGGCTTTTTTTTGCCTTGTTGGCAAACAAGTGGCCAATCGCTATAACCTTTTCATCGCGGCGCTGTCAGAGCAACCAGTCCCCCACTTGAAGATCACGCAACCATGAACCTGAACAAACTGCAGCCGCTCTTCGCGGTACTTGTACTCAGCGGCTGTGCCACCTCGCAGCCGACCTATCTGAATAATGGCGAACAGGGTCTGAGCATCGATTGCTCCGGCGAAGCCAATTCCTGGGCGATGTGCTACGAAAAGGCCGATGCCTCCTGCGCCGGCACCGGTTATCGGATCGTCGGCACTGATGGCACACCGGCGCCCAAGGAAGATGACAAAACCCTGGGCGTTGACGTTGGCAACTACAAGACCCGCAACGTCGTGGTCGTCTGCAAATAAGCCTTACATGTGGATTTCGGCGAACTTGATCCCGAGGCCACGGACGACCTCGATCAGATCGTCGAGACGATTGAAGGACTCGACTTCATCATTGTCATCCACCAAAAAGTAGCTGCGTCCTGCACTCTTCTTGAAAAACACGATCCATTCACCGGGATTCGCCGGGTTCTGGATGACATGGGTGGCAGAGATAAGGCCCTCTGCATGGCGCTCCCGCACGTGCTCTCGCTTCATCGCGACTCCATAAATGACAATGCCGCCACAGCAGGACTGTGACGGCATCGGGTGCTGATGTTCGCTAGTCTATCAGCCGGAAATACAGGCGTTCGCGGCTTTCTGCACATCATGAGGGCGAACCGGCACGTTGGACATGCGCTCATGCAGCTTGATGCTGCTGCCGCCGGCGCGATCTTCGATATCAAACACGGCTGCCGGGCCTGACGAAAGTTTGCCGGGAACGATGACTCGTACACCGTCCTTCTGCGGCTGGACTTGCAACGCACCACGACTGTCAGCGAGCTTGTCGGTCAGACACTGCGCATACTCCTGGGGCTTTTTGCCGGAAATCACGCTCATGGTTGGCAGCGTTTCATTGATTTCCGAAACATTTGCACAACCGGCCATCGCCAGAATCAACGGCACACACACCACACCCCACTTCATATCAATCCTCCGTCAAAGACCGTCCGACAGCACAAATGCCGCTTTTCTCCGGGGCCTTGTGCATTTAACCCGCCCGCCGTGGCGAAGTTCTGTTCAAAATTTGTCAAAGCAACGCCCGACGGCCAGATAATAACCCGTGCGGGCTGATAAACTGCGCCCATCGACAAGCTATCGTTTTGATTTAGTAGAAAAAGCCCTTCTGGAGGCGCCCATGAAATTCATTCACCAGCGCGAGCACCTCAACGAAGACGACATCGTCGTCATTCAGTGCTCGCAGATGTGCAACATCCGTTTGATGAACGACGCCAACTTCCGCAGCTTCAAAAACGGCGGCCGTCACACCTACCACGGCGGCGCGTTCGACACTTTCCCGGCGCGCATCACTGCACCGAGCACCGGCTTCTGGAACATCACCATCGACACCGTCAACCGCCGCGCAATCAGCGTGACGCGCAAGCCGACGCTGACCCATTCGATCAAGATCATCCGTCGCTCCAGCACTAAACTGAGCTGAGACGCACAGCCTATTCTGAAAGGGAAACATGACCGTGGCGCAAAAAACCAAATACGTGATCAAGTACAAACTGGACGGTGAACAGCGTTTCGAATTCGCTGAACTGGAAACCGGCACTGACGAGGAAGCGAAAGCGGCGCTGAAGAAAATGCACGCTGACGAAGAACTCAGTGACATCAAGGTCAGCAAAGCGCTGTAACCGAATCATGCAACCGACCACGTTTGACCTGTTCGCCGACAACGAACCCGTACAGCAAGCCCGCGCCGAGCAGATCGGCGAACAATCGTGGGTGCTGCGCGGATTCGCCTTGCCACAGGTCGAGCAACTGCTGACCGAGCTCCAAGCCATTCTTGTCGCCGCCCCGCTACGCCACATGGTCACGCCCGGCGGTTTCAGCATGTCGGTTGGCACCAGCAGTTGCGGGCAGTTGGGCTGGATCACTGATCGCAGCGGTTACCGCTATTCCAGCGTCGATCCACTCAGCGGCTTGCCGTGGCCATCGATGCCGGCGGTGTTTGCCGATTTGGCCCACGAGGCGGCGGAACGCGCCGGCTTTCCGGGTTTTCAGGCCGACTCCTGCCTGATAAACCAATACGTCCCCGGCGCCAAGATGTCGCTGCATCAGGACAAGGACGAAAAGGGTTATGCCGCGCCCATCGTTTCGTTGTCGCTGGGGTTGCCGGCAATGTTTCTGTTCGGCGGTTTCGAACGCAGCGATAAAACCCAGCGCATCCCGCTGCTGCATGGCGACATGGTGGTCTGGGGCGGCGTGGACCGCCTGCGCTATCACGGCGTGCTGCCAATCAAACCCGGCCATCACCCGCTCTTGGGCGAACGGCGCATCAACATCACCTTCCGCGTTGCTGGCGATCAGTAAAAGTTTGACCGCAAGGCGCGGAGTGTCGCGGGTTACGATGCTGGTTAACCTGACTCAAACAGGTCAACGGATTCCCTCTCATGGACACGCTTTCGAAGACGATCAGAACTGAAGACGATCCACGCTGGGCCGCCGTGGTTGCGCGCGATCCGCGTGCGGACGGGCAGTTTGTCTACGCAGTAAAAACCACCGGCGTTTATTGCCGACCGAGCAGCCTTGCGCGCCTGCCCAAACCGCAGAATGTCGAGTTTTTCGACACCGCCGAAATGGCCGAAGCAGCGGGATACCGGGCAAGCAAACGCGCCAGCAAGGACCAGAATGACGCGCAGCGCGCGGCGATCATCGCAGCGGCCTGCCAGCAGATCGAAGCGTGCGAGACATTGCCCGCGCTCGACAGCCTTGCCGCCAGCGCCGGCCTTAGCCCTTTTCATTTTCATCGAGTATTCAAAGCTGCAACAGGCCTGACGCCCAAGGCTTACGCCATGGCGCATCGTTCGCGCAAGCTGCGTGCGCGCCTGGCCGGCGGCGGCTCGGTGACCGACGCGCTGTACGACGCCGGATTCAATTCCAACAGCCGTTTCTACGAATCAGCCGATCAACTGCTGGGCATGAAGCCCACCGACTATCGCGCTGCCGGACAGAACAACGACATTCGCTTTGCCGTTGGCCAATGCTCGCTTGGGGCAATTCTGGTGGCGCAAAGCGAACGTGGGATTTGCGCGATTCTGCTCGGCGACGATCCGCATCAGTTGGTCTGCAACCTGCAGGATCAGTTTCGCAACGCCAACCTGATCGGCGCCGACAGCGAATTTGAACAGTTGATCGCCAGCGTCGTCGGCTTTGTCGAAGCGCCCGCGACGGGCCTGAACTTGCCGCTGGATATACGCGGCACCGCGTTTCAGGAGCGCGTCTGGCAGGCGCTGCGCGAGATTCCCGCAGGCAGCACCGCCAGTTACGCCGAGATCGCGCAACGCATTGGCGCGCCGACTTCGATGCGTGCGGTGGCCCAGGCTTGCGGGGCCAACCGCTTGGCGGTGGCGATTCCCTGCCACCGCGTGGTGCGCAGCGATGGCAACCTTTCCGGCTACCGCTGGGGCGTCGAGCGCAAACGCCAACTGCTTGAGCGCGAACTCAACGATTGACGTCGATCACCACCCTGCCCCGCAGTTGCCCGGCAAGCAGTTTGGGCGCAGCCTCAAGGGCTTCGCTCA
Source organism: Pseudomonas iranensis (assembly GCF_014268585.2). Taxonomy (NCBI): domain Bacteria; kingdom Pseudomonadati; phylum Pseudomonadota; class Gammaproteobacteria; order Pseudomonadales; family Pseudomonadaceae; genus Pseudomonas; species Pseudomonas iranensis. The sequence continues at coordinate 3,592,085 of NZ_CP077092.1, forward strand.
AACTGATTTCCTGACTGATCAGTTGCAATAAAGAGAAATCCAGATCCCTGGCCAGTCGGTCCCAGGCCTCGATACGGCGTGCTTTGGGCTGGGTCACGCTGTTGATTCCAGCCAGCGTCACGCCGCGCAGAATGAACGGCGCTACCGAGGCCGGAAAGTCCATGCCTTGCGCCAACCCGCATGCCGCAACCACGCCTTCCGAACGCGTGCTCGCGCAAGCGTTGGCCAACGTGTGGCTTCCGACCGAATCGACCACCGCCGCCCAACGTTCCTTTGCCAATGGCTTGCCCGGTTCGGACAAGGTGGCGCGATCAATGATTTCGGCAGCGCCCAATTGCTCCAGGTATTCATGCTCGGACACGCGGCCGGTGGATGCCACCACGCGGTATCCCAATTTGCTGAGCAAGGCGATGGCAAAGCTGCCGACCCCGCCGTTGGCGCCAGTGACCAACACTTCACCGTGAACCGGCGTCACGCCATGGCGCTCCAGCGCCAGAATGCACAGCATCGCCGTGTAGCCGGCGGTGCCGATGGCCATGGCTTGCGCCGGGGTGAAAGCTTCGGACAGTGGGATCAGCCAGTCACCGTTGAGCCGGGCCTTTTGCGCCAGTCCGCCCCAGTGGCTTTCACCGACACCCCAACCGTTGAGCAGCACCCGATCGCCCGCCTTGAAATCGGCATGCGAACTGGACTCGACAGTCCCCGCCAGATCGATCCCCGGAACCATGGGGAACTTGCGCACCACCGGGCTGCTGCCGGTGATCGCCAGGCCGTCTTTGAAATTCAGCGTGCTGTACGCGACGTTCACGCTGACGTTGCCTTCGGGCAGATGCTGTTCATCGATTTGCTGCAACTTGGCGCGATAACCGCTGTCGTCTTTGTCGATCAGGATGGCGTTGAACATGACGGCCTCTCGAAAATGATTTGAAACAAGCATGCCTTGAAATAGCACATCGCAACACATTGCCACACTCGACTTTCGCCAAGCCACCCGCACCGACGCTGAAAAACTGCACGTGATGTTCAGAATTTCAGACTGGCCCCGCAGCCGGTTTTGCTGTTAAAAACCGCGTGCCGTCCCTGCCCGTTTCATCGTTCGGAGAATTGCTATATGAGCCAGTGGCCAGACACCCGCATCCTTGATCTTCTCGGTATCGAGCTGCCGATCATCCAGGGCCCGATGGCCGGGGCGACCAACTCTTCGATGGTGATTGCCGTGTGCAATGCCGGCGGCCTCGGTTCAATGCCCGCAGCGATGCTGAGCAGCGAGCAACTGCGCGAAGAACTGAAAACGATTCGCCAGCACACCACCAAGCCGTTCAACGTCAATTTCTTCTGCCATCAGCCACCGGCGCCTGATGAACAGCAAGCCCGTGACTGGAAAAACCTGCTCGAACCTTACTACCGTGAATTGGGTGCCGATTTCGACGCGCCGACGCCGGTGTCCAATCGCGCACCGTTCGACGAAGCAGCGTGTACAGTGCTCGAAGAGCTCCGACCCGAGGTGGTGAGTTTCCATTTCGGGCTACCGGAAAAAACCCTGCTTGATCGAGTCAAGGCAACCGGGGCGAAAATCATTTCGTCTGCGACTACGGTCGAAGAAGCGATCTGGCTGGAGCAACACGGCTGCGATGCAATCATCGCCATGGGTTATGAGGCCGGTGGGCATCGCGGGATGTTTCTCAGTGATGATCTGAGCACCCAGGTCGGCACCTTCGCTCTGGTGCCACAGGTGGTCGACGCGGTGAAAGTGCCGGTGATTGCAGCCGGTGCGATCAGCGATGCGCGGGGTGTTGCAGCGGCGTTGATGCTCGGCGCCTCGGCGGTGCAAGTTGGTACGGCGTACCTTTTCACGCCGGAAGCCAAAGTCAGCGCCTCACATCACAAGGCCCTGCGCACCGCCAAGGAAAGCCAGACCGCCATCACCAACATTTTTACCGGACGCCCGGCACGGGGCATTCTCAATCGGGTCATGCGTGAACTCGGCCCGATGTCAGCGCAGGCGCCGGCCTTCCCGTTGGCTGGCGGTGCGCTGATGCCGCTGCGGGCCAAGGATGATGCGGACTTTGCCAACCTCTGGGCCGGTCAGGCGTTGACGCTGGGCAAGGATATCGGCAGCGCTGAGCTGACCCGGCAACTGGCCGAGGGAGCATTGGCCAAACTCAACCGCCACTGAATTTATGCGGCGAGCGGATTTATTCCCTCGCCACTAGGCGGCGTATCGCTATATATTTCCGTATACAGCGATTGCGCCCGTGTATCGGCGTTATCCAAAGCAAAGCATTTACCGCCGATCACGGAGCCTTTACATGACACTTGCTGCCACACGCCTCGCCCCTGCCTGCTTCGCTTCACTCCTCGCAATGTTCAGCATGGGCGCCGCGCAGGCCGACGAAGTGCAAGTGGCGGTCGCCGCCAATTTCACCGCGCCAATCCAGGCCATCGCTGCCGACTTCGAAAAAGACACCGGCCACAAACTGGTCGCCGCTTACGGCGCCACCGGCCAGTTCTACACCCAGATCAAAAACGGTGCGCCCTTCCAAGTGTTCCTCGCTGCTGACGACGTGACCCCGGCAAAGCTTGAGCAGGAAGGCGAAACCGTCAAAGGTTCGCGCTTCACCTACGCCATCGGCACCCTGGCGCTGTGGTCGGCAAAAGAAGGTTATGTCGATGCACAGGGTGACGTGCTGAAAACCAACCAATACCAACACCTTGCGATCGCCAATCCAAAAGCTGCGCCATACGGTCTCGCCGCCACCCAGGTGCTGGAAAAACTCCAGTTGAGCGAAGCCACGAAAAGCAAAATCGTCGAAGGCCAGAACATCACGCAGGCCTACCAGTTTGTCTCCACCGGCAACGCCGAACTGGGCTTCGTCGCCCTGTCGCAAATCTACAAGGACGGCAAAGTCAGCAGCGGTTCAGCGTGGATTGTCCCGGCCACCCTGCATGATCCGATCAAACAGGACGCGGTGATCTTGAACAAGGGCCGGGACAGCGCCGCTGCCAAGGCCTTGATCGATTACCTCAAGGGGCCGAAAGCCGCTGCGGTGATCAAATCCTTCGGATATGAACTGTAAATGTCGCTGACCAGTGCCGACTTCGCCGCGATCTGGCTGACCCTGAAACTGGCGTCACTGACCACTGCGATCCTGCTGGTGATCGGCACGCCGATCGCGCTGTGGCTATCGCGCACCTCGTCGTGGTTGCGCGGGCCGATCGGCGCCATCGTTGCGCTGCCGCTGGTGCTGCCGCCGACGGTGATCGGTTTCTATCTGCTGCTGGCGCTGGGGCCGCACGGTTTTCTCGGTCAGTTCACTCAATGGCTGGGGCTGGGCACGTTGACGTTCAGTTTCACCGGGCTGGTCATCGGTTCGGTGATCTACTCCATGCCGTTCGTGGTGCAACCGCTGCAAAACGCGTTCTCGGCAATTGGCACCCGCCCGCTCGAAGTCGCGGCGACCTTGCGCGCCAATCCCTGGGACACGTTCTTCAGCGTGATCCTGCCGCTGGCGCGCCCCGGCTTCATCACCGCAGCGATTCTCGGCTTTGCCCACACCGTGGGTGAATTCGGCGTGGTGCTGATGATCGGCGGCAACATTCCCGACAAGACCCGCGTGGTCTCGGTGCAGATTTACGACCATGTCGAAGCGCTGGAATATGCCCAGGCACACTGGCTGTCCGCGGCGATGCTGGTGTTTTCGTTTCTGGTGTTGCTGGCGCTGTACTCCAGCCGCAAGACCCGCGCAGGCTGGAGCTGATCGATGATTGATGTACGCCTGAAACGCACTTATCCGGGGTTCGATCTGGATGTCGATCTGCAAGTGCCGGGCCGCGGCGTCACCGCGCTGTTTGGTGATTCCGGCTCGGGCAAAACCACTTGCCTGCGCTGCATCGCCGGGCTGGAGCGCGCCGAGCACGGTTTTGTGCAGATCAACGATGAGGTCTGGCAGGACAGTGCCAAGGGCATTTTCGTCCCGCCGCATAAACGTGCGCTTGGCTATGTGTTTCAGGAAGCCAGCCTGTTCGCGCATCTGTCGGTGCTGGCCAATCTGGAGTTTGGTCTCAAACGCATCGCCAAGTCGCAACGCCGGGTCGATATGAACCAGGCCACAGAACTGCTCGGCATCAGCCATTTGCTCGAGCGTCATCCACAGCATCTGTCCGGCGGCGAACGACAGCGCGTCGGCATCGCCCGCGCCCTGCTGACCAGCCCGAAACTGTTGCTGATGGACGAACCACTGGCGGCTCTCGACAGCCGGCGCAAGAGCGAAATCCTCCCATACCTGCAACGCCTGTACGACGAACTGGATATTCCGCTGTTGTACGTCAGCCATGCGCAGGATGAAGTCGCACGTCTGGCCGATCATTTGGTATTGCTCCGTGATGGCAAAGCCCTCGCCAGCGGCCCAATCGGTGAAACCCTTGCGCGCCTGGATCTGCCTTTGGCGCTGGGCGATGACGCCGGGGTGATCATCGAAGGCCAGGTCAGCGCCTACGACGCCACCTATCAATTGCTCAGCCTGCAACTGCCGGCCACTGCAATGAACATTCGCGTCACCCATGCGCCGATGGCCGTGGGCCAGGCTCTGCGCTGCAAAGTGCACGCGCGCGACATCAGCCTGGCGCTGAACAATGATGCAGCCAGCAGCATTCTCAATCGTCTGCCCGTTACCGTCATCAGCGAACAGGCCGCTGACAACAGTGCCCATGTGCTGATCCGCCTCGATGCCGGCGGCACGCCGCTGCTGGCGCGGATCACCCGCTTCTCGCGTGATCAACTGAGCGTGCATCCGGGCCAGCGGCTGTGGGCGCAGATCAAGGCGGTGGCGGTGCTCGCGTAAATCATTCGGCACGACGGCCAGCGCCTGCGGTCAATCAGTTACAGACTGCCGTATGACCGAAGGAAACCGCCATGCCCGATACCGTGCTGACAGATGCTCTGCCCGCCGATCTGCATTACGTCGATGACACTCAGCCTGGTATCACCCGGAAAAAACTGCGCGGCAAGTTCGTCTATTTCGAACCATCGGGCCAGCGCATCACCGACCCGGACGAAATCAAACGCATCAATGCCCTCGCGGTACCACCGGCCTACACCGATGTATGGATCTGCGCCGACCCGTGCGGCCATTTGCAGGCCACCGGCCGCGATGCGCGCGGGCGTAAACAGTACCGTTATCACGCACGCTGGCGCGAAGTGCGCGACGCCGACAAATACTCGCGCCTGCGCGACTTCGGCATGGCCCTGCCCAAACTGCGGCGCAAGCTCGAGGCGCTGCTCGATGAGCCGGGCTTCAGCCGCGACAAGGTCATGGCCACGGTGATTACCTTGCTCGACGCCACGCTGATCCGCGTCGGCAATACCCAATACGCACGGGACAATCGCTCTTACGGTTTGACCACGTTGCGCAGCCGGCATGTCGAGGTCAACGGCAGCGCGATCCTGTTCCAGTTCCGTGGCAAGAGCGGCATCGAGCACCAGATCACCGTCAAGGACCGTCGCCTGGCGCGAATCATCAAGCGCTGCCTGGAAATTCCCGGGCAAAACCTGTTTCAGTATCTTGATGAAAATGGCGAACGGCACAACGTCACCTCCTCCGACGTCAATGCCTATCTGCAAAAGCTCACCGGCGCGGCGTTCACCGCCAAGGACTATCGCACCTGGGCGGGCAGCGCCCTGGCGTTGTCGGTGCTGCGCGAGTTGCAGCATGAGTCGGAAACCGAAGCCAAGCGCCATGTGGTAGAAGCGGTGAAGAACGTCGCCAAACAGCTGGGCAACACGCCGGCGGTGTGCCGCAAGTGCTACATCCACCCCGCAGTGGTCGAACATTTCATGCTCGGCGCCCTCGCCGAACTGCCCCGTCCGCGCGTGCGCAAAGGCCTGCGCGCCGAGGAAGTAGCCTTGGCGATGTTTCTCGAGCGGATGTGTGAGGTAAGCGAGGCGTCTTGATCTCCAGCGTAACGCTCGCTCCTACAAAGGTTTGCCGACGAGTTGAACTGGGTATTTTTTGCACGATCACACAGGTCTTCTATAGTTGATCTGAAGGTTCGCGCCACGCGGACTTTTTGTTGCAACTCAGCCGTTTCAGCGAACGGAGGTGTTTCATGTCCGAAAAAGAGTCCATCACCACCCTCCTCACCCTGCTCGACGCCCGCCAGGCGCGCCTCGCAGCCGCCTGCAAAGAGATTGCCGACTGGGTCGATCATCAGGGCGGGCATCCGACAGCTTTGCGCATTCGCGACCGGCTGCACGACATTGAAAAGGATGCGCCGCTGATTCGCGATACGCTCTCGACGCTCAAACCGATCGACCGGCCGTTGCCACGGTTCAGATAGGCCTCCGCGTAGCAGTCCTCTCTGCATCGGCGCAGAGAGGACGCCGATTGGTACTTTTCCGACCGACTCAGTCGCCCTTGCCGGTACGGCCGCCTCCATGGCTGTGCTGCCCGCCGACGCGTGCCTTCTCGGCCCGATCAACTTTCACGTTGACTGGACTCTCGCCTTTCTTGCCGGCTTCCTTGATTTTCTGTGGGTCTTCAGCGAACGGTTGATCCTTGTGATGATTGGTCATCTCAATGTCCTCAGAATAGTTATATACATACACTTAACAGACTCTAGTTTCAGCCGATTACAGTTCAACTTCGCACCGACAAATGGTCAGAATTCCGAAGCGAAGCGGTAACAAACTCCAACCTCTTTTGCACATCAACCAGCAACTCGAAAAGTTATACGAAGCGGCGCAGAAAACAGCAGGCTGTATAAGTTTCATCACAAAGTTACCGTTCATCGGCCTGAGGAAAAATTTTCAAAACATTTTTCGCCGGCTCGTAATCGGAGTAGATGTCCGGTGCGACAACGGACATAACTAGCGAAACGTTAATTGATATCGGAGAGCTATCATGACCACAGGAAATAAAAATCCAGGTAACTTCGCAAACGATCGTGAAAAGGCATCTGAAGCCGGCAAGAAAGGCGGTCAGTCGTCGGGCGGCAACTTTGCCAATGATCGTGAAAAAGCATCCGAGGCTGGCCGCAAAGGCGGGCAGAACAGCCACGGCGGCGGTCGCAAGTCCTGAGTGAGCAGCACAAGGGCAGCCCTGCTGCCCTTTGAAATCGGCTGATGGAGCGCAATCATGAGAACGGTAACGGCTTCTGCACGAGGCGAAGTGCAACGAAACAAGGGAGCAGAAGTGTATCCCGAAGCAGCGCGCAGTTCGCAAGTGACGAGGTCGGATGTTTCGCCTGTGTCCCCTTGTGTTGAAAGACAGCAAATCAGTCCACGATACAGGGAAAGCGTTCAGCAGGAATGTTATGAACGCCGGGAACTTACTGTTAATGCAGAGAACTCCCGCACTGCGAATACACAACCCACTTATGAGCGCTCTTCTTAGCAGACCGGTCAAACTTGTAGTTACAAGACAAGCGAGACCCATAGAGCAAACCAATCAGCTAACTAGTCAGCACTTTGCGAATGACGACGGCACGCAGTTTGTGCATCCTTGATTCGCCAGTTGCTATATAGAGAAATGAGGAAGTTTGAAATGGCACAAGATAAACAAGGCGGCATGTCGGTAAACGAAGCAGGTAAAAAAGGTGGGGAAGCCACTTCAGCTTCGCACGACAAAGAGTTTTATCAGGAAATCGGTAGCAAGGGCGGCCAGAACAGCGGCGGTAACTTCAAGAACGATCCGGAACGTGCCGCTGAAGCCGGGAGCAAGGGCGGTCAGAACAGCGGAGGCAATTTCAAGAACGACCCGGAACGCGCAGCAGAAGCAGGCAGCAAAGGGGGCCAGAACAGCGGCGGCAACTTCGCCAATGATCGGGAAAAAGCCTCTGAGGCCGGACGCAAGGGTGGTCAAAACAGCCATGGTGGCGGGCGCAACAGTTGATGCGTCGGGTGCAGGGGAGCGTGGCTCCCCTGCCCACTTTCATTCAAGCGAAATTACAGCTATTGCTTAGGAGTCCTGACCAGCCGAGGGAATCGCCATGCCTGTTCATGTCATCAACTTCACCGGCCCGATCAACGCCTCGACCTGCGGCCAATTGATCGATAAAGCCTCGCTCGCCGTAAAGGAAGATGCACCCAGACTGATCGTCAACATCGCCACCATGGGCGGTGAATGCAGTTACGGTTTCACGATGTACAACTTCCTGTTGGCCCTGCCTATTCCGGTACACACCCATAATCTGGGAACCGTCGAGTCGATGGGCAACATTGTCTTTCTGGCCGGCCAGCGCCGCACCGCCTGTACCCACAGCAAGTTTCTGTTTCACCCATTTCATTGGCACCTGCAAGGTTCGGTCGATCACTCGCGCATGTCGGAATACGCCATGAGCCTGGATTACGACTTGCACCTCTACGCCCAGATCGTCGCCGAGCGTACGAGCAACGGAAAAAATGCGTTGGAGACAGAGAAATATCTGACAGCAGCTCCGCGCATCATCAACCCTGAAGAAGCCATGCATTCGGGCCTTATCACGGCGATTGAAGACACCGAGGTTCACGCGGACTTTGTCTGCTCGTGTATCTACTCCTGACTCGTCCCACTTGATAACGCGTCGTAGCGGGCGCGTTCCTGGCTTATCAGCCGGCAATTCAGCCAAAAATTCCAGACGAAGTTGTACAGAATCGATCTGCCGTACAGATTTACAAATCGCCCAATCAGCCGGTCATCACGCCCGTTTCAATTTCTCTGAATTATTCATTTCGCCAGATATCCGTCTTCTTAACAGGCGGAGGAAATGTATGAGCGGAGAGGATTTGTACGTGATTGATTACCTGCTTCACGGGAAGCCCAGGTCATTCGTCATTCGCACAAAAACCATGAACAATGCCGAAGCGTGGCAATGGGCAAGTTGTGACGCGGGTATCGCGCCCATCCCCCGCCCCGGCCGACCTCCGTTGAAACGTTTTTCCAAACCAATGGCGGAACGCTTTGGCGTGACCGAGGTGCAATGGCGAGAATCAGTACCTTTGGTCTGGGAGGAGGATCACGTGAAATGACAGAACGCACATTGAAATTCGGTTTCGGCCGCTCATGGGATGACGAGATGGCGGAGAACGCCGCGATGTTCCGCGAGGCCGATCTGCTCGAAGAAGCGGCTTACAGGATCATCGAGAACGACACGGACAATCCTGAAGCCTGGGCCCGTTTCAGCGAAGCCAAGGCTATGGCCGACGCCAAACGAACGGCGGCCTATCAGGACTGGATGCGCATCAAGCGCGCGATGAGCAAGCCGCGCTCGAAATAGCGGACTGGCGCCTCATGGCTTGAGGATCAGCAGCAGTTCGCCTTTCGGGACGACGTAAGTGGCCAGTTCGACGCCTTTCTCGTTGCCAATGTTCTTCGCCACATGCGCGACGCCCGCCGGAATGAACAACGAATCGCCGGCCTTGAGTATCACCGGCGCCCGCCCTTCGAGCTGATACTCGAACGTGCCGCTGATGACATAGGCGACTTCGACGCCGGGATGAGCATGTCGAGGCGAGGTGACGCCAGCGTCGAAATCGATACGCGCCTGAATCACCTCACGATTGTCAGCGCCGAGATCCTGACGAACCAGATCGGTGCGGCTCAGACCTTTCTGCCAGCTCGTTGCCGGCGCATCCGCCGCATGGGTAAAGCCTGTCAGGGAGGCGAAGACAACGGCAGAAGCCAGAAACAGTGGACGGTACATGGTGATGCCCTCTTGAGCGTAGTGTTGGTGTGAGGGCTACTTTGGGCTCGGCATGTAGGGCGGATGTGTCTCGAAGGCGCAGTTTGGTGTTGCCGTGTGTATCGGCTGGGGGTTGATACATGCTTATACAAACGTGTCGCTGGCCACCGCCACAAGCCACTCTCTGAAAGCGCTGATCTTTGGCGATTCAGCGGTTTCATGGGGTGTAACCAAATAGAAACCGAGATCATCCTGCAGGCGCAGGTCGAACGGTGCGACCAACCGGCCCGCACGCAGATCGTCGTTCACGTAGGTCGAACGACCGATGCACACGCCATGCCCGTCAATTGCCGCCTGCACCGCCATCATCGCCAGATCGAAGGTCAGCTTCGCGCCGTCGGCCAACTGCGCAGGCTGGCCGGCGGCGCTGAGCCAGGCCTGCCAGTCGCTGGCGGTGAGGCCGCTAACTTGTACAAGCGTGTGACTAGCCAGATTTTCCGGAGTGTGCAATGTCGTCGCCACTGCTGGACTGCACACGGGAAATACCTCATCGGCCATGAGAAAGTCCGCGCGCAGACCTTTCCAGTCGCCCCGTCCGTAGCGAATCGCCGCGTCGATGCCTCCTCGGCGAAAATCCGCCAGATCGGTAGTGGCGCTGATGCGCACATCGATGTCCGGGAACGCCTGCTGAAATGCCGGAAGGCGCGGCAAAAGCCATTTCGACGCAACCGAGACCAGCGTGCTGATGGTCAATACGCTGGACCCGCGCGACTCGAGTAATTGTTGCGTCGAATGGCGCAACGCTTGAAATGCAGAACGCACCCCCGGCAGGTAGGCCTGCCCGTCTTCGCTAAGCGCCAGGCCATCCTTGAGGCGCAGGAACAATGCCACGCCCAACTCGGCTTCGAGGCGCCTGATCTGGTGACTGATTGCTGTCTGCGTGACGTTCAACTCGGTCGCAGCGGTGGTAAAGCTCATATGCCGAGCCGCCGCTTCGAACGCGCGCAGGCCGTTGAGGGAGGGAAGTCTGGCAGTCATAAGGCTAAGGAGCGCATGAGAATTTGTCATACGCTAGCACTGCAAATGACCTTTGCGAAAGTTTTGGCCGCAGTGGATCGTGGCGCCTCCACTTTCAAGGGACATGCCATGAAACTTTACTTTGCACCGAAGACCTGTTCGCTCGCCCCGCATATCGTCCTGCGCGAACTCGGCTTGCCGTTCGAAATGATCCTCGTCAACAACCAGACCAAGCGCACGGCTGACGGCCGTGACTTCCGCGAGATCGATCCGAAAGGCTACGTGGCCGCGCTGCAACTGGATAACGGCGAAGTGCTCACTGAAGGCCCGGCGATCCTGCAGTTTCTCGCCGATCAAGTCCCCGGGAGCGACTTGGCACCTGCCGCCGGTACGTGGCAGCGCGCACGTTTGCAGGAACACCTGAACTTCATCAGCTCTGAGATTCATGCCGCCAGCGCGCCATTGTTCAGCGCGGAAATTCCGCAGTCAGTCAAAGCGTTTTTTCGGCAGAGATTATTCGAACGGCTGGATTACCTGAATCTTCAATTGGATCGTAAGAACTATCTGATGGACACCTTCGGCATTGCCGACCCCTATCTGTTCACGGTGCTGACCTGGTTGCCGACATTTGATATCGATATTGCCGAATGGCCAGCTCTGGCCACCTCTATGCAACGCATCGGCGCGCGGCCCAGTGTGCTTGCTGCCATCGCGGCGGAAGCAGCGACTTTGCCAGTCTGAACGCGCGCGGGCCATGGCCTTAGGGAATCTGTAAACTGCCGCAATCTTCATTCACTCAAACAAGAGATGCCCATGGCCAATCAAGACATCATCTTCACGCCGGATCCCGACACCGATTCGATTTCCTCCGACGTTGCCACCTTCGGCGGCATCATGGTTTCCACGCAGATTCCAACCCGCGCCGATGGCAGCCTGGAACTCGGCGGCATCACCGAGCAGAGCGAGTGCACCCTGCAAGCGCTGAAAGTCGCACTGGAACGTGCCGGCAGTTCGATGGACCGGGTGCTGCACCTGACCATTTACCTCACCGACATGGGCGATCGCGGGGCTTTCAATGAAGTGTACAAACGCTACTTCGCCAAGCCTTGGCCGGTGCGGGCGGCGGTAGGCGTGGCCTCGCTGGCAGTTGAAGGGATGCGTGTGGAAGTGACCGCGATGGCCGCGAAAGGCTGATCGAATTTGCGGATGTCACTCAATGATTTTCGGATGACACACCGCTTTCGCGAGCAGGCTCGCTCCCACAGTGGATGTATTCCGGCCCGGAGCTAACCCTGTGGGAGCGAGCCTGCTCGCGAAGAGGCCGGCACATTCAACACAATAGCTTGTCGATCTTTGCCAATCGCCATCGGGCAGCACAAGCGTGCCCGCCAAGCGTTTCACGGGTAGAATGCGCGCCTTGACCGTGACCGCCTGACTAAAAAAACTATGTCCTTGCCCAAGCATCACCTGGAATTGCTCAGCCCTGCCCGCGATGTCGCCATCGCCCGCGAGGCCATCCTGCATGGCGCCGACGCCGTGTACATCGGCGGCCCGAGCTTCGGCGCGCGCCACAACGCGTGCAACGAAGTCAGCGAAATCGCTGAGCTGGTCGAGTTCGCCCGCCGTTACCACGCGCGCATCTTCACCACCATCAATACCATCCTGCACGACAACGAGCTGGAGCCGGCGCGCAAGCTGATCCATCAGTTGTACGACGCCGGCGTCGATGCGCTGATCGTCCAGGACTTGGGCGTGATGGAGCTGGACATTCCGCCGATCGAGCTGCACGCCTCGACCCAGACCGACATCCGCACCCTCGAGCGAGCGAAGTTCCTCGATCAGGCCGGTTTCTCGCAGTTGGTGTTGGCCCGTGAGCTGAACCTGAAAGAAATCCGTGCCATCGCCGATGAAACCGATGCCGCCATCGAGTTCTTCATCCACGGTGCGCTGTGCGTGGCCTTCTCCGGCCAGTGCAACATCTCTCATGCGCAAACCGGCCGCAGCGCCAACCGTGGCGACTGCTCCCAGGCTTGCCGCTTGCCGTACACCCTCAAGGATGAAAAGGGTGGCGTGATCGCCTACGAAAAACACCTGCTGTCGATGAAAGACAACAACCAGAGCGCCAACATCCGCGCACTGGTCGAGGCCGGCGTGCGCTCGTTCAAGATCGAAGGTCGCTACAAGGACATGGGCTATGTGAAAAACATCACTGCCTATTACCGCCAGCGCCTCGACGACGTGCTTGAAGACCGCCCGGACCTGGCCCGCGCTTCCAGCGGCCGTACTGTGCATTTTTTCCTGCCCGATCCGGAAAAGACCTTCCACCGTGGCAGCACCGATTATTTCGTCACCGATCGCAAGATCGACATCGGCGCCTTCGATTCGCCAACCTTCACCGGCCTGCCGGTCGGCACGGTGGAAAAAGTCGGCAAGCGTGACATGCAGGTCGTCACCCATGAGCCGCTGTCCAACGGTGACGGTCTGAACGTACTGGTCAAACGCGAAGTGGTCGGTTTCCGCGCCAACATCGCCGAGGCCAAAGGCGAGTTCGAAGAAGACGGCGAGAAGCGCTACCGCTACCGCGTCGAGCCGAACGAAATGCCTGAAGGCCTGTTCAAGCTGCGTCCGAACCACCCGCTGAATCGCAACCTCGATCACAACTGGCAGCAGGCGCTGCAGAAGACCTCTTCGGAACGTCGCGTGGCCCTGAGCTGGATCGCTCGTCTGCGCGAAGAACAGCTGGAAGTGACCGCGACCAGCGAGGAAGGCATCAGCGCCAGCGTCACCCTCAACGGGCCGTTTGGTGTCGCCAACAAGCCTGAGCAAGCGCTGGAGCAATTGCGCGACCTGCTCGGCCAGCTCGGCACCACGCAGTATCACGCCACTGACATCAAGCTGGATGCGCCGCAAGCGTTCTTCATTCCCAACTCGCAGCTCAAGTCGCTGCGCCGCGAAGTCATCGAAGCGCTGACTGCGGCACGTGTCGCCGCGCATCCGCGTGGCAGCCGCAAGGCCGAAACCACGCCGCCACCGGTGTACCCGGATTCGCACCTGACCTTCCTCGCCAACGTTTACAACCAGAAGGCCCGCGACTTCTACCACCGTCACGGCGTCAAGCTGATCGACGCAGCGTACGAAGCCCACGAAGAGCCGGGCGAAGTGCCGGTGATGATCACCAAGCACTGCCTGCGTTTCTCCTTCAACCTGTGCCCGAAACAGGCCAAGGGCGTGACCGGCGTTCGCACCAAGGTCGCGCCAATGCAGTTGATCCATGGCGATGAAGTGCTGACGCTGAAGTTCGATTGCAAGCCGTGCGAGATGCACATCATCGGCAAGATGAAGGGCCACATCCTCAACCTGCCGCAGCCGGGCAGCGTGGTCGGCCACATCAGCCCTGAAGACCTGATGAAAACCATCCCGCGCGCACCGCACTGAGTGACCGGCGTGTGCGGTGCTTCGGTACCGCGCACGCCTGCGCCGCTCTGCCTGAGCAAATCGCAGGCATAAAAAAACGCCAACTTCTTGCGAAGTTGGCGTTTTTTCGTAGATGGCAGGGGCGGCTGGATTCGAACCAACGCATGGCAGGATCAAAACCTGCTGCCTTACCGCTTGGCGACGCCCCTGTAGCTCTGGTCAGCGGCTCCGTTAGGATCGCTGTGAGAACGGGGCGCAATTTAACAACATTCATTTCGTTTGGGAAGCCCGAGATGAAATATTTTTTGTTTTAAAACAGCCACTTATTATTTTCGCGCGAAAACAATGGGTTTCGCCTCTGTGTATCACACTGTATACGCACCCCGCCGCCATACACGCCCTTGCAAAACTGCCGTCCGGGGACACACAACGGATACCTCGCTACGCTTCAATGCACCCAGGGTTTCAAGGGTTCATCCAGCCCCTTGGCCACAGGCTCGCAAAGGAGACGTCAGCATGAAACAGGCTCTGCATACCTCTAAAATCAAGGCCGCACTTGGTTTGTCAGTCTTGGCGCTGTCACTGCTCGGCGCCGTCGGCAGCGCTCAGGCGCAAACCACTGAACCGGCCGCCGTCAGCTATTCCGCGCCCTCTCCTTTCGGCCCGCTGAAGCACATCAAGGCAGGCTTGCTCGATGTGGCTTACGCCGAAACCGGTCCTGCCGATGGCCCGGTGGTGATTCTGCTGCACGGCTGGCCCTACGACATTCACAGCTATGACGAAGTCGCACCACTGCTGGCGGCCAAGGGTTACCGCGTGCTGATGCCGTATGCACGGGGTTATGGCGACACGCAATTCCTGTCCAAAGCCACTCTGCGCAACGGCCAGCCGGCGGCATTGGCCAGCGACATCATCGACTTCATGGATGCGCTGAAGATCAAGCAAGCGGTGCTTGGCGGCTACGACTGGGGCGCGCGTTCAGCGGGCATCGTCGCAGCGCTGTGGCCAGAGCGCGTCAAGGCGCTGGTGGCGGTCAGCGGCTATCTGATCGGCAATCAGGCCGCCGGGCAGAATCCACTGCCGCCAAAAGCCGAATTGCAGTGGTGGTACCAGTTCTACTTCGCCACCGAACGCGGCCGCGCCGGCTATGAAAAGAACACCCACGACTTCGCCAAACTGATCTGGCAACTGGCCTCGCCGCAGTGGAAATTCGACGACGCCACTTTCGACCGCAGTGCCAAGGCGTTGCAGAACCCAGATCACGTCGAGATCACCGTGTTCAACTACCGCTGGCGGCTGGGCCTGGTGCAGGGCGAGGCGAAATATGCGGCGCTGGAAGAGAAACTTGCTACTGCGCCTTCGATCAGTGTGCCGACCATTACGTTGGAGGGCGATGCCAATGGCGCGCCGCATCCCAAGCCTGAGGATTATGCGAAGCGGTTTACCGGGAAGTATGAGTTTCGGTTGATAGAGGGTGGGGTTGGGCATAATTTGCCGCAGGAGGATCCGAAGGCGTTTGCACAGGCCGTGGTTGATGCGGATCGCCTCTGACAGACCCGCCCCAAAGGCCCTGCAGTGGTCAACTAATTCCGGACACCTCGATAGGTGGTTTTGACGCCATCGCCCGCTCATAGACGGTCGTTGGCAGATAGCCCAGTTTCGAGTGCAGCCGTTCGTTGTTGTAAAACCCAACGATGTACTCGGTGATGTCGCGGATCGCTTCAGCATGGTTCGCGTAGTCACGTCGCCATACCCGTTCCATTTTCAAACTCAGGAAGAAGCGCTCCATCACGGCATTGTCCCAGCAATTACCTTTACGGCTCATGCTCTGCTGCATGTCGTTTCTTGCCAATAACTCTCTGTAAGTTGCGCTCGCGTATTGGCTGCCACGATCCGAGTGGGCAATCAGTCCTGGCGGTGGTTGACGTTGCGCGATGGCCAGCTGCATTGCGGTGCACACCAGCTCTGCCGGCATGTTGGGAGCCATCGACCAGCCCACGATCTTGCGTGAAAACAAGTCCAATACCACGGCCAGGTACAGCCAGCCACTGCGGGTGCGGATGTAGGTGATGTCAGCCACCCATGCCTTGTTTGGTGCCGCTGGATCAAATTTTCGGTTCAGCACATTCCCAGCAATCGGCAGGTCATGATTGCTATCGGTCGTGTGTACAAACTTGCGCTTCCATGCCGAGCGTAGGCCGTTGGCACGCATCAGACGGCGGATTTTATACAGCCCAACAGACAAGCCTTTGCCACGCAAAGCGTCGCGCAATGGGCGGCTGCCGTAGCAGCCACCACTCTCGGCAAAAGAAGCCTTGAGCTGCACAACGACAGGGCAACTCTGCCGAACGGGCGCATCAACCCGCTTCTGAGACTCATAGAAGCCCGAACGGCTAATGCTCAGTAGTCGACAGACATGTGCCACTGAGTAAGCCTTCTCTTGCAGCTGCCGAACCAGTCGATACCTTACTTCAGCTCGCGGGCAAAGAAGGCGGTAGCCTTTTTTAGGATGTCGTTATCCACTTTGAGCTGCCGATTTTCCTGCTCCAATTGCCGGATGCGCTGTTGCTCCGCCGTTAATGGTTTACCGATTCCGGCCTGCCCCAATTGCTCTGCCTCGTATTGCTGAAGCCAGCGTCGAACGGCTGTCTCACCAATGTTCAGATCCTGGCAAACCTGCGAAACGGTTAGCCCCTGATCCTTGACCATCTTCACGACTTGCAGCTTGAAGCTGTCGTCGAATGCCCTGCGTTTTTTGGTCATGAATAACTCCTCGATAGATGTATTTTCCACCTATCGGGGTGTCCGGGGAAATTAGACCACTGCACCCCTCACCCTAGCCCTCTCCCGAAGGGAGAGGGAACTGATTGGGGGATGCCTAAGAGTCACGCCAACCTGAAAGCGCTGTAGTGAATCCATAATCGACATCCATCTTTCAGGTCGATGTACAGCGCAAGACACCTCGGTCGGCTCCCTCTCCCTCTGGGAGAGGGCTGGGGTGAGGGTTTTTGCGGGCTGCACCGGCTGGTTTTATTTGACCAGCCGCTTCTCCTTCGAAGGCCGATAACCGAAGTACGAGCTATAGCACTTGCTGAAATGGCTCGGTGAAACGAAACCACACGCCACCAGCACTTCCACCTGCGACAGCTCGGTGTGTTGCAGCAGGCGCCGTGCTTCGGTGATGCGCAGTTCCAGGTAATAGCGCTGCGGCGTGGTGCCCAGTTGTTCCTTGAACAAGCGCTCGAGCTGGCGCCGTGAGCGGCCGGCGTAGACCGCCAGTTGTTCCAGCTCCAACGGTTCTTCGAGGTTGGCGTCCATCAGCTTGATCACTTCACGCAGCGGCGCGCTGACGCAGATGTTTTCATCCGGTTTGATGCGCCGGTAGCGCGACTCTTCGAAGGCGAGGATGTCTTCGATACCTTCGACCAACGCCTTGCCGTGCAGGCCCTTGATCCAGTCCAGCGCCATGTGGAATGCCCCGGATGGGCTCGATGCGGTGAGTCGGTCGCGATCAATGACGTAGGGTTCGCTGCTGACATGGGTGCTCTTGGCGATTTCGGTCAGTGCCGGGCGATGTTCCGGGTGGATCGAGCAGCGATAGCCGTCGAGCAAACCGGCGCGGCCGAGAAACCACGAACCGTTCCACAATCCCGCCAGGCTCACGCCCCGCTCCGCTGCGGACTTGAGCAAGCCGATGAATTCATCGCTGGCGCGCAGCTCGGTGCGATAACCGCCGCACACCACCAGCAGATCCAGCTCGTTAAGCGCAGCAGAATCCAGGCGCGCATCGGGGCGGATGACCAGGCCCAGATCGCTGATCACCTCGCCATCGCCCAGGCCGAAAGTGCGCGACGAGAACAGTCCCGGGCGCAACAGGTTGGTGGTGACTACCGTGTCCAGCGCCTGGGTGAAGGCCGGGAGTGAAAAGTGTTCAAGCAAGAGGAAACCGGTGCGGGTTACGCCGGTGTTATCGGGGTTCTGTTCATTCAGATAGCGAAGGTTCTTGCCCTTCATGCCACCGCTGAATTGACGTCGTTCAATCAAGGTCGGGTCCATCGGTCGTTGTTATGCGGCGATAGTTGGCCGGTTCTGCGCAAGAGTCAATCTCGCTCGGGGTTGATGACTGGTTACGCAGGGTACGGCACGCGCATTTACGACTGTTGACCAGCACTCGAAGATTGCGCGGAATGATCGTCCGCATGCTCACGTTGCAGAGAATCGCCGATTTCCTCTACCGCACAACCAACGTCATAACCGGCACGGATCAACTCGGCGAACCGGAGCATCACTGAAGTGCCGGCATCCAGCGCCAACGCATCGATCATCAAATCCCGTATCGGCGCGCACAATTGGGCGTCAATTTCATCTGCATGTTCCTGACCGGTGGCACGGGCAATGCGCAAGGTCGCAGCGACGCCGCTGGTGTCTTCGTCAATGTCGAATACCTCGTCAAACAACATGCCCAATGTCCCTCCCGGTTGCTGCTCCGGTCGGCTCCAGTACCTGAGTTCGATAGACTCTCGTTTGACCCTTTCCAGGTAACGTCTGATCTTTCCCGGAATCGTCGCTGCTGCTTTCACGCGATTGTAGTATTGGTGGCTGGCCAGACTGGCGGCGTCTTTGACAACCTTCCACGCAACGAACCAGAGCTGGGAAACACTGTAGGTGTGCAAGGCTGCACGCAGCGTGCTCTTTATCTCGTCCCACTCTTGCTCGCCGAGTTCATGGCCATACCACTTGCATTGGTCACCCAGGTAGCACATGACATCGGCAACGGCGTAATCAAGCCACAGGTTGAAAATACCGTCGCGGTCCGTATAGACCCGCGCTGACAAAGAGCGGATCACCTCGTTTGCGTTTACCCCCGCAGAGCCGGGCATCAACAGGTAAGCCACCTGCGCGCTGATCTGCCAAACCTCATCACCTTTCCAGTAATACGTTCCAGGTTTTGCTTTCGACGGGTCCTCCAGAAGCAAGCCCGCGCTCTTCAAGGTCTCCACGAATTCATCGAAGTACCGAGGTGCCAGCCCTCGACAATCAGCGAGCGTAAACCCCGCATTGGTCAACCTGGGCGTGACCGCTTTGTCCAGCGCTGACAGCAAGAGCACCTGCGCGTCCGTAATCGCGGAATAATCCACCACATGGCAGGCCTGCGTGCGGCGATATTCTGCGAGAACCGACACGAGTTCCGCCGCTTTGGTTTTTTCAGCCTCCAGTGCCAGCGCATCCCGCTCTTTCCGGCAGCGAGTGCAGAGCGTGGTCGAGCGCAGTGCACTTTGCAGGCCTGCGAGCGGTTGCGAACTTCAACCAGTTCCTCACATTGAGGGCATATCTGGTTTTCATCGAACGCATTGCAACGTTGACGTATGAAGGCAGCCAGAGTGACGCCCTGAGGCATCTGCACAACCTCACCTAACGCACTCACTTTTTCACGGAACTGTCCTGACTCATCCATTGCCCAGTAGCGCTGGATCAACTCGATTTCTATAGGGTCTTCGGTCAGTAGTTGTAGCTGATTGTCATGCCAAGCGTCCTGTTGCATTCCTGGAGAATTGATCTCGCCATCCGCCGATTTTGCGGATCGACTACGTGCCTCAGCGTTGCGCAACACTGTCGCCAGTTCGAGGCGCGTGGCGCTCTTCCAACAAGGTCCTGGGCAACGCAAACCCTTCAAAACTGCGCTGAGTAATCGGGTTGTTGGCCTTCTGCGCGCCAATCCGATAACGCATCAACCCATCGGCAACGGCAAAGGTCAGGTCGACGCTGGTGTCGGTTCGGCCATTGAGGTGCCCGCGACTGAGCAGCCGAAACAACGACCACGGCCCGCGGTAGCTCAGGCTGGCGGTGTTGCCGGTGCTGTGTATCAGGGTCAGTTGGCTGCCATTGTTGTTGCCAAGGCTGTTGGGCCAGACCAGTCCGGTGCGTTGCGGCGCGCCGTGCTGGTAGGGGATCAACTGGCCGTCGACGCTGAGCATGCTGCTCAGGCGGGTGGCGCTCAGGGCCAGGGGTTCGATGGTCAGTTGTACGGCCAGGTGGCCGCGATGGTTGAAGAAGGTATCGCGGATGCGCTCGGCTTTTTTCAGTTGTTCAAGCACGTCGCTGCGCACCAGATAGCCGCCGAGGCTGTCGGAATACAGGGCGTCGAGGTTGTCCTTGAGGAACACGTTCAGGTACTGATCATGGAATTGCTGCAGCCGCCCTTGAGGGCCGAAGAAGGCTTCGAAGTCCTCCAGCGACGCATCCTCGCCGCTGGCCTTGAAAGGGTAACGGTTCGCCAGGCGCTCGCGGTAAAAGCTGTAAATCTCACTGTCCCAACGTTTTTCCAATTCGCGCAGGGCGGCAATCACCAGTACCTGTGCAGTCTGATCAGCGAGTTTTTTTACGTGCTGGTTCAGCGGCTCGGGCAGGCCCACCGCGACGCGTTGCAAATTGGCAATCGGGTCAGCACCGTCCAGGGAAAAGCGGTTGAGTACGGTTTTCAGCGCCGCCTTGCCGGGATCCGGATTGTCATGCACGGCTTTGGCGTAGTCGTAGACGGCACTGACCGAGCGCAGGGCTTCTTCGTAATAGGATGGCTGCTCGCCTCGTGCGGTGATCAGCTCCGAGAGACTGGAGAACGCGCGCCGAATGCCAGCGGCCTGTTGTTGGCCGTCCGAGACCTTGTCCAGCGCAAGCGGCGCCTGTCCTTCGTTCAAGGGTACCGATGGATAGATCACGCTGTTGTCGCGCAAGGTTTCCAGCAAACGCCGCAATGGCGCGGCCGGGCCGGTGACTTGTTCCAGCACCGCCACGCCGTGACTGAGGTCATCGAAGTCGGTGACCGCGAACTGATTCAGCGCCCGTCGCCAACTGTCGATGTAGTCGGCACTGTAGAGGGCGCGGATGCGTTGGGTCAGCACTTTACGGTCTTCGTCGGAGTAGTCCAGGCGTTGGCGCTCGCCGAGTACCCACTGGTCGATCATGGCCAGTTCGATAATGTCCGCGGTGCCGGGCTCGAAGTAGCTCCTGAAGCCCTTGGCGGTGAGCAGCGGCGGTAACTGCAGGCCGCTGCTCTCCTGATCAGAGTTGAGCGGGCGGTAGACGATGTCGAACGCCGGGCCGACCTCGTTGCGCAGGTCCAGCGGTCGATGCAAACGCTCCAGGGCATCCTGTTTCAGGCTCATATAGACCCGTTCGGCCATGGGCAACTGGCGCAGTTGCTGTTGCACCTGGGTAATGCGTTCGCGGTAGTGCGGCAGGTCGGCATCAGCGTATTTCAGCGCGTAGCTCAGGTGCCCCATCAAGTCGGCCTGCAACTGGCCCTGGCCCGGATAAGCACGCTGCCATTGCTTGGCGACCCATTCTTCGACGATGGCCGGGCGACGGCTTTGTCGCTCTTCTAGCATGCGGTACACGCGCAGGGCCGTCAGTTGCTGAGTGCTTCCGGCGGGCGCAGTGTCGATTGCATCCAATACACCACTGGCAATCGCCGGGAGGAAGCGTTTGGACAGCAGATTCAGGTACGCCTCATCCACGGTAGGGCCAATCGCCCGCCCCTGGTACAACCCCATATCCGACAGCAACGGCCAGGCCTCGCGGTAGTCGCCGTACACGAGCACCGCATCCCGAATCTGGTCCAACGGCACCAGCAGGTTACGGCCGGTGGTATCCACCTTGGCGTCGATGTCCCGACCACTGAATTCCTGACTCTTGGCCAAGACGCCGGCCGCCTTGTCACGGTTGACGTTGAAGTACAACTGCCAGGTCCCGATGATCACCAGACATCCCAGTGACGCGACACTGAACCCGGCGATCAGCAGCCGACGTTTGCTACGGGCCACCGTGATGTTGTCACCCGCCAGACCTGCTTCGGGGTAGATCACACGCTGGAACAGTTGCTGGGCAAAGTACACCGCTGTACCACCGACAGGTTTGACCTCGGGTGGCGGTGGTGGCAGCCGGTAGGCTTGCCCTGCCTCTTTGACGAAGGCATTACTCAGGGTTCCCTGCTGCAATACCGAAGAGAAATACAGCCCGCGCACCAGCGCCGGCGTAGTGAAGCGATCACTGCCAAGCATTTCACTGAGGAAGCCGAACAGAGCCGGGCGCAGCCCGGCCATCTGCTGCGCCAACGCCAGCAGACGATCACGTTCGATCAAGGTGCGCGATTCACCCATACCATCGAAAATCTGTTCGCTCAGGCAGGCGACAAAGGTTTGATATTGGCGGGTCAGCTCGGCTAGCCAAGCATCAAAATCATCCACGGCGTCCAGACTGAAAGTGAAACCCAAGAGGTCTTCACGCCCACTGCGCGACAAGCGGGCGAAGAACTCTTCGAACCCCTCCAGCAGGTCGAACTTGCTCAGCGTCACGTATACCGGCAAGCGCGTACCCAGCTGCCGCGTCAGCTCAAACAATCGGGTGCGCAGCAAGTTGGCGTGAGCCTTGCGTTGTTCCGGGCGCTGCGCCAACAACACCTGCACATCGATCACCAGCACCACACCATTCAACGCTCGACGGCTGCGGTTGCGCGTCAGCCAGCCGAGCAGGTGCGACCAAAGACGCGGGTGAGTGCCAGCGGGCCGTACCGGTTTGACCTTGCCGCGCTGCTCGCTGTTTTCAGCCGGTGAATCGGGGTGACTGAGGAACTCGCCCGGAGGGTCGATCAAAACTGCTTCGTCGCCAATCCACCAATCCACCGAATAGGCCAGTTGTTCTTCCTGATCGATCCTGACCCCCGCCTTGGTCACATGGGACAAAGCGAAGCTCTGATTGGAACGCGTGATCAGGCTGGTCTTGCCGGCATTTTCCTCGCCCAGCACCAGATACCACGGCAACTGATAGAGCGAACGGCGGCGCTCCATATTGTTCAGCAAATTGCCCAGGCTACGGTCCAGTGCTCGCTCTTGCGCCTCGATATAAGGAAGGCAAGGGTCAGCCTGCAGCGCAGCCTCATGCTGGCGCTCAAC
Organism: Pseudomonas iranensis; assembly: GCF_014268585.2. Taxonomy (NCBI): domain Bacteria; kingdom Pseudomonadati; phylum Pseudomonadota; class Gammaproteobacteria; order Pseudomonadales; family Pseudomonadaceae; genus Pseudomonas; species Pseudomonas iranensis. Next base: position 3,615,121 of record NZ_CP077092.1, read on the forward strand.
CTGCAAGCGCTGTAAACGACTACGCACCCGCCACGCCCAGACCAGCAACGGCACCACCAGCACCACGACACTGGCCGAAACGCGCATCGCCAGTTCACTCAGCGGCTGATGCTCACGCCAGGTCCACTGCGGGCCCAGCCACCAGATGGCGACCAACAAAAACACCACACCCAGCAGCACCAATACCGGCACCGCCTGGCTGAACTGACGCAGCACCGGCAGACCCCAGCGTTTGAGGTAACTCCAGACCATCCCCATAAATCGCTCCTACTCCTTAACCGCTTTGATCAAATGACTGTCGTCGATGAGTTGCGCCACTTTCCGGTACAACTCCGGCTCCCAACCCTGCGCCGTGGTCTCGCGCATCAGCCGCGCAACGCTGGCGTACAGGTCATCCGCCAGCCACGAGAGGCCACGCGAGGCCAACAGCTCGGCGGCGATCACGGTGGCGTAGCTGCGCTGACGCGGAGCGGCGTGGGCGGCGTGCAGTTCTTGCAGGCGCAGCAGCACCCGCTCGACGCCCTCAGTGTTGAGTTGCGCGGCCAGTTCGTCGCGTAAACCGGCGTACTCCTGCACCGGGCTACCGTTGGTTTGCGCTTGGTCGGCAGCACTGATCCAGGCCTGAGTCTGCGCATCCACGAACGGCGTGCCGTCGCTAAAGCACAACTCGAGCAAGGCCGGCAAACGGCAGATAAAACGCTCGCAGGTCTGGCGAATGGCGGCCGCCACTTCTTCCATAGCCAGCCGCGAGGCGACCTCGGCGGCCAGATAACTGCCACGCAGCCAGTACGGCGAGGCGCAGACGCTTTTTTCGATGCGCAGCAACAGGTTCGGGTCCAGGGCGTTATGGTTCAGCGCGTCCTGATAGCCATCGACGATGTCCTTGGGCACCGCGGTCAATTCAGTGCGACGGTCGCGGGTGACGGGGGGCGCGGTGCGCAGATGCGACCACAGGCCGAAGCGTCGCAGTTGGTAGCCAGTGGGGTCGTAGGGGTCCTGCTGGTTGATCTGTTCGGCCATGGCCAACACGGCGCGGCGTTGTTCGCGCTCGTTGTTCGGTGCTTGCGGTTTGGGGCTGGTGAAAAAGGCTGACTCCAGCGCACCGCCAGAGGTGGCCGCACGGGTGGGCTCAGTGGCAACGACCGGCTCGCTGTATTTGTCCAACTGGCGTTGCAACGCGTCCAACGGGGCCGGGTCGAACCTGGCGCTTTCGACACAGCGTTGCAGATTGGCCAGGGCCAGTTCGGCTGCGGCTTGGCAGGCGGGTTCAAAACTGCTGCGCTCCAGGGTCGGCAACACCTGCCCCAGCTCGCCCAACAGACGCTGCACTTGCTTGCGTTTGTTAAGGTAGCCGGTGGGACCGGGCTTGGGGTGGGCACTGTCCCAATACAACTCGACCATGCCGGCCAACAAGCCCAGGGCGTCGGCCCATCGCGCCCATTGCCGCGTCCGCAGCCACACCACTTGCAGGTGGGCAACGATGCGCCAGTGCTTGCATTGGGTCGCCAGATACTGTCGGGAGGCTTCGTCGATATATGTCCAGTCGATATCACTCTCGCGCAAGCCGCCGAGCTTGACCATTTCCTGGTCGATAGCCTGGTAGGTTTCATCCTCCACATCGAAATGCCCGGCAGGTTGCTCGGGCTCAATGGGTGTCAGCAACAGCGTGACGACATCCGCCGGCACGTCGATTACCAGCGACATACCTGGCGCTCCTGTTCGATCAATTCACCCAGCCCTTCTGCGTCGAATACCAGACCGTGCAGCCGGGGATAGTCGCTTTCCAGCCGCAGGCGCTGGCCACCGCCCATATTGCGCAACAGCGAGATAGCCTGCAGGCCGCGTCCGGCGTCGACCACCAGGCCGGCGTCGTCCAGCACCTGCCACTGGTACGCCTCGGAGACTGGACGCTCGTCCTTGAACAGTTGGATGCGAATCTTGTTGGGCCTGGCCGGCTCATCCAGCACCAATTGGAGTCGGGATATTTTCGATTCGCAGCTGATGGCCAGGTAAGGTCGGGGTGGTAATGCACCCAGGGCTGGGGCTGAGATAACCATGCGTTGGTGCTGATCGTTGTCTGCCTCCGGAAACGACGACAACCTGAAACGCTGATCTTCAGGGGGACGTCTGGCTTCATTGCGCTGGACCAGATCGACAATAGGCAGTACACGGCCCACGTCGCGTGGCGGCGCAGGCGGACGATGAATCGGCGTGCCGGCAGCCAGGTCAAAACATTCCAGGCGCTTCAAGGGCGAAACAATGGCAGGACAATCCTGAGCCGCTGCCTGCGCTTCCACGACGGCCATAACCGTCAGGCAAAACCCCCATTTCCATCCTCGCCATCCGCTGTGCATCAATGCCTCCTGATAGACCCAACCGAAATCCGCAGCGGGCACTGTTCCAACTTTCGAACTAACGCAGCCCGCCTGAAAGTTCACTGAATTAACTTAACGAGCCTCACCCGAGTGCAAATAATAGGCAAGCGAAAGACGAGCAACTTATTACTCGGACCTGTATTAAAAGACGGATCGCTCAGATTTATCCCATGGGACTTGTAGGAAAATTTACAAAAATACTATCTGGTACTTTTCCTACATCTTAAAGCCACGAATCGCGTCCACATCGTCCTACATGACAAATCCCGCAACAGCTGTTTCTAATACGCCGACTTTACGAAAAGGATTATTCCCATGTCTAAAACTCACGGATCTGTCGCGCCAAAAGAACGCGTCAATATCAAGTACGTCCCGGCCACAGGCGATCAACAGGCTGAAGTCGAGTTGCCTCTGAAGTTATTGATCACAGGCGATTTCAAAGGACACAGCGAACTAACCGCCCTTGAAGATCGACAATCCGTTCGAATAGACAAAGACACTTTCAATGACGTCCTGAGTAAAGCCGAAGTTGCACTGGACATGGCCGTCCCGTGCGTGCTGAGCAACAACCATGACAGTGATCTGCATGTGCAACTTCAATTCAAAAGCATCAATGACTTCGGCCCCGACGCCGTCGCGCGCCAAGTGCCTGAACTGAGCAAGTTACTGGAATTACGCGAAGCCCTGGTTGCACTCAAGGGCCCGATGGGCAACGTCCCGGCTTTTCGCAAACACCTGCAGAGTCTGCTGACCGATGAAACCTCCCGCCAACGCTTGGCCAGCGAGCTGAATCTGGTGCTCGACGCGCCAGACCATTGATCTGAACGCCCTTCTCAACGGAGTAGTCCCCATGTCCAAGGAAAGCGCCGCCGCCCAAGTGTTGGTGGCTGACGAACCGCTGTCGTTGCTTGATCAATTGCTGGCCAACACCACCATGCTCCCCTCTCAGGAAGGCTACGTCGTGGCTCGCCAGGGCGTGGCCGCGTTTATCAGCGAGATCCTGCAAAGCGGTGATCACCAGCAGCCGGTCAACAAGCACCGGGTCGACCACATGATTGCCGAAATCGACCGCGCCCTGAGCCAGCAGATGGATGTGATCCTGCATCAGCCGCAGTTCCAGCAACTGGAGTCGGCATGGCGTGGTCTGAAGTTGCTGGTGGACCGCACGGATTTTCGCGAAAACATCAAGCTGGAGATGCTGCATGTCACCAAAGAAGAGCTGTCGGACGACTTCGACAATGCCGGCGATATCACCCGTAGCGGCCTGTACAAGCACGCCTACACCTCTGGCTACGGGCAGTTCGGTGGCGAGCCGATTGCGGCGATGATTGGCAACTACACTTTCGGCCCGTCGTCCCCGGACATGAAGCTGCTGAGCTACGTCGCCTCCGTTGGCGCCATGGCCCATGCCCCTTTCGTAATGGCCGCCGGTCCTGAATTCTTCAATCTCAAGAGCTATCAGGATCTGCCGTCGATCAAGGAAGTCAGCGATATTTTTGAAGGGCCCGGCCATACCAAATGGCGCGGCCTGCGCGAGATGGAAGACTCCAAATACATCGCCGCGACGCTGCCGCGCTTCCTGCTGCGCTCGCCCTACGACGGCCTGGAAAACCGGATCCGCAGCTTCGCCTACGACGAAAACGTCGACGGCAACCACGACAATTACCTGTGGGGCAACACCGCGTTTCTGATGGCGTCGCGCATCACCGACAGCTTCGCACGCTACCGCTGGTGCCCGAACATCATCGGCCCGCAATCCGGCGGCGCGGTGGATGATCTGCCGGTGCACCTGTACGAATCCCTGGGCCAGTTACAGGCCAAGATCCCTACCGAAGTGCTGATTTCCGATCGCAAGGAATTCGAGCTGGCCGAAGCCGGTTTCATTCCCCTGACCATGCGCAAAGACAGCGACAACGCAGCGTTCTTCTCCGCCAACTCGATACAGAAACCGAAGAATTTCCCCAAGACCCGCGAAGGCCAGCAAGCCCAGACCAACTACAAGCTCGGCACCCAGTTGCCGTACCTGTTTATCGTCAATCGCCTGGCCCATTACATCAAGGTACTGCAACGCGAGCAGATCGGCAGTTGGAAGGAACGCCAGGACCTGGAACGCGAGTTGAACACCTGGCTCAAGCAGTACATCGCCGATCAGGAAAACCCATCGTCGGATGTACGCAGCCGTCGACCCTTGCGCGCCGCGCAAATCGTCGTCCAGGACGTGGCGGGCGATCCGGGCTGGTACCAGGTGTCGTTGGCCGTGCGCCCGCACTTCAAGTACATGGGCGCCAACTTCGAGATCTCACTGGTGGGCCGGCTGGACACCCAGTAAGTGGGCGCCTGGAGTCTGTTCGAGCGCCTGGAACCCGACGCACCACGCTACCGCGCGGACAGCGCGGATGATCAGGCGCGCCAGCGTGTCGATGCAATCAAACGCCACCTGGAACAGGTGCTCAACTCACGCCAGGGCTGCTCGCAAAGCAGCCCTGAACTGGGTCTGCGCGATTTCAACGGAGTCACTCAGGCCAGCAGTGATCTGGTGCTGACTATCAGCGCCGATATCCGGCGTTCGGTGGAAGCGTTTGAACCGCGCATCAAGGTCACGGGCGTGCGCTTTCAGCACGACCCGGACCTGCCGCTGGAGCTGAACTTTCGCCTGGATTGCCAGGTGCAGGTCAACCACAAGGAAGAACAGGTGCAGATCGAGGTGGCCATGCACGGCCGCGACGGCTACACCCGCGTGAGATGAGGATGCAATGGACTTGAAACAACGCTTTGCCGAGGAGCTGCGCTACCTGCGCGAACTCGGTCGCGAGTTTGCCGAGGACAATCCACAGTTGGCGCAGTTTCTGGGCGACGAGGCCGGCGACCCGGACGTGGAGCGGCTGCTGGAAGGCTTTGCCTTCCTCACCGCCAAGTTGGGCATGAAGATCGATGACGATTTGCCGGAGCTGACCCATCCGCTGCTGCAGATGCTCTGGCCCAACTACCTGCGGCCCTTGCCCAGTGCGACCATCATCCGTTTTACACCGTTGCCGGATGTGATCAGCCAGCGCCAGGTGATTCCCAAGGGCACGCGGCTGTTTGCCAAGCCCGTGGACGGCATCTCGTGCGAGTTTCGCACTTGCACCGACGTCAGCTTGTACCCGTTGGTTCTGGCGCAAGTCAGCGATGCTCACAGCCGCGAAGCCTCGACGCTTCGAATCGACCTCAACGTGCTGACCCAGCAGCCGCTCGACAGCCTTAAGTGCGATCAACTGGATTTTTACCTCGGCGCAGACAATGCCACCGCACTGAACCTGTACCTGTGGCTGGCTCATTACCTTGAAAGCGTCACGCTGTACGTCAACAACACGTCTTACCGCCTGAACCCCACCGAGTTGGGCTTCCCCGGCTTCACCGCCGAAGAAGCATTGCTGCCCTACCCGCGCAACGTGTTCGATGGCTACCGCATCCTGCAGGAATACTTTGTGTTCCCGCAGCGCTTCCAGTTTTTCAGCCTGACCCACCTGGCGAAGGTCTGGCCCGCCATCAGCACCGACCAGATCCGCTTCGAGTTTCAGTTCTCCCGGCCAATGCCCGTCGATACGCACTTGCGCACTTCAGACCTCCACCTGTTCTGTGCACCGGCGGTCAATCTGTTCCGCCATGATGCCGAGCCCATCACGCTGGACGGACGCAGCCAGGAACGGCGCATTACACCCAGTGGCAACCGCCCCGATGCCGTTGAGGTTTTCAGTGTCGACCAGGTAGCCGGTTGGGACGCCGCCGACAAAGAGCGAAGGGGTGAACCGTTGCGACGTTTTACTCCGTTCGAGTCGTTCCAGCATGAGATCGAACATGCATGGGGCCGCACCGCGCTGTACTTCCGTACGCATATCGAACAATCCCACGGTCGTGCAGGTTTGCGCCATCGAATCGCCTTCGTGCGTGGTGATGAAAGCCTGTACATCGGCGAGCATGAAGCGGCGTCCATCGAGCTGACCTGCACCAACCGCGACTTGCCATTGGCCCTGGGAGTGGGTGACGTGTCGCTGTCCAACGAATCCACGCCTTCGTTTGCCACCTACACCAATCTCACCGCGCCGACCCGTTCCTACCGGCCGGTGCTGGATGCCAGCCTGCACTGGACGCTGATTTCCAACCTGTCGCTGAATTACCTGTCATTGCTGTCGGCCGAGCCGCTCAAGGCAGTGATCCGCGCCTATGACTTTGCCGCCCTGCACGACCTGCAACAGGCCCGCGCCACACGCAAGCGCCTGAACGGCATCGAGAATGCCGTGACCAGCCCCGTCGACTGGCTGATGAAAGGCCTGCCCGTGCGCGGCGTGCAGACCCGTCTGCAACTGAACCAGGACGCCTTCCTTTGCGAGGGCGAGCTGTACCTGTTCGGCAGCGTGCTTTCGCACTTCTTCGCCCTGTACGCGAGCATCAATTCCTTCCATCGCCTGGAAGTGATCAATACCACTAACAACGAGCGCTACGAATGGCCACTGTTGACCGGCAGACAACCCGTGATCTAGCCGATGTGCTGCTGGCCGACGCGCGGAACTACTCGTTTCACCGTCTGCTCGAGCATTTGCACGCCTTGCATGGTGATGACCTGGAAGCGCGACCCTTGAGTTCGGCGGCGAGACGCCGCGTGCGCCTGCAAAGCCATGCGGGGCTGGGTTTTCCGGCGTCCGACGTGATATCGGCTGCGCGCGTGGAGAGTGGCAGTGACGAGGTGCGCTATCGCTTGCAGACGAGCTTCTTTGGCCTGCACGGCAGCGACTCGCCGCTGCCCGGTTATTACCTGGATCGCCTGGCCTATGAACAACACCAGGATCGCGGCATTCGTCCCGCGTTCATGGACTTCTTCAACCATCGGCTGCTGACCCTGCTGCATACCAGTTGGCGCAAGCACCGCTATTACATTCGCTTCCAGGCCAAGGGCAGCGACCGCTTTTCGCGTTACGTATTTTCCATGGTCGGCCTGAATGACAACGACCTTCGTGGTGCAACGCCGCTACCGTGGGGCCGATTGCTGAGCTTTGCCGGCTTGATCGCCAGCCGCAGCCGCTCGCCCTCGGTGGTGTCCGGCATCGTCGCGCATTGCTTCGACCTGCACGGCGTTCATATCCGTGAGTTCGAGGCACGCTCGGTGAGTCTGCCGCAACGCCAGCGTCTGATACTCGGCAAGGCCAACGGTATTCTGGGCAGCGATTTCGTGGTTGGCGACCGCAGCAAGACTCGCGCCAGCAAATTCACGTTAGTGATTCCCAACCTGACTCAAGCGCGCTTTCGTCAGTTCCTGCCCAGCGGCGATCAGTTCGCACGCTTGCGCCAGTTGATGGATTTTCTGCTGCGCGATGCCACCGCCTACGACCTGGAACTAGGGTTGCGCGAAGAAGACGTACCGCCGTTCAACCTGCAACGCGCCAGCGGCACCCACTTGGGCTGGACCAGTTTTATCGAGCGCCAGCAACACCGTTACCCCGCCGTGGTAAGGATTCGGGGGCGCGCATGAAACTGAGCCTGGTTATCAGCAATCCTGCGCAGTTGCTCCACGGTTATTTGCCCGGTCATCAATTTGGCCCGCAGGGTGGGAGCATCGGTAGTGCGGCGCCGGACTGGCGTCTTGAAGATCGCATCAATGGCGTGCGGCCCTACCACTGTGACATCCGCGTCATCGAAGGCCGGTTCTGCGTGATCGATCGCAGCGGTACAACCTGCGTAAACGGTCACGATCTGCCGCTTGAGCGGCATATTGCAATAAGCCTCAACGACGGTGATCGGTTGCAGATTGGTGCGTATCAGGTCGTGGTGCAGTTGGGCGAGTACGCCCAAGGACAGCGTGCTCTCGACGAATTGCTCGGTGGCCACCCTGAGGACATGCACATGTGGCAACAAGACCTTCCGAACACGCTAGCGGCTGACAGGCGACCCGCCACTTGCCCGGATTTCGAGCGCCTTTGCCAGCCCGTGGATCTGGCCGAGCAAGGCGATCCGCTGCGAGCAATGCGGCAGGCACCGCTTGCCGGACCGCTACCTGACATGTACGCGGCTGCAACCAGGCGCAGCATCAGCCGGTTCAGCAAACTGCGCCTGGGCACCTTGTTGCTGGCCTGTCTGGCACTTGGCGGCTGCACCATGTTCGGCAAGATCGGGCAAGTGATCTGGACGCCCTCCATCCCGGTCGGCGGCCCCAACGACCAGCCCAGCCGTTACTCCCTGAGCCTGTACGCCAGCGACAATGTCAATCCACGGCTAATCAGCACCGGCACGGCACTGGATGAGGACGCGAGCCTTTCGCCGTACACGCTCAACGTGCAAGCCGTCAGCCCGCAAGCCCTGACGGACAAAGTACAAACCTTGCTCGATCATCTTTACGAAAGCGTGCCGGCCCAATCGCCATTGAGCGAGGAGCCCACACCCGTCGTGCCGATGTCGCCCATCGAAGACGCGCTGCTGGGTGACTACGACGCTCAGGGTGTGAGCCTGACGACTCCATGGGGCAAACCGGCGCTGGCGCTTGTCGCCACACCGATTGCCTTCAAGGTGTTGCAACTCACCGACGATTCCCTGCTGGTCAACGCCAGCCCTCAAGCCTTGGCCGACGACCTGAAAAAGACCTTGGGCAGCAGCTACATCCGTGCCGACGACTACCTGCTCCAGCCCGGCCAATTCAAGTTCATCGACCTGCGCGCACTGGATGAAGACACCCGTTTTATCGCAGTGATCGCCAACTACCACAGCACTGATGTCGGACAGTGGAAGCAGCGACTGCGCGTCGAGCCCAAAGGTCGGCAATACGCGGTGCTGGTACAGCTGGACGCCGAGCAGGTCAGCCTCAAGGGAGAAACCCGATGACGCTCTTTCCAGCCGCTTTTGCCCAGAGTAATTACCGATGAGTTCACGTAACCCCGTCATTTGGCATGAGGGTTTGTTCGTTAAACCCCAGCACTTCCAGCAACAGGTCCGCGCCGCCGAAGCCGCCGTGCATCAGCGCCTGCACAGCCTCAACGATGCACTTTATGGCTTCAGCGAACTGACCCTGAACAGCGAATACCTGAACTTTGGCAAAGTCGCCGTTACCCAGGCGCGAGGCATCATGCCCGATGGTAGCGTCTTCGATATTCCCCACGACCTCGCCCCGCCCTCCCCACTGGAGATCGCTGACAGCAACGCGATCGGCCAGATCGTCTACTTGGCCCTGCCGCTACGTTCCATCGGTGCCCTCGAAGTGCGCTGGCCCGACCAGTACGGCAACAGCCGCTACATCGTCCGCCGCGAAGAAATCCGCGACACCCACAGCGATGACGGCGATCAGGTCGGCATGGATCTGGCCGTGCCCAATTTGCAACTGATGCTCGAACGCAGCGACCGCAGCGCCTTCACCGGCATCGCCCTGGGCAGGATCAAAGACAAACGCCCGGACGGCAGCCTGGTAATGGATGAGCACTTCTACCCCACCAGCCTGTCCCTGCAAGCGGTGCCGGCGTTGCACCGCTACCTTGGTGAGGTGGCCGGGCTGATGCGCGAGCGAGCGAGGAATCTGGCTCAGCGGATAGGTTCACCGGGACAATCGGGTGTGGCTGATGTCAGCGACTTTAACCTGCTGCAAACCCTCAATCGGTTGTACCCGCTGTTCCAGCACCTGGCCCGCCAACGTCAGGTTCACCCCGAGCAGTTGTACGTCGCCTTGGCTCAAGCCTGCGGCGAACTGGTGACCTTTACCGACGAGGGCCACCTGCCGCAGGAATATCCGGCCTATCAGCACGAAAACCTGCGCGAGTCGTTCCAGCTACTCGAGCACACCTTGCGTCGCGCCTTGGGCACGGTGCTGCAACCACGAGCGCTGTCATTGCCAATCATTGAGCAGCAGTACGGCGTGCGCAGCGCCGCGTTGAACGACAAACGCCTCCTCGACAACGCCGAGTTCATCCTCGCCGTGCGCGCCGAACTGCCTGCGGAGACCCTGCGTCAGCAACTGCCGCGGCAGATCAAGATCAGCTCCACCGAAGGCCTGGAGCAACTGGTCAGCCTGCAACTGCCGGGCATTCCCCTGCGGCCGCTGCCGGTGGCGCCGCGCCATCTGCCGTTCCATGCCGGCTTCAGCTACTTCGAACTCGACCGCCATCACCCCGCCTGGCAAAGCCTGAGTAGCGGCAGCGGGTTCGGCTTCCATATTGCCGGTGAGTTCCCGGATCTGGAGTTGCAGTTCTGGGCGATCAGGAGTGAGCGAGATGAATAAGTCCGCAGCCGATTCACGGTTCGATGAGGAAATATCCGGCGCCATCCACAGCGACAGCGAAACCATTACTGTCAGGCGTCAGACGTGTTTGCCTGACCCGGAGTTCGACCTGCGCGGCCTGGCCTGGAACCCGTTGTGCGATGCCGCCATGCCGCTGATAGGCCTGGTCATCCGCCTGCGCCGTCTGGATCAGCACGACGACGTACCTGAGTTGTACCTGAGCGTCAGCAACCAGATCACCACGATCATGGAAGAAGTCCGTCAACTTGACTACGACGCCGGCATGCTCAAGGCCTATTCCTACAGCCTGTGCCTGCTGGTGGACGAGGTGGTCATGCGCACCTCGTGGGGCAAGTCGTCCAGCTGGAGCGCACGCTCATTGCTCAGCCAGTTTCATGAAGAAACCTGGGGCGGCGAAAAATTCTTTACCGTGATGAACAACATGATCCCCGAAGCCGCTCGCTATCAGCACGTGCTGGAGTTCATGTACCTGTGCCTGATCGCCGGTCTGAAGGGCAAATACGGCGCCCACGCCAGGGGCGATGACGAAATACAGAAGATCATCAGCCAGCTGCACGGCCTGCTGCGCCCCCTGCGCGGCGAGACGCCCAAACGCCTGACCGATCCGCTGAAAAACGTCGCGCCACGCAACTACAGGATCAAGCGGGCGTGGCCGTTGTGGACGCCTTGGGCTCTGGCAGCGGTCGTGCTGACGGTCGCCTACACGATCTACACGATCCGCCTGAATGCCATCACTGAGGAAGTGCTGGTGTCGCTGGAACGGATTCTCAACCTGTAACCGATTTCCAGCGTGCTCATCCCGAGCGCTGCGAAGCCATGGCCTCTTGGGCCAAAAACCACGACCTCAGAGTCGTTAAATCATCGCGACAAGGAGCATGTCATGCCAACACCCGCGTACATCAGCATCCACGGCAAAACCCAGGGCCACATCACCAAGGGCGCCTTCACCGCTGACTCGGTGGGCAACGTTTATGTGGAAGGCCACGAAGATGAAATCCTTGCTCAGGAAATCGACCATCAGATCGGTGCCCCAACTGACCCGCAAAGCGGCCAACCCACCGGACAGCGCGTGCATAAACCGCTGACCTTCACCAGTGCGCTGAACAAAGCCTCACCACTGCTTTACCAGGCCCTGGCCACCGGCGAAATGCTGCCGACTGTTGAGGTGAAGTGGTTTCGCACCAACCTCGATGGCAAGCAGGAGCACTTTTTCACCACCAAGCTGGAAGAGGCCACCGTCGTTGATATCCACACCGTGCTGCCCCACGCCCAAGACAGCGACAACTCCAACTACACCCAATTGATCAAGACCAGCCTGGCGTATCGGAAGGTCAGCTGGAGTCATGTGGTGGCCGGTACCGAAGCTTCGGATGACTGGCGCAAGCCGGCAGCAGCGGGCTAAGCGCGTACCCGACTCCGCCGCTGCGGTTCGTGTAGCGGCGGAACCTCCACTGACTTGAAATCTGTTAAGGAGGCGCAATGCCTGCCGTCGTACTGGTCGGACACGACCATGATTGCCCATTGTGTGGTCCCACCGTCGTGGACAGCGGTTCGAGCAACTTGATCGTCAACGGTCGCGCCGTCGCTCGTGTTGGCGACAGCCTCGGCTGTGGCGCCGTGATCAACAGCGGTTCGCCCTCAATGATCGTGGACGGGCAACCGGTAGCCCGCGTCGGCGACACCACCGACCACGACGGCGCACTGGAGAACGGTGAGCCCGATTGGCTCATCGACTGATATTTTCACCTGCGACAGGGAGGCCCCATGCCCCGCCAAAGCGACCTGCGTTTCACCTTCGAGCCCCTGCAAGGCGATCCCTTTGACGTGGTCTCGTTCACCCTCGAAGAAAGCCTGTCCCAGCCATTCAAACTCTCTCTGGAACTGGCCAGCCACAACGCCGCCGTCGACTTCAATCGCGTGCTTGACCTGGCGGGGCTGTTCACCATCTGGCGCGGCGAAACCGCGGTGCGCTACGTCCACGGTCTGGTCAGCCTGTTCACGCAGGGCGACACCGGCTTTCGCCGCACCCGCTACAGCGCCGTGATCGAGCCGACCCTGAGACGTTTCGATCTGCGCTCCAACTGGCGCATCTTCCAGGCCCAGACCGTGCCCGACATCATCACCAGCGTGTTGGCCGAGCAGAAGCTGACCGACATCCGCAGCGAGATCTGCTTCGACCACCAACCCCGCGAATACTGCGTACAGGCCGGCGAAACCGACCTCGATTTCATCGCCCGCCTCGCTGCCGAAGAAGGCCTGCTCTACACCTTCGAACACCGCGTCGACGGCCACACCCTGGTTCTCACCGACCGAGTCGGCGGGCTGGGCACCATCGGCACGCACACCGACTGCCCGGTGATCTACCAGGCCATGGGCGGCGGCGATGCTACGGAACCGGCACTGACCCGCTTCCACTACACCGAACAGGTACGCACCGCATGCCAAGTGCAGCGCGACTACACCTTCACCCACCCGCGCTACAACCAACAGCACACCGCCACTGGCGACCAGGACCTGAACAACCAGCACAAGGATTACGAACGCTACGACTATCCCGGCCGCTACAAGCGCGACATCGCCGGCAAACCCTTTACCAAGACACGCCTGACCGCCCTGCGCAACGACGCCAAGCTGGCCCATCTGGAAGGTGACGATGAACGCCTGCAACCGGGGTTGGCGTTCGACCTCAACGATCATCCCCGTGAGGATTTCAACGACCGCTGGCGCACCATCGCCGTTCAGCATCAAGGCAAACAGCACAGCAGCCTCGAAGAGGAATCGTTCGGCAGCGACCGAGGCACGTCTTATGAAATGCACGCCAGCGCGATCCGCTGGACCTCCGACTGGAAGGCGCCGCTGCGTCCCAAACCCTGCATCGATGGCCCGCAGATCGCCACAGTCGTCGGCCCGCCGGGGGAAGAGATCTATTGCGATGAATGGGGCCGGGTCAAAGTGCAGTTCCCGTGGGACCGTTCGGACAAAAACAACGATCAGAGTTCGTGCTGGATTCGTGTGGCTCAAGGCTGGGCAGGCGCGACCTGGGGCGCGATGGCGGTCCCACGAGTCGGGCAGGAACTGATCATCAGCTACCTGGACGGCGACCCGGACCAGCCGATTGCTACCGGCCGAGCCTACCGCGAGACCAACCTGCCGCCGTATGAACTGCCCAAACACAAAACCCGCATGACCATCAAAAGCCGCACGCACAAAGGGGCGGGTTTCAATGAGCTACGGTTTGAGGATGAGTTGGGGCAGCAGGAGGTGTTTATTCATGCGGAGAGGGACAAGAACGTTCATGTCAAAAATGACAAGAGGGTGTTCGTTGGCAATGATCGTAAAGAAGAGATTGGGAACGATGAGCATGTTTTGATCGGCAATGATCAAATTCACGCCATAGGCCAGAATCGCAATCTGGACGTCGGCCGTGACCATAAGGTTTTCATTGGACGCGATCGGTGGGATGCCGTGGGCAATGACCGATACGAGTCCACAAGCGCCAACCGCTATATCGAAGTTGGCGGTGATAGCGAGCACACCATCAAGGGGTTGCATAGCATTCAGGCAGGTCAGGGCTTTGAGTGCGCTACGACCGTTTATAGCTTGCAGGCCAGTGAGAAAGTCGTCTTCAAAAGCCCAGGGGGAAGTATCACTCTCGATGCTCAAGGCATTCACCTCAACGGCTTAGCCATCACAATCCAAGGGCCAGTATCGGCAACGGCGTCGGGCGAGGGGCAACCTTTTTCTCTGCAACTGGAGCCCGAGGCGGGACACACCTGCGTGGAGAAAACAAAATGACTCCAACTATTATCCAAGCCTTCGCAAAGGAGCAGCACGCCGCCAATGCGTCGTTGTATCTGTTGCTTGACCCATTGGCGGACTGCGCCGAAGACGACCCATTGCATATCGACGCTCTGTGCCAATCATTAGGCAGCGATGCAGTGACTAGACTGCGCCGCCCAGATTTGGCCCATACACCGCAAGCATGCCCGGTGCTGGTGACTCTAGCCGCGGCTGGTGCCGAACCCTCAGCGTACTTATTGTCGTTGTCGGCACTGCGTGCCAAACAAGATGAACGTCGCTCAAGACGCTATGTATGTGGATGGCTCAGTAGTGCCGCAAAAGCCACGACGGTCAGCAGTCACCTCATAAAACTCGGTTATTTGCCGATCTCGGTGGGCACAAAATTCTTTCCGGTGTATGAGCCGTTACGCCTGGAATTGCTGGTCGCAACGTTGAAAGTTGGGGAGACAGGAAGCTGGTGGCCGATCCATCAGTGGCTAATCCCCACAAGCAGTGGCGCCAGCAGTTGCTTGATTGGCCAGCCGGACACGAGCGTTGAATTCTCGGCATTCAACAGCTCAGTACAACAGGATGCCGCACTGGTGTCCTCACTGCTCGGCGCTTGGCGTCGCGCTGTCAGCCTTCCGCTTGCTTACGCTCCTGCTCGCTGGCAAGGCCCTACCTTGCTCCCTCCTCAAGCCGCTGCTCAGGCATATAAACAGATACGTGACGCTCGCCATTTGGGGCTGAAAAACCAGCACGACATTGTGGCCTTGGCATTACACCGTCTGATGCTGCATTCGAGCCTCCATACACACACAGATATAGGCCTGGTCATAGAGCGGGCAATCGAGAATGGCACCTCACTCGCAAAACTTTTTGCCGAATTGAATGACCAGTCCTGGCAAAGGATCGTGTCGGATTTGACCTTTGCAGGAGCACATCAATGACCCTGAGTTCGCAGCTTGAGATTACCGTAGTAGAAACATGCCTTCCTTCGGACCAATGCAACGCCTGCAACCGGCAAGGATTACCAATCCTCCCGCTGCGAAAGGCTCTGGTACCGCGAGCTAGCGAAGACACCGGTGCGATGTCCAATTCGCGCATGGGCCTGCGTACATTACGCGCGGGCTATTTGTACGTACTACTTGATCAGCAGACCTGGCAAGCCTATCAAGTGACCCCCGATGGTTATCTACGTCAGTTCAATCCCGACGCACCTCCCGAGGCCAATGAGACTCCATTGTGCGATGCCTGTACCTCGGCGGGCCACGACGCTCCAGCGTCCTTTCTCAACATCGATATCCGTAAGTACACCCATGCGTGGCTGGCCTTTGCCAGTGATCCGTGGCCTCGCAGCGTTCTCGACGCTTATAAAAACAGCGCTGCTTCGGGACGCTTCCGAAAACTCGACCTGCGAACTGCTCTGGACGCCCCCGACGGCGTAGAGAACGCGTTGCTGATGACAGCGACGGAGCCTCGCGTGGATCAGCAAGTTCATGAATACCAGCGTCATCAGGCTGTCGGAGACCTGGATAAGGTCCATGGGTTTCACAGCCGCGTAACACGGTTGGGTGCACTAAAGAATTACTTGCGCCAAACGATTGACCAGCAAGGGTTGCAGCAAGGTGTACTCGCTCTGGTGCTGGACGACACGGTGGGCCTGATTCAACAGTACAACTACTTGCGTAACGGCTGGATTGAGGCGCGTCAGCGATACATTGAAGACCCGATGAGGACCTACAAGCGCCAAACGTCAGATCTGCTACTGGCGATTCGCCAAATGCACCCGATCTGGGCCGACCAGCAGACCGCCTCATTTGCTCCCATGACGGGCGATGCGGCCCCGACCTTTGGCGACCCGGAGGTGGAGCGTCGACGCGCCATCGAAGAAAAAGTCCGGAAATACAATGCGTCACTGGAAAAGCGCTACAGCGAAGCCGATCGCGCCTCGTTTGAAGAAGACTATCAGCGCGAGTTGGCAAACTACCAACACTACATCGATTGGTGCGGCAGGCAATACGCAGAGCTCTGCCATGGCGCGCCGTTCAAGCACATTGAGGAGCATGACTATGATGGCGCTGATTTCACGTCAGGAGTGGCCTACAGTCTGACCATGACGATGTGCCTGCGCGGCGGCATCAGCGAAGCACCGCTCGTCAACCAAAACAGCGCCAATGAAAAAGCGCCTTTTACGGATAAAGACCCGACAGCGAAGCTTTGGCTCGAGTGGCTGAAAAATCCGCAGAGCCCGGTCTATCGCGCGATATTGAGGCGGGACGAATCGCTGCTGGCGGGCTTGTTACCCAGTTTCAGCGTGACCGGCGACGCCGACTGGAACGACAGTGAAAAGCTTTACTCCGCAGTGGCCAAGGCCCTGACCAGCGATGAATTCAACCGCTATGTCCAGCCGCGTATCCAGACCGCCATGGCCCAACTCCTCGGCGCACTCAACGCTGCCAGCGCGCGACTCCAACCGAGACTCGGGCCCGGCGTCAGTCGTGTAGTTTCTCGACTCAACAGTGCAAGCCAGCTGTTGTACAACGGCGTCCACCTCACCGAACTCAAGATTCAAATGAAGTTCAGCGAGTACTACGCGTTGCTGTCCGAATACTTGCGCAAGGCGCAAACTCGGGCGTCCGAAGCTATCCGTTTGGGCGAAAAAAGCGCAAAAGCCAACGTGGACAAGGTGAACCACAAGTTCCAAAAGGTGCAAAGGAAAGTCGTCCCGCTGATCAGGACAGGGCTTCTCAGCATGGCCGTGCTGGATCCCAAAGTGGCCAATCAACTGATCACCCTAACGGTTTGGGTGGAGGGCGAAGCCGACAATCTGCGACGCGACCTGATGCGCAATACCGAGCAAGGCGTTGGCGGCGCGGGAGCCAGCGCCCAGCATTTACTGCAGGAAGCAGCGGTGGGCGTTGGCAGCCTGGACCCGAAGGCCCGGGCGACGTTACGCGGGCTCATGGTGTCAACAACGGTAGCAGCCGACTGGGTGCGTGCGGGGTTCATCGGGCTACGGGGAGTTGCCGGCAGCGGTCAGCTGTTGTTGGCGTTGGGCGGGTTTTATCTGCTCAACGACTCCATGAAGAAAAACTTTGAAGAAGCCGAGCGAGCGCTGGGCGACAAGGCTCCTGAAGCCAGACTGGCTCTGTATGGCGCGACGCTGGGGGTACTGGCTGCCGGCATGGAAGTGATAGGGATCGCACTTGAAGCAGGCGCGGGGAGAATTCAGCACGCGGCAGGCTTGCCTGCTCGGGTGACAGCTACCGCCAAGGCTACATATCGGGCTGGCCAGATCATTGCCAGAGCGGGAGCCGTGATTGGGGCTGTGACCGGGTTGTTTGATGCCGCCCAGGCGGGAATGGCCGCTAGTCGTACCATGAAGGCTGGTGACAAGTCGGCAAAGAATCTATACATCGCATCGGCATTTCTAAGCGGGTCTGGCGCAGCTTTTGGCATTAGTGCTGCTATCTATGGCGCGACGGCTCTTATGGGCCCAATGGGCATCGCCATCCTGCTGGGCATAGCAGGATATAGCGTTTTCCAATGGGCCAAAAGTGAAGAGTCCTCACCACTGGAAAAATGGGCCAGGCGCTGTTTCTTTGGTTACGCCAACGAAACGCCAAAGATTCACTGGAATCAGCCCGAACATGCTCCGGTTGCCATCGCCGAACTGAACGCCGCGACCTTCGGTGTCGATGCCGACGTGCGCTTTCGTTTGCGTTTGATCGCCGGCCAGAGCTATCACAGGGGCGGTTCGACAGGCGGAGCCGGCACCCTAGCTCAGGAAGAGAGGCTGGAATATCGCTTGGTATTGCCATGCTTTCAGCCGGAACATTCGGACTATCAATGGACCCTGCGCCTTCTACGCGAAGGGGACGACCCTACCACTGGGGAATCCGGCGAAGTGGCCGCGAATGGTAGCCTAATTGCATCCTCCACGCCCTCAACAGCCATCGACGATGCCACAACCACACGAAAAATGGACTATCACGTGGAGCGTGGCACGCCGATCGTCACCACTCGCAGCGCCGCGTTACCCAACAAGAGCGCCCTAGAAATTGTGGACATTTCGGGCGCCCTTGTGCTCAAGCCTCGGAAGGGAGGCCAGAAAATCGAAGGTGCCATTCTGTCGCTCACCTACTGGCCCGACCGCACCGTACTCGATGGGTATGCAGCGCTAACCCTGACTGCCTACTCCAATCTTTAATCCTTCCGGAGTTCACTCATGTTCTTCACAGCACCTTTGCTCGACCCACCGGCCCCTGGCTGGAAACGCGATCTACCAAAACCAAACGAGGCACCGAGCATCGAGCCTTATCCACCAGTACTGTCAAATTCGCCTAACCATGTTGACCAAACTTACCTTGAGTTGCGGCGCTCTACAGTCCGAACACGAGGTGCCGGACCATGGCTTGCAGCATTTTTTTTCGCACTGGCCGTTGCTCCGTTCCCGATCATCCTGCCACTTGAAACATGGGATTTTTCCTCACTGTTCGTCACTTTTACCATCCTAGTATTATTCATTATCGGAATATGGGGTGGTGTGTACGCTTGGCGGATGGACGTAGAATCCCCCCGCGACGAACCCATTCGCTTCAACCGCCTGCGCCGCAAAGTCTATGTCTATCGCTTCCACCACGACGGGCTACGCCCCTTCAGCCGAACTGCCTGGGGCGTGCGTGCCGAGGTCTACGACTGGGATGATCTGCGCGCAGAGGTGAGCAGCGTATATGGCCCCATGGGCACTGGCGGCCTGATCGAGTCGGTGAGCATCGCCGTGGTGAAACCCGGCACCTGTCAGGTGCTCGAGCGTTTCCATTTCGCCCACGGCACCATGCAGGGCGAAATGTACTGGGCCATGGCCCAACTGTTCATGCAGCAGGGCCCGCAAGCCCTGCCCATCTTTTCCAAACCACCGCGCGACTGGAACAACGAAGACGTCCGCTTCAACCTCGCCCGCCGCCTCGCCCCGAAAGTGCAATGGCCCGCCGACATTGACCTGCAATCAAGGACGGCTCCGTAATGTCGTACACCGAACCGTTACTCGAGCCACCAGCGCCTGCCTGGAAACGCGATCTGCCAAAGCCGGATCAAACTCCTAGCAACCTCCCATATCCACCCGTGATGCCAAGTCCGCCTAATCATGCGGATGCCATTTACCTTGAACTACCACGCTCGGCACTGAGAATACGAGGGCTAGGCGCCTGGTTGGGGATAGCTATTCTAGGTTTGTCCTTTCTCCTGCTTACAACTCCCCTAATCCTCCCTCCTGCACCATGGGAATCTGTTGATTGGGGCTTCATTCTAGTCTGCCTCGGTTTATCCATTGTCCTGTTTTGGTTCGGTATTCATGTCTGGCGAATGGACGTAGAGGCCCCCCGCGACGAACCCATCCGCTTCAACCGCCTGCGCCGCAAAGTCTACGTCTATCGCTTCCACCACGACGGGCTACGCCCCTTCAGCCGAACCGCCTGGGGCGTACGTACGGAGGTTTACGACTGGGATGATCTACGCGCCGAGGTGAGTAGCGTATATGGCCCGATGGGCACCGGCGGCCTGATCGAATCGGTCAGCATCGCCGTGGTGAAACCCGGAACGTGTCAGGTGCTTGAGCGCTTCCATTTCGCCCACGGCACAATGCAGGGCGAAATGTACTGGGCCATGGCCCAACTGTTCATGCAGCAGGGCCCGCAAGCCCTGCCCACCTTCACTAGACCACCGCGCGACTGGAACAACGAAGACGTGCGCTTCAATCTCGCCCGCCGCCTCGCTCCCAAAGTGCGGTGGCCTGCGGAAATAGACTTGGAATCACGCACCGCTCCCTGAATACGGACCCGCCGCGATAGGGCACATGCCCCTTTGGCTACCTGCCAGCGCCCCCCGCAAGCTCAAAGCTGCAAGCAGCACTCACAAAGAACCGGAACTGCCCATCATGCTTTTTACAGCACCTTTACTCGACAAACCCGCGCCTGGCTGGAAACACGACTTGCCGGGGCCAAACGAATCGCCGTCCACAGAACCGTATCCGCCCGTACTGTCAAATTCACCCAACCATGTTGATGGCGTGTATCTCGAAATGGCGCGGGCCACGATGAGAATTCGAGGAGTTGGTGTTTGGCTAACACCCTTCATGTTCGCGCTTGCTCTCATCCCTCCTAGCGTTTGGATCATTCTTTTTATAGCGACTGGAGTTGTACCTTCTTTTGTATTCAATTCGTTCGGACTCATCGCACTTATCATCACTGTTTGGGCAGGCGTGTTCTTCTGGCGAATGGACACCGAAGCCCCTCGCGACGAACCCATCCGCTTCAACCGCGCCCGACGCAAAGTCTATGTCTACCGCTTCCATCGTGACGGGCTGAGACCCTTCAGCCGCACCGCCTGGGGTGTGCGCGTCGACGTTTTTGACTGGGATGATCTGCGCGCCGAGGCCTGTAGCATCTACGGCCCCATGGGCAGTGGCGGCCTCATCGAAACCGTCACCCTTGCTGTGGTGAAACCTGGCACCCATCAGGTAATAGATCGCTTTCATTTCGCCAATGAAATTCAACAGGGCGAAATGTACTGGGCCATGGCCCAACTGTTCATGCAGCAAGGCCCACAAGCCCTGCCCACCTTCCCCAGACCACCGCGCGACTGGAACAACGAAGACGTGCGCTTCAACCTCGCCCGCCGCCTCGCCCCGAAAGTGCAATGGCCCGCCGACATTGACCTGCAATCAAGGACGGCTCCGTAATCGTCTTTACGTCTCTTATGCTCAATCACTCGAAAAAGCCGGAGGTCGGTTGGCTTGTGGCGCGCACCCGCAATAGCTGCATCACTACTCTGTTACGCCATCAGCCCCACCACCCAATCAATGAACACCCGCAATTTCAAACTGACATGCCGGTTCGGCGGGTACGCCAGATAAAGCGGCATCGACTCAAGCTGCCAGTCTTCAAACAACCGCACCAACTCGCCCCGCGCCACATGCGCATCAGACATATACGTCGGCAGCCACAACACACCCATGCCGGCCAGCCCTGCCGCCAGATAGGCATTGCCGTCATCCACTGCAAGCACATGCTGGCCCTTGATCTGCAGGCGCTCGGTGCCGTTGTGCAACGTGTACGGAAGAGGTTTACCAGTGCGAGCCCAGAGGAACGCGACGACGCGGTGATGGGAGTCTTGCAGTTCCAACGGGTGCTCGGGCGTCCCTTCTCGGGCCAGATAAGCCGGCGCGGCGAAAACACCCAAGGGCAGATCGGCAAGCTTGCGCGCCATCAACGATTGATCGAGCAGCTCGCCGCCGCGCACCACGCAATCGACGTTCTCATCGATGATGTCGACGATGCGGTCGCTGACGCCCATGTCGATCTGGATGTCCGGGTAGCGCGCGTGAAAATCCGGCAAGGCTGGGACCAGAATATGCCGCGCGAACGGGCTCGGCACGTCGATGCGCAAACGCCCGCGCGGCCGTGCGGCGGCACCGGGCAGGCTGGTTTCGGCGTCGTCCATATCGGCCAACAGCTTGATCACCCGCTCGTAATACGCCGCGCCATCAGCGGTGACGTTGACCTTGCGTGTGGTGCGGTTGAGCAGCTTGACCCGCAGCCGCGCCTCCAGTTGCTGCACCAGTTGCGTCACCGTGGTCTTGCTCATGTGCAAGGTTTCGGCAGCTTTGGTGAAACTGCCCGCCTCGACCACCCGGGCAAAGGCCTGCATCGCATCGAACCGGTCCATCCGCGCCCCTCGATTGTTTGGGATTTGCAAACAGTGAACGCCAAGCTTGCGCGTTTATCCGCGCACTGCAAATACCTAAAGTCGTTCCCATCAACCCCTGATGGAGTCAGCCCCATGTCCAAGCGCGATGTAGTGTTCCCACCCGCCCGCCATGCCTTGTATGAGCGTCACCGCTACTCGCCGGCGATTCGCTCAAACGGTTTCCTGTTTGTCTCCGGCCAGGTCGGCAGTCGCGAGGACGGTTCACCGGAGGCGGATTTGCCCGGCCAGGTACGCACCGCCTTCAACAACCTCAACGCGATCCTCGCTGCGGCCGGTTGCAGCTTCGATGATGCGGTGGATGTCACCGTGTTCATGGTCGATCCGCACTCGACGTTCGAAACGATCTGGACTGTGGTGCCGGAGTTCTGGGGCGAAGCGCCGTTTCCGACCATCACCGCTGTCGGCGTGACCTGGCTGGCGGGTTTCGATTTTGAAATCAAGGTGATTGCCAGACTGCCCGAAGCGGCTTGACCGGAACGGCACACAAACAGACACAACGCGCCGGCACGGAGGCTGGCCAATCTCCTCGCGAATGCGTATAACCTCGCCGTTTCGTCTACCCTGACGTGGCGCGCCGTTGACTACCGGTGGCCCTTCGAATGTTGACGCTTACGAAACGGAGAATTCTATGTTCAAGCGTACCCTCGCCCTCACCGCCGGTCTGGCGCTGTCCTTTTCTGCCCTGATGACGCAAGCCGCTGATGTCCTGCGCGTCAGCGCGATTCCCGACGAAGCCCCGACCGAGCTGCTGCGCAAATTCGAACCGCTGGGTGCCTATCTTGAGCAGCGGTTGGGCATGAAGGTGCAATTTGTCCCCGTCGCCGACTACCCGGCGGTGGTTGAAGCGCTGGCCACCGATCGCCTCGATATGGCCTGGCTCGGCGGTTTCACTTTTGTGCAGGCACGTTTGAAGACCGACGCCACCACGCCAGTGATCCCGCTGGTGCAGCGCGAGCAGGACGCGCAGTTCACCAGCAAATTCATCACCGCCGACCCGAACGTGAAAAGCCTCGCCGACCTCAAGGGCAAGACCTTCGCCTTCGGTTCGGTATCGTCCACCTCCGGTAGCCTGATGCCGCGTTACTTCATGCTGAAAAACGACGGCATCAAGCCGGAAGGCTATTTCAGCCGCGTCGCCTACTCCGGCGCTCACGACGCCACCGTTGCCTGGGTGCAGGCCGGCAAGGTCGATGCCGGGGTGTTGAATGCCAGCGTCTGGCAGAAACTGGTCGACGCCGGCAAGGTCGACACCAGCAAAGTCAAAGTCTTCGCCACCACCCCGACCTACTTCGATTACAACTGGACCGTGCGCGGCACCCTTGATCCGAAGCTGGCGGCGAAAATCAAGAAAGCCTTCCTCGACCTCGACCCGGCCAATCCTGAGCAGAAGAAGATTCTTGATCTGCAGGCGGCCAGTCGCTTCATCGAAACCAAGCCTGAAAACTACAAGGGCATCGAGGAAGCCGCCCGCGCCGCCGAACTGCTGAAATGACCCTACGCCTCACCCAGGGCAGCCTGCGCCACGCCAATGGCGTCGCTGCCCTTCGCAACATCGACGTGCAGATTGGCGCTGGCGAACAGGTGGCGATCATCGGCCCGTCCGGCGCGGGCAAGTCGAGCCTGCTCAATCTGCTGGCCACCGCGCTCAAGCCCAGCAGTGGCGACATCGAAGTGCTCGGCGAACGCGCCTGGCACTTGTCGGCGCGCCAGCGCCAGCGCCTGCGTGCGCGCATCGGTCTGGTGCATCAGGCGCCGCCGATTCCACCGCGTCAGCGGGTCATTACGGCGGTGCTGGCCGGCAAGCTCGGTCAGTGGAGTCTGGGCAAAAGTCTGCTGAACCTGCTGCATCCGCTGGATGTGGCTGGCGCTCGTGCGGCGTTGGCGCGGCTGGACTTGGGCGACAAACTGTTCGCCCATTGCCAGCAATTGTCCGGCGGGCAATTGCAGCGCGTCGGCATTGCGCGGGTGCTGTATCAGGCGCCGGAAATATTGCTCGCCGACGAGCCGGTTTCAGCGATGGACCCGGTCCTCGCCGGCCACACGCTGTCGATCCTGGCGCGCCATGCTCGCGAGCACAACGTCACGCTGGTGGCGAGCCTGCACGCGGTGGAACTGGCGCTGGCGCACTTTCCACGGATCATTGGCTTGCGCGACGGGCAGATTCTTTTTGATTGCCCATCCGATCAAGTCAGCCTCGACAAGCTCGATGCGCTGTACGCCAATGAACAACTGCAATCGCCAGCGCCTGCGGTCGCACCTTTGATTGTGCAGATTCCGCGATGCTGAAGGCCAATTCACGGGACCCGGCGGCGTGGCCGCGATTGTTGCTGACGCTGCTGGCGCTGGCTTTGCTGTGGCCGGGCATTCAGCTCAGCGAGCTGGACCTGAGCGTGCTGTTTCAGGCCGATAGCCAGAACGAAATGGGCCGTTTCGTTTCGGCATTCTGGCCACCGGCGCACGATCAGGCGTTCCTGCAACTGCTGCTCAAAGCCACCCTGCAAACCCTGGCGATTGCCACGGCGGGCATGGCCTTGGCGTTGCTGTTGGCGGTGCCGGCCAGCCTGATCGCCAGCCGCGCGTTGTCGCTCTCGGCGGCGTCCCGGGGCGGCGTGCCGAGCCTGCCCGGGCGCTTGCTGCGCTGGCCGGTACGCGGATTGCTGATTTTTCTGCGCAGCGTGCCGGAGATCGTCTGGGCGCTGTTGTTTGTGCGCGCCGTTGGCCTCGGCCCGGCGGCGGGCGTGCTGGCCATCGCCATTACCTACAGCGGCATGCTCGGCAAGGTCTACGCAGAAATTTTCGAATCCACCGACCAGCGCCCGGCGCACGCATTGTTGCAGGGCGGCAGCGGTCGGTTGGCGGCGTTTGCTTACGGCACGTTGCCGAATGTCGCCGCTGAATTGCTCTCGTACACGGTGTATCGCTGGGAGTGCGCGATCCGTGCCTCGGTGGTGATGGGCTTTGTCGGTGCCGGTGGGCTGGGGCAACAGATCGACCTGTCGATCCGCATGTTTGCCGGCGGTGAAGTCGCCAGCATGTTGCTGACGTTCCTGCTGCTGGTGCTGTGCGCCGATCAACTCAGCCGCCTGCTGCGCTGGAGGCTGACATGAGACGCCTGATCAATCTGCTGCTGATCGTCGTGATCGCATTTGCGGTGTTCACTTCCTTTGCTTATCTGGAACTGGATCTCGCCGAACTCGGCAGCGCCAACAGCCTCAAGCAGATGGGCAGTTACGTGCAGCGCTTTCTAAGTCCCGACTTGAGCGCCGGCTACCTGAAAGCCATTGCCCACGGTTCGCTGGAAACCCTGGCCATGTCGGCCCTCGGCACCCTGCTTGCGGCACTGTTCGGCATCGTTCTCGCGCTGCCCGCCGCCGGGCGTTTCGGCTGGCCGCTGCAAAGTGCGGCGCGTCTGCTGCTCAACGGCTTGCGGGCGATTCCAGAGCTGGTCTGGGCGGCGCTGATGGTGCTTGCCGCCGGTCTCGGACCGAACGCCGGCACCCTCGCCCTCGCTCTGCACACCACCGGCGTACTCGGTCGGCTGTTCGCCGAAGCGCTGGAAAACACCCCGCCGCAACCCGCCGAAGCGATTCGCTTGCAGGGCGGCAATCCGATCCTCGCTTTTTGCTACGGCACCCTGCCTAACCTCGCCCCGCAACTGCTCGCCTACTGCCTGTATCGCTGGGAAAACAACATCCGCATGGCCAGCGTGCTCGGTTTCGTCGGCGCCGGCGGCCTGGGCCAGATGCTGTATGTCAGCCTCAGCCTGTTCCAGGAAGCCCAGGCCAGTACGGTGATTCTGGCGATGCTGTTGCTGGTGTTTCTGGTCGATTGGTTGAGCGCCTGGAGCCGGCAGCGTTGGGTCAAAGCGTAGGCCGAGTGGATATCTGGCAAAAGCTGATTATGCTTCAGGAAACCTTGCAGCCCTGCGAGGCGGTCAGACTGTGCAAGCTTCACGCGACAGCGATGGCGACAGATGCCGACGGGCCAGAGTGCGACAGGCAGTAACGGGGGACTCCGGCCTACAACAATAAGCACGACGGAGAACACCCATGGCCACAATCGACACAGCATCCACCGGCACGCCACCGCGCAGCGGCGGCATCACCAAGGAGGAGCGCAAGGTCATCTTCGCCTCCTCGCTGGGCACGGTTTTCGAGTGGTACGACTTTTACCTCTACGGCTCACTGGCGGCGATCATCGCCAAGCACTTCTTCGCCGGCGTCAACGAAACCACCGCGTTCATCTTTGCCCTGCTGGCCTTTGCCGCCGGGTTTGCGGTGCGGCCGTTCGGCGCCATCGTCTTCGGGCGCCTGGGTGACATGATCGGGCGCAAGCACACGTTTCTGATCACCATCGTGATCATGGGCGTGTCGACGGCAATCGTCGGTTTGCTGCCGGGCTACGCCACTATCGGCGTCGCTGCCCCGGTGATTCTGATCACCCTGCGTCTGCTCCAAGGTCTGGCGCTGGGTGGTGAATACGGCGGCGCGGCAACCTACGTAGCGGAGCACGCACCACGCAACCGGCGTGGCTTTTTCACTTCGTGGATTCAAACCACCGCCACCCTCGGTCTGTTCATGTCGTTGCTGGTGATTCTCGCCTGTCGCACGGCGCTGGGTAACGAGGCGTTCGAAGCGTGGGGCTGGCGGATTCCGTTTCTGCTGTCGATCATTCTGCTGGCCGTGTCGGTGTACATTCGCCTGCAACTGAGCGAGTCGCCGGTATTTCAGAAAATGAAGGACGAAGGCAAGGCCTCGAAAGCGCCGCTGACTGAATCCTTTGCGCGCTGGGACAATCTCAAAGTGGTGATCATGTCGCTGCTCGGCGGCACCGCCGGGCAAGCAGTGGTCTGGTACACCGGGCAGTTCTATGCGCTGTTCTTCCTGTTGCAAACACTGAAGATCGACGCGCAGACCGCCAACCTGCTGATCGCCGGATCGCTACTGATCGGCACACCGTTCTTCGTGATTTTCGGCAGCCTGTCCGATCGCATCGGGCGCAAACCGATCATCATGGCCGGGTGCATTCTGGCTGCTTTGACCTACTTTCCGATCTTTACTGCGCTGACCCAGTACGGCAACCCGGACGTGTTCGTCGCGCAGGAGAAAAATCCGGTCAAAGTGATCGCCAATCCTGATCAGTGTTCATTCCAGTTCGATCCGGTGGGCAAGGCCAGATTCACCAGCTCCTGCGATCTTGCGAAAACCTTGCTGGCGAAACGCGCGATCCCTTATGAGAACGTTGCTGCCGAACCGAACACGGTGGCGCAGGTGCGCATCGGTGATCGCGTCATCGAGAGTTTCGAAGGCAGCACCCTCCCCGCCGCCGACTTCAAGGCCCGCAACGACGCCTTCACCGCCAACCTCGGCGCGGCGTTGAAAGACGCCGGTTATCCGGAAAAAGCCGATCCGGCGAAAATCAATTACCCGATGATGCTGCTCCTGCTCACCGTGCTGGTGATCTACGTGACCATGGTTTATGGCCCGATCGCCGCGTGGCTGGTCGAACTGTTCCCGACGCGCATCCGCTACACCTCGATGTCGCTGCCCTACCACATCGGCAACGGCTGGTTCGGCGGCTTCCTGCCGACCGTGGCGTTCGCCATGGTCGCCGCCACCGGTGACATCTACTACGGGCTGTGGTACCCGATCGTGATTGCAGTGGCGACGGCGATACTCGGCACGTTCTTCCTGCCGGAAACCAAGGATCGCGACATTCTGAAAGACTGAAAAAGCCGCAGCGCCCTCTCCTGCGGGAGAGGGCCCTGGCGCTGAAAAATTTCGAACGTCTGCCGCCGCGCTGTCTCCAATGTTTACACCCACAGGAGGCCAGCGCCATGAACCCCAACGACGACAAAACCCCCAACGCCCCGCCCACCGATGCCAGCGGCAAACCGGTGAACGTGGTCGAGCGCGATCTGCAGGACCGCGACGGCAAGACCGAAGGCGTGGACAAGGTCATCACGCCGTCTTCCACTCGGGTCAAAGAGCAGGAAGCCGAAGAGCTGCAGCGTAAGGTCGATGAGATCGAGCGTAAGGTTGCAGACGGTAACTGAGTGCAGCGTGGCTGTGGCCGCGGCTTTGAGCGGCGGCTGTCAGCCCGATGACCAAAAGCTGATTTCCTACAGAATCGAACTACACAGCTGATCGACTTCACGTGCATCACAAGCGAAGCGTCTGACAGATTTGCATCGTCTGTTTGCGGATGATGTCTCCCTCGTCCCGCCAGTGACGACAACGAGCCACATCCCCCTTAGACTGCTTCACATTGTTCATGGAGGTCATGATGAGCGCTGAACTCTCACTTATTGTTTCAGACTTCGAAACCGAAGAAGAGGCTGCGAGCTATGACCTTTGGTATCGGGCCAAAGTACAAGCTGCACTTGATGATCCGCGACCTGGAATCCCTCACGATGAGGCAATGGTGATTCTGGCCCAAAAGATAGAAGAGAGACGCAAAAATCGACGCGCTGCCGGTTAGATGGAGCGATCAGGCTCTCGACGATCTGGCTGACATTACTGGATACATTGAGCAATTCAACCTTCGCGCTTCAGCATCGCTGCTTCGCAAAGTTGGAGCGGCTGCGCAGACGCTTTCTTCAGTTCCACATGGTTTTCGCTTCGGCCGGATACCGGGCACTCGCGAAATGGTGATTCATCCGAACTATCTGCTGGTCTATCGGGTGAATGGCCAGATCCGAATACTGACGGTAATTCATGCCCGAAAGAAATATCCCTGACCTTTCAACCCAAAAAAAGGCGGCCAACCGGCCGCCCAAACGTACTGCACGAGAGTCCTCTACAACGTCAGCTGCCCACGCTCCTCCTCGGTCAGCTGCTGTTTCGCCTGTTCATCCAGCGCCCCGGCGCCCAGCACCTGCACCGGGCTGTCCGGGTTGTAACCGGTCGCTGGCGCGCGACTGGCACCATCGCGCGACGGTGCCAGTTGCTCGTTGCCGAAGCTGAGTACCTGCACGGTGAACACCGAGGCCTGGTTCTGCCGCGCCGCTGCCTGTTGCTGCCGGGCGACGTCTTCCGCCGCTTGGGTGGCTGAGGATGCCGCCGAACTGGCCGAGGTGATCGCGCCGGTATTCACCGCTGACACCACCGGCACGCCGGTCGCTTTGCCCTGCACCGAAATGTTCGCGGCGTTGACCACCGTCAGCGCGGCGATGTTGACGTTGCCTGACACGCGAATCCCCGCCTCGCCGGCATCGATGGTGCCCAGTGGCGCGATCAGGTCGATGTTGCCCGGTGCCACTTCGGCGATCGGGTTGAGCGTGGCGATACCGGCGCCGGTACTCGGCACCGACGGCGACAGCGTGACGTTGCCCCAAGTGTCGTAGACACGTTTTGGCGGCGTGTAGACCACGGTGGTTTTCGAGCCGCGACCGGCGTTGATATCGCCCTCGGCGGACCAGCCAAGAATCGAGCCGCCGAAGGTGGTCATGATCCGGCTCTGGCCGAGCAGAATGCTGCCTTGCGAATACAGCTGAATGTCGCCCGAACCCTGAGTGATGATCCCCGCCGTCGACGGCGGCGCCGCGCCTTCGATGCCGAACACCTGGCCACCGCCCGGTGTGAGCATCTGGATATCGCCGCCAAACAGCGTCTTGACCCCGGCGCCACCGTACATCGTGATATCGCCGTCGTAACGGATCGGATTGCCGGCGACATCAGTGGTCGGGAACAGTGCCGCAATGGCGTTGCGACCGCGCAGGTAACTGCCAGTGCGCGGGCCGTCGGCATCGGTGTATTCCAGGCCACCGGCACGCAATTCGGCGAAGTACACCTGGCGGGCGAAGATCGCCTGTTCGGTACTCGGCAGTGCGGCGAAGAAGGCTTGCGCCTGTTCGGCGCTACCCTTGAAGCCATAACCCAGGCTCAGCCAGCTCTGCAGTTCTTCGACGTAGGTCTTGACCACTTTGCCCGGCTGCGCGCTGAGGGCCACAGCAGAATCCGCTACGTTTCGCGGGTTCAGATAACGCGCAATGAACTGTGAGTAATCCGGCCCCTGCGCGCCCGCACCCGCTTGCATCACGATGCTCGCACCGGGGCGCTGATCACCTGCCACGACAGGGCCGAGGCTGGTGATGCTGGCGCGATCTTCCATCAGGATATTGCGCCCGGCATTGACGTCCAGAACACCCGGGCCGGCAATGTCGAAGCTGCTGTAGAGAATGTCTCGCCCGGCCGAAACCCGCGAAATGTCGCGCGCATCGTTATGCACGAACAGATTGCCGGTAGACGCGATCTGTTCGTTGTTGCGACTCATGCCCCCAACGGGCGCAAACGTGGGTTGCCCCAAATTGGTACCGGACGCCACGATGTCACGCCCCGCCACCATCCACACCGGGCCTGCCGATTCATACCAGGTGCGCTTCGTGGTCGCGAACGCCAGCGTTTCGCCCGTGCGAATTCCTACCAGGTCACCGGTCAGTGCATAGAAGCGCGCCGGCCCCTGAACACTGCTCAACCCCGAGTAGCTATCGGGACCAAAGGCAAACAGTGGATAGCGCGAATTGGTTTGCGCCAGCACACCATCGCTTCCGGCGTTGGTCGTGATCGGCCGAGCGGACTGGTTGTTGCCGTAGCCATTGAACGCGGGTGCAAACGGTGTGGCGAGCGCCGCCGGGCTGGCCCCTGACTGGTTGATGGCGTAGCCGCCGGCATAGATCGAATCCCCAGCGATCAGTTCAAGCTGCCCCGCGCTGGAAGGTGCCAACAGCAATGACCAGGCCAGAGCCGGCGCCGGGTTGCCTATGCCGTAGGCCGCTGATGGTCCCGCATAAATCGAGCCTTGGCCGGCCACGGCACGCAATATCGAAGGAAAGACGAAGCGGTCATCGGTCGGTGACCCGTTAAGCCCGGCGACGGGGTCCTGCCCGGTGGTTTCCATCAACTGGGTGCTGGGCGTCAGGTTGCCGCCGGCCGAGAACAAATCGATGGCCGTGTGATCGGTCCACAGCGAGAAACCACTCAAACCGCCACCGGCATGGTAAATGCCATCCGCCGTGGTAAACGGTGTGGAATTCTGCAACCTCACGCGGCCCGGATCGGCGGCGCCACCCAACACCAGATCGCCGCGGGTGTTGAGGCGCATGCCGGAGTCACCGGGAATCAGCACCAGCCCACCACTGGCATTGCTGGCCGTCGAGTTGAACGGGTCGAAGGCGCGCGTTTCCCGTGGGTCATGAAACAGCGCCGAGGCGCCGTACTGCAGATTGATACCGCCCAACGCGGCGCCCGTCAGTTGCGCCGCACCGCGCAGGTTGATTAGCGCGCCCTGCAAGTCGTGCGTCGGCGTGCCGGTACCCGCCAGGCCGGCACGTGCCTGCAGAGACGGATTAAGGACACCGCCCAGACGAATATCCAGGTCTCCGCCACCGGTCAGTTGCAGGTTCCCGTCACTGTCCACGCGGCCCGTACTGCCGACAGCCACGATCAACCCCTGACTGCGAGGGTACGACGCATACCTGTCGTCGCCCATGGCCTTGAGCATGCCAGCATCCCCGCCGGCGCTCAGACTGATGTTGCCGCCGCCCAGCGTACCGAACCCGGTAAAGCCTACCAGATAAGGTCTGGTTTCCTCGCCCAGCGCTGGCAATGGCTGCGCAGCGTAGCTGCCGAAATTGATCCACCAGGCAGTCGGTACATCGTTGTTGCCGGTACCCTGGCGCCAGAGCCAATTGCCCACCGCCACACTCGGCACCTGCTCCCGCGTA
This sequence comes from Pseudomonas iranensis, assembly GCF_014268585.2. NCBI lineage: Bacteria > Pseudomonadati > Pseudomonadota > Gammaproteobacteria > Pseudomonadales > Pseudomonadaceae > Pseudomonas > Pseudomonas iranensis. The sequence goes on from NZ_CP077092.1 coordinate 3,647,024, forward strand.
CCGTCGCCCGTGGCGACCGAGCGACGGCCAAGCACGTCACCCGACACAGACCCGCCGGCATTGATCGTCAGGTTACCGCCCATCTGCGGATACCAGGCCTGGTAGAGGTTGGCACTGCCGCCATCGACCCATTTTTCGTAATCGCTGCCAGCGCTGCCCAATACCGAGCCATCAGCCGACAGCCTTCCGCGGGGCTGGTTATAACGCGCGTCGACGTCTGCCGATTGGGTGCCGGCGGTGTAGACGCCGAAAGGTGAGGCCATGCTGAGGTTACCGGCCGCCATCAAATCCAGGTCGCCGGTGCCAGTACGCAAAACGCTGAACATCTGCGTATGGGCCTGGGCGCTCTTGCTCGGATTGTTTTCAATGCACAGTGCCGGGTCGATGGAGCACCAGAACAATTCGTCATCGTTCATCGGTGTGTAATCCGGCATGCCCATCCAGTTGCCAGGCGCCCACACACTGCGCGCCATGGGCGCGCAAGAACCGGGAGCGATATCACAGAGCACAAGGTATTCCTCGGGAACCGGTTCGTACGGTGTAAAGCCATACTCGTTATCCACCGCCCAGACCAGTTTGCCGGCCACCTCGATCATGCTCACACCATAGTGAGTGTCGGCCATCTGCAAGTTGCCGACGCTGGCCTGAGGTTTCACGCTACGGCTGTCGGCCGCGGTCAGATCGGCCCCTGCCACCATGCGCATCGACCACGACGCACTGCCCGCCGGCAGCATGCTGGCGATCGCCCAGTTTCGACCTTGCTGGTTTCCATTGGCAGGACGCAGATCGAGGAATACCGTGCCATCGGCGAGCTTCACGTTGGTCATGGAGGGAATCAGCGAACCCCGCAACAGCGCCAACGTTCCGTTCAACACCACACCCACCGTCTTATTGTCGGCATCAACCGCACCCGGCAGCGGCACGCCTTTGGGCCAGAGCACGGCCTGCAGTGCGGTGGCGTTGTTCAAGCGGATACCTGCACCCAAACGACTGCCGGTCGGCAGGGTCACAGCGTTGTCGAGCAACGTACCGGCGGCATACATCAGGTTACCCGCCGCGTCATGCACATCGCCGGCCAGCACCGTTCCACCCTGTAACGCGTAAGGTGCGGCCAAAGTGCTCTGAACCGGCAACACCGTGCCCGCAGCCAGTGTGGCGGCTTGAATCGGCAGGTCGTAATTCAAGGTGGCGCCAACCGGAAAGAGCGTCCCTTCGGCAAGGCTGACACCACTGCCCGGTACGATCAGGTCACCGCCGAAAGGCTGTATCCCCGGCAACAGTTTCCAGCCAGCGTCGTCCACGGTTTCCGGCGGCGGTGCGAAACCGTCGTTGATGCTCCCGTAGATATCGAGGTTGCCACCGGCACGGATCAACAGGCTGCCCGCTTCCCCGCTGCCATACACCGAGGTCCGGCGAGTGTGCGGGTTGAGGCTGGCGTAACGGTAGCCGGACAAGTCGAGATCGCCCTGCACCACCAGATCGCCGTCAGCGGTTTTGCTGACGATTTCCACCCCCGGGCGCAGATGAAACGCATCGGCATAGGTCGCATTGTTGAGGCCGGCCAGTTTGCGTTGTAGCAGATCACTGTTACCCAGCGCCGCATCGATAAAGCCGCTGCTGTCTGAGTCAATGCGATCCAGGTAGGCTTGATCGATCATTTGATACGGGCGACCGCTGGCCGCCGGATCGGTGCCATCGGCAGCATCACTGTAACTTCGCACGGCATTCAGCCCGATGGAGCGGGCACCTTGAATACTCAACGTACCGCTGGCATCCACCGCAATGTCACCGCCGCCCAGGCGCGGTGCATTCAGCTCCAGCGTCCCACGCAACACGTCATCGCGTTGCCCCGCCTGGTTTCCAGGCACTGCATCGGTGCCGTGACGCAGGTCAATCCGTGCACCAGCGGCCAGCGTCAGCACGCCGTCACCTGAATTGAGTTCAACCATGGCGCGGTTCGGTGCGTCGATGATTTTGCCGTAGCTGTCGACGCGCAGTACGCGGCCATGGGCATCGAGCAGCGCGTTGCCTGTCAGGTTCAAACCGTTTTTGCCGGCAAGGCGAATGCTGCCGACCCGTTCACCACTGGCATCGATCACCCCGTCCACGGTCAGGTTGCCGTTGTCCACCGAGACATTGACTTCGCCCGCTTTGAGTTCGTTACCGATACGCAGACTGCCTTGCTTGAACTGGAAGCTTCGACTGCCCACTACCCCGCCGGCATTCAAGCGCAGGTTAAGGCTGGCAAAGGCCTCGCTCAAATCACCCGCCAGGCGCTGGGCGCGAATGTCCACGCCACCGGCCTTGTACGGCACCCACGTACCGCCCGCGTCGTAATAGCCACTGCTGCTGCCGACAATCTGCCCTTGCAGATCAACCTGTCCAGCGTCAGTGGCCAGGGCCACAACGTTCAATTGGCCGGCCTGATTGTTGACGGCGGACAGATCGATTCGCGAGCCCGCCAACTGACGAATATTGCCGTTGTTGCTCTGCAACGACACGTCGCCGCCCCAGCTGTATTTCTGCACATCATTGAACGGCAGAACCCGGCCCGCCATGTCCACCTGCGCGCCGCTGCCAAGCAGCAGATCATCCTCGGCATTGACCAGCAGCTTGCCGCTGGCGAGGACGATGCGACTGTCGAGCACAACACTGCGTGCCGTCAGGCTCAGTTGCGCACCGAGGGCATCCGCGGCAGCCGTTGTGGCGCTACCACTCAGAGTCAGGTTGTTGCCCGCCTTGAGTTCACTGACCGAGGCGGCCTCGCCGGTCAGCAATGGCGTGCGCAGATTGAGATTGCCGCCGCTGTAGCTGAACCCCTTGACCGCGTCGTAAGCTCCTTGGGATTCGTACACCGCCAGACTGCCCTTGTGGTTGGCGGTGATGCGCTCGCTGGCGTTGAGGTTGACGTTGGCAAACCCCAGGGCCAGTCGGTCATTGCGATCCAGGCCATTGGGCTGCGGGTTCGGGCCATAACCCAATTCGATCCGCTGCGCCTGAATATCCAGCGTACCGTGCCCGTTGCCGGCGCCGTCCTTGACCACCGTACCCGGGGCCTGAGTGGCCCCGTTCCAGATCAGATTGCGGGTGCGGATCGTCGCGACATCGGTGGCAGCGCCCGAGCCGTAGATGGCCGGGCTACCCAACACCAGATTCTGCAAACGGCTCTGGCCGGTCTGCGGATCAATGGTGTCGAGGGTCACGCTGCCGAAAAAGTTGAACGCATCGCGGGCCACCAGACTCAGGGTTTCCAGGGCGGGGGCGCCAGATTGCGTGTCGCCCTGCAACAGGCGATCCAGCACGTTCTGGTTAAGCGTCAGGCCCGCGGGTGTGCGGCCGCTGGCTGCGGCCAGTGCTTGCGCACTGCCGGCATTGACCACACCGACCGAAAGCCCGAGTTGGCGAGTGCCAAAGCGCACGCTTTCGCCCAGTTCGAAGTCTTTGTCAGTGGCGGCGATGATGCTGCCGTTGGAGTACAGCAACGCCGCAGCGGTGCAATCGGCCGTCGGACAGTTGCCGATACGAATGCTCCCGCCCCCGCCATCGGTGGGCGCAAGCACCGGCGTCCAGCCGTTGGACACCACCAGCAGGCTGGAGCGCCCCGGCTCGTAGACGAAACCGGCTGCGGCATCATACGGGACGTCACCTCGCCCCAAGGTATTGACGCCCGCTCCCGCATCGATGGTGATGCCGCCATTGGCGCTGTTACTGCTCAGCACAACCTCTGGCGCCGAGAGGATCGCGCCCTCGCGCAGACGAATCGCCGAGGTATTGCCGATCACCTTGATCGAGCCGCCCTCCGCACCGTAATACACGGTTGGGGTGCCACCGATGGTCAAACGTCCGGCATTCAAGCGGTTGAGGGTGTCGGCGTACAGCGATACACCGTCGAACCCTGGCGTTCGCGTATGCCCGGCACCGAGAATTTCAAACTCTGCGCCGGTATAACCGCCCTGAACGACCGCCGTACCAATGACCCCGCCGCTGGCAGGTTTGAACAGCACCTGCCCGTTGAAGTCCAGGGCTGAGTCGTGCTCGCCGCCACTGACCATGCGCAGGTGCAGCGTGTTGCCGTCCAGCGGTGTGCGGGCGCGCGGCAGACCGCGGCGGGCAGCATCGTTGAGCACAAATTGGCTGAACCCGGTTTCGTTGTACTGTGAATAGCGCCGCAGCACATCGGCGGACGTCACGATGACCTGGCTGGGCAAACTGTCGCGGATACCGGTGTTGGCAATCGACAGCTGTCCGGCCGTGGTCCACGAGCCATTGCGCAACTTCAACGCACTGTCCATCGGCCCCGCAATCGCTTGACCATTGATTTCGACCCGGAAGGCGCCCGGTAACAAGGCAAAGGTCGATGGCAACAAGGTGTAGGTGCCGGGTGCCAGTCCGGCAACGCCGGTCCCGAGGGTGATCTGCTGGCCGATACGCGGGTCGACCGCGCCGGCCTCGGCCAGCATCGGCGCATAGCGGCTCTGGTCACCGGCCACGATTGCATACACGGGGTTATTGGCCAGCCCCGGCAAACTGAAGGTGCCATCGGTGGCATTGCGTACCAGCGGATTGAAACGCGCATCGGTGGAGCCACCTCGTCCGGAGACAAAACCGGCACCGCGCAAATCGCCGCCGCCCGAAAGGTCGATCACCGCCCCGGCCTGCACATTGGTGTATTGCGCATCAAGGATGACCCCGGAGGTCGCTCCGGCAATGCCATTCAACATCACCGACTTACCGTTGTACCGATAGTCGATACCGTCGGTGGTTCCTCCATAGGGCATGACCAGTCCGGCGGCGCTGACTGAAGTCACGCTGCCCGGCAGAAGGTGAAGTTCACGGGTTTTGACAATGACGTCATCACCCAGGGATATCAGCCCCAAGGGCGCACGAATGACGCCGCCCTGCTCGATCTGTCCCGCACTGAGTGTCAGGCTGCCGAACACCGAGTAAGGCAAAGCGGTCGGCGCCGCCCCGTGATTGCCGATACGCAACGTATGCTCCGGCACCGATCCGGCCATACTCTGATAGCCCACTCGCACCTCAGCCGAGACGCCACTGGCCGGGTAGATCTGCGCAGCCCGCATGTGCATGTCACCCGCAGTCCACAGACGGCTGCGCTGCTGTTCATCGGTTGGCGCGAGGAAGCGCAGGTCGCCCTGGCTGTCCAGCGTGACCAGACCAAAGCCACGGCGGCTGACCGCCAGGGCCGGTGCGGCCGATTGCACGAGAGTCCCTTCGGTGCCGAATGAAAGCGAGTTGCCCAGGTCCAGCAGGTTCGCGCTGGCGGTGAATTGCGCGCCGGACAACTGCGCTGTCGGATTGCTCATCACCCGCGGACGCACTTTGACTTCCGAGCTGAAATAGGTGCCCAGCCCTGACAGGCGCAGGTAAGGTGCGCTGAGGTTGACCCGGGCGCTGTCACTCGCCGACTCGGCCAATGAAAGGGAACCGGCGAACAGGCTCAGGCCCTGTCCCATGTGCAGGTCGACATCGCCGTCGAACGTCATCAGACCGTTGCTCAGCAGACTCACGCTGTCGAAGCCACCGCTCATAAGCTGATCGGCACTCAAGCGTGTACGCCCGTAGCGTAAAAGTGGCGAAGCCTCTCCCGCTCGCAGCGGCTGCGGCAGTGCCGGCGCAGGCCCTTGGGCAATGATCAGTTCACGTGGCACGCGCACCGCATTGCTCAAGTTCGCGGAACCGTACGCCGGTGTATCCAGAGCGATCTCCAGACGCCCGCCCGCCGCACCCGCACCGCCAGCATTGGCCTGCAGACTGCCCTCGATGAACAGACCATTGTAGGAACTCAGGGTGATCCGTCCGCCATCGGTGGCCACACGAGCGGGGCCTTGCCCACCGCTATCGAGCACGGCTTGCGCACCGGACGCTTCCAGTCGCGCACCGTTGCGGATGATGACGAAAGCATCGGCAGCGGTCGCCGTGACTTTCTTCACATCAATCTCGCCACCGACAATGATCGAGCCACCCTTGCCAACCTGGCCGTAGACGCGGCCCAGCGCATCGACAGCGGTCGCTGCCCGACCGGCGACATCGATCAAGGCATGTTCACCGATCCAGATCGAACGGTTGTGCGGGGTCGGATCGGCCTCTTGCAAGGACGTCGCCACATCAATCGCGCCGAACTGCTGTTGACGGATATCGACAACACCGCCCCAGGCGTTGAGTTCACCATCAAGCGTGATCTGGCCTGCCCCGCGCAAACCGATGCGCTGGCCGGGATCGACACTGATCCGTGAGCCTTCGCCAATCGACAACGGACTGCTGGCGGGATCAATCAAGCCAGCAAGCGTCGCGCCGGCCTGCAATGCGACAGAAGCGCCGGCCCTTTGCGTCAAGACGCCCTTGAGCGGGTCTTCCTGAAATAACGCGGGCGTCCATAGCTCCAGCGCAGCGCGCGGCGACATACCGGACACAATGGTCGAGGCGGATTCGCCAAATCGATAGACCGGCATCTGCACATCGATCGCGCTTTGCGCGGCGACCTCCAGCCCCTTCAGACCGATGATGTTGTAGGCGCTGAACCCCGTGCGGAACAGCTCCGGCGTCAGGCGCAAGGTCTGTTCTTCGGCCACTTCGCCGGAAGCGCCGATCCGCACCTTGCTGGCCTGCACGGTCAAGGTGCCGCCGCCGTTCACGCCATAGCCCTGCACCTCGCCATCGAGCACCATGCGCGACAGGCCTGGCGCACTGTTGGCGCTGGATTCAAGCGTCACGTCGCCACCCTTGCCGCCACGCGTCTTGCCGTTGGCCAATACCGCACCGCCCGACGAAACATCGACCAGACTGCCACTGGCCAGCAGAATGTCGCCGGTACTGCGGATCGACACTGTCCCGCCATTGAGGTACGCCAGGCCGCCCGCGTCGTCCGGGTTACTCGACAGGTTGCGCCACAGACCGCGTGTCTGCAGCTGCACACCCTGCGCAACCGTCACTCGCGCTTGCTTGCCTGCTGAAACCTGGAGACTGGTGTCATCACGCCGATCGGTGGCGAGCTGGTTCAAAACGTTGCCCAATTGCAGGCTGCCGCCTTGCGCACTCAGATCGGCATTGACCTGCACGTCAGGGCTGAACAGGGTGATGTTGCCACCGTGATCCACCGTCACGCCTTCATTGACTTCAATCGTGTTTTTCGCCGAGATCTTCAGCGCGCCCAGCGCGAAACCATTGAGCAGCCCGGCATCGAGGAACAGTTTGCCTGCGCGTTCTGCCGCGACCGCGTCGGTCAGCGCTGCGTTCGCTACGCTGGCATGCGCGCCCCCCACTTGCACCTGATCGAGCATCGGGTCGAGTTGATAGAGCAGGCCGGCACTGGCAGCGACATAAGCAGCATCGTAACTGCCAACCACCAACTGCCCTCGCCGCGCCCGGGCGGTCTGGGTCTGGGCATAGCCGTCCAGACCTGCCCGCGGTGCCTGGATTTGCCGTTCGCCCTGAAACACCTCACCCAACAGCTGGCCTTCCAGCACGGCGTTGCCCGTGGCGATCACCAACTGGCCGGCATCCCGGCCAACGGTGTAACCCGCTTCCTGACGACGCGTCGGCGCGATCAGCGGGCTATAGAAATAATCCGTCTGGCCCCAGCGCTCGCTGTGACTTTCGTAACCTTTGTAAAGACCGTTGTAGAGAATATCGCCCGGCGCACGCGACACTTCGTATAACCGCCCGTCCGCACCGCGCAGCCAGCTCTGGCGAATCTCGCCGCCCTGCACATCAAGCGTGCCGCCGGACACATTGATCAGCGAACCTTTTTCGCTGATCACGTCCTGTCCGGAAAACCGCACCTCACCGCCCTGCGCCATCCATTCACCAACGCCATGGCCCTGAGTGCCGAGGTATCCGCCGACCTCCAACAACCCACCGGCGGTGTACCAGCGGTCGGTGGCGTAACCGTTGGTGCCCGCCGGCACGAATACCAGCTCACGGACATCGACCCAGATGTCGTTACTGTTGAGCGCGCCGTTCTCGCGATTGACCGGCGCATCACGCTGCTCGTTGCCCTGGACGTTGATCTTGATGTTGTTGTTTGCCATCGCCACTTTGACGCCGAGGGCGCCGGACACGTCGATCACCGCCCCCTCGCGCAATAGACTGCGCCGTCCCGCGGCAACCGCCACCTGCCCACCGGTGGCAAGGGTGATCGAGCCGCTTTTGAATTCGACGGTGCCGCCGCTGCCGATGTCGATGCGTGACTGATCGCTGCGGATCCGGTTGTTGGCATTGACGCCGGTCAGCGCGGCCTCGCGCTGGCTGTCCAGGGCCGTGAGATCACTGCTGTCGAGCAGAATCGCACTGACGCCATTTTCGCCCAGGGTCACACGGCCTTGGGCATCGCTGGCCGGATTGAGCAAATGCACGGTGCCGCGCGTCGCCACCGAAGTGCTCGCCAGCAGCACACCGTTTTGCACAACGTCGCGGCCGGTCAGGGTGATGTCGCCGGTGGATGCCTGGATCAGGCCGGTGTTGCTGACCTTGCCCGAGCTGTCAGCCTTGAAACCGGGAATGACCTCACTGCCGAAAGTGGTTGAATAACCATTACCGTCGGTGCCCGAGCCCTTGCGGATATGGAAACGGTCCCCCGCACCCAGCACCGTCTGACCTTTGGCCGTACTGATCGAGCCGTCGTTCTGCACGTCCTGGCCGAGCAGCAAGGTATAGCCGCCGGCGTCGGTGGAGAGCGCAGGTTGATGCGTTTGTATGGCTGCGCCACGCTCCACCAGGACTTTGCCAGCAGCGTCGGTGAAGGTTGGCTGACTGCCGGTGCTGTCGAAATACAGACCCCGATCGCGAAATTGTGCATCGGTCATGTTCGCGGCTGCCGCTACCAGATTTCGCACATTGACCTGGCTGCCACCGCTGAAGACGATGCCGTTGCGGTTGATCAGCATCACCGTGCCGTCCGCTTTGATCTGCCCCTGAATCTGGCTGGCCCGTGCGCTCGGATCGTTGACGCGATTGAGCACCGCCCAGTTGGCCTGCTGGGCAAATTCCACTGTGGTATTGCGGCCGACGTTGAACGTTTCCCAATTGAGAATCGCCTTGTCGGCGGTCTGCTCGATCTTCACCGTGGTCTTGCCGTCGGCCTGGGTCTGTTGCGGGCCTTTGGCGTTCATCCAGCCCTGGCTCAGGCTGTTATCGACCTTCAGGCCGCCCTCGCCCAATCCGTCCGGAACCACTTGCACACTGCCCAATGCGGCGGCACGTCCAGCGGCTTGTGCGGCCTGCTGAGCGGCAATCGCTGCCACGGTGTTATTGAGTGTCTGCAAAGAGCGCTGCAACTGCTGGCTGGCCCGTTGCTGCTGTGCCAGCGGTGGGGTCATTCCCGGCAGACCACCCCCTCCCGGACGCGACGCCGAAGCCTGCTGCGCCGCGCCCTTCGCGGCAAACCAGGTGGAACTGAACGCTGTCGCCGCCTCGGCACTGCCCGCCACCAGACACAAGGCGACGGCTTGCGCCAATGGCTTGAGCAGCCACTGTGCGGGATCGCCCGCGCCACGTTTGATCGGCCGGATACGGTTACTGTGACGGGAGGTGCGAGCAAGCATCACTACAGGTCCTTTTGGGTGGCAGGTCGGATCAGCCCTGCTGTTACGACATAGGCAGTTGGCGAGCCTCACGACCGAACGGATGTCACACAAACTTCATGATCAAGGAGTAAATCGGCAAAAAAAAACAGCAGCCCGAAGGCTGCTGCCGTTTCATTGCAGTTGAGACAAGGCTTACAAAGGACGGCCAATGCCGTTGCAGGCGTTGGCGTTGTTGATGTCCAGGTTATTGCCCGAGGTGTTGGTGATGAAGTTGGCGGTCACAGCGGTTTTCCAGTTGTTGGGAACCGGCGTGAAGCTGTGGGCGACGGTGGCGACGTTGTTGCCCGGGTTGCTGTAGTGGGTGGTCAGGAAGTTGCGCACGGCGGTGGCCACGGCTGCATCTTTGTAGCACTGGCCGAAGATGAAGTTGGTGTAAGCCACAATCGGGTAACCGCTTGCCGGGTTAGGCACGACCGGGGCCCAGCCAGCCGGGTTGGCAGGTGCGCTTGGCACCGGTGCAGTGCTCAGCGCCAGCGTCACGTTAGCGTTGGTTGGCTGGACGCCATTGACGCGGGCAACCACAGCGTTGCTGGTGGCGTTCACGCCGTCCGGACCCACATAGCCGATCGAACCGTCCACGGCGTTCACCGCAGTGGCCACATCAGCGGTGTTGGCTACGCCGACCCAAGTCGATGGCAGCGCGGAACCGGCCGGCAGACGAGCGTTGGTGAAGGTGGAGTTGACGGCGAATTTGGTCGGGCAGATCGAGTTCAGGTGACGGCTGAGGATTTCGGTGGTGCCGCTCGAAGTGCTGCGATAAACCACGCGGATTGCGGTGGTGTCGGCGGTACCCAACAGCGCGCCCCAGGTAGTCTTGGTGCCCGACAACGCGTCGCACAACTGAGCGCTGGTCAGGTTAAGCGCGGTCTGACCGGATTTTTTGTACGGAATGGCAACCGAAGTGGCCACCGATGGCAGCTGGATCAACGGGCCGTACGAAGCACCGAAGTTGCTGGTGTAGGTGCTGAGTTCCGTAGCGCTGAGGATCGAGTCGCTGGCGGCGAAGTGCACAGTACCGGTGGTGCTGAACTGGGCAGCGTTGTTGGTCAGGAAAGCGCTTTTGCCGATGCCGCTGCCGGTCACGGCGTAGCTGAAGTTGGCAGGCAGGATGCTGTTGGCAGAACCTTTGTACAGTGCGGCAGGCAGCGAGGCGCCACCACCGGTTACGGCCATGGCCTGGGCGGAAGCCAGAGCGGCGACGGTCAGTGAGGCGGCGATCAGAGTGCGCTTGAACATGAAGAATCTCCTTTTCAACTTGGTTTGGAACACAGGTTTCGGAAGGCTTGCATGACACCGGGAGGGTCCACCGCAGTGGAGCCGCAGGAAGAAATTCGCAGCTTCCGGTGACAGATAAAGGAAAAAACCTCGGGAGCTGAGCGGGGATTTTGGTGCGGATTTCTCGGGTGTATGCGGTGGGTTGCGGCGCGTCTGGATCGCGGGTTTGGCTGAATCGGGCTGGAGCCGTTGGCGGGTGGTTGCAGATGACAGAATGGAGAACCCGAGGATGGCGGGATCGGGACTCGGGTGAGGGTCAGGCCGGTGCAAAATATTTGAGTTTTGTGTTGTCGGGACTGGCGCTTTCGCGAGCAGGCTCGCTCCCACGGTTGAAATGCGTTCCTCTGTGGGAGCGAGCCTGCTCGCGAAGAGGCCGGCCCGGCCGACATCAAACTGGGCTACTGCACCAACTGGTTGATCTCAATAATCGGCAACAACACCGCCATCACAATCACCAGCACCACCCCGCCCATCACCACAATCATCAGCGGCTCGAGCAACGCGGTCATGCCCATCGCCCGTCGTTCAATGTCCCGGGAAAGCGTCTGTGCCGCACGCTCGAGCATCGGTGGCAGCGAGCCGGTTTTCTCGCCGCTGGCGATCAGGTGAATCAGCACCGGTGGGAAGACATTCTCCACGCGCAACGCTGCGGCGAGGTTGACGCCTTCTCGCACTTTCGCCGTGGCCTCGCTGACGCTCAGGCTCAAGCGGTCGTTGGACAAGGTCTGCCGCGCCGCTTCCAGTGCACGCAACAACGGCACCCCGGCGCCGCCGAGAATCGCCAGCGTGGACGCGAAGCGCGCGGTGTTGAGGCCGAGAATGAAACGCCCGAACAGCGGCAACTTCAACACCCGGTGATGCCAGCTCAAGCGCGCCGCCGGATTGCGCAAATACAAACGCCAACTCCAGAACGCCCCGGCCATGAGCGCCGCACACAACCAGCCCCACGCGCGAATGAAATCACTGGCCGTGAGCATCGCCAGGGTCAGCCCCGGCAAATCCTGCCGCGCTTGAGAGAACGCGCTGACCACCTGCGGCACCACGTAACTGAGCAGGAAAATCACAATGCCGATCGACACCAGCCCCACCACGCCCGGATAGATGAACGCAGTGAGAATTTTGCCGCGCAGGTTGTTGCGTTCCTCGATGTAATCGGCCAACCGTTCCATCACCTGGGCGAGATCGCCGGACTCTTCGCCAGCGGCAATCAGCGCGCGGTAAATCTCGGGAAAATCCCGTGGCCGCGACGCCAGCGATTCCGCCAGACGCATGCCGCTGCGCACATCGGCGCGCACGGCGCTGAGGGTCTGGGCGATGTGCTTTTTCTCGGCCTGCTCGACTGTGGCGCTCAGTGCTGCTTCCAATGGCAGGCTGGCGCCGAGCAGGCTCGCCAGTTGCCGCGTGGCCCAGGCGAGGTCGTTGTCGGAGAGTCTGGCGCTGAACAAACCGCCGCCACCGTGTCGGGCGACGTTGCTTTCCTCGTGCACCGACAGCGCTGTCAGGCCACGTCCGCGCAAGGCACTGAACGCTGCGCTCTGGCTGTCCGCCTCAAGGTGCCCGGACTCGATTTTTCCCGTGGCATCCGCCGCTTCAAAGCGATAGCGATTCATCAGGCGTCCCGTGTCACGCGAAGGATTTCTTCCGGCGCGGTGGCACCGCTGCGAATCCAGCGCTCACCGTCCTCACGCAGGCTGAACATCCCTGCTTTCGCCGCCGCCGCGCGCAGGGCCTGCTCCCCTGCCCCTTGGTGGATCAGCGTGCGAATGTCGTCGTCGATGCAGAACAATTCGTGGATGCCGGTGCGGCCGCTGTAACCGGTGTGATTGCACGCTGCGCAGCCCACCGGGCGCCAGGTGCCGGGCGTGGCCGGATCTTCCTGTTTGCACTGATTGCACAGGCGCCGCACCAGACGTTGCGCGAGGACGCCGAGCATCGATGACGCGAGCAAGAACGGCTCAATGCCCATGTCGATCAGGCGATTGACCGCCGACACCGCGTCGTTGGTGTGCAGCGTCGCCAGCACCAGATGCCCGGTGAGCGAGGCCTGCACGGCGATTTGTGCGGTCTCGAGATCGCGGATTTCGCCGATCATGATGATGTCCGGGTCCTGCCGCAGAATCGCCCGCAGCGCGAGGGCAAAGGTCATGTCGATCTTGGCGTTGACCTGAATCTGGCTGATCCCCGGCAAATCGTATTCCACCGGATCTTCCACGGTAAGGATGTTGCTGGTGCTCGCATCCAGCCGCGCCAGCGCCGCGTAGAGGCTGGTGGTCTTGCCGCTGCCGGTCGGCCCGGTGACCAGGACGATGCCGTGGGGCTGGCGAATCAAATGGTCGAGTTTGGCCAACACCTGCGCATCCATGCCCAAGGTTTCCAGATGCAAGCGCCCGGCCTGTTTGTCGAGCAGGCGCATCACCACGCGCTCGCCATGGCCGGTGGGCACCGTCGACACCCGAATATCGATCGGCCGCCCCGCTACGCGCAACGCGATACGACCGTCCTGCGGCAAGCGTTTTTCGGCGATGTCGAGTTGGGCCATGATCTTGATCCGCGACACCAGCGCACCGTGCAACGCCTTGCGCGGCGAGACCACATCGCGCAGGGTGCCGTCGACGCGGTAGCGCACCACCGAATGGGTTTCGAACGGCTCGATGTGAATGTCGCTGGCCTCATCGCGCGCGGCCTGGGTGAGCAAAGCGTTGATCATGCGAATCACCGGCGCGCCGTCCTGGGTGTCGAGCAGGTCGGTGATTTCCGGTATGTCCTGCATCAGCCGATCGAGATCGACCTCGTTTTCCGCCGCACCCACCACCGCCGCCGCACTGCCGGTATCGGCGTAAGCGCTGGCGAGCAAACCGTCGAGCTCGTCATCACGCACCCGCTCGATCCGCGTCGCGCCGAACTGCCGACGCACTTCGCTTATCGACCAGCCGGGCGTCGATGGGCACACCGTCAGCACGCCATCGCGCAACAGAATGCGCTGCGCCTTGGCCCAGGCGTAAGGCAATGCACTCATCGCTCACCCTCCCCACAATTCGCCATGGCAATGCGGTCCTCTGTGGCAATGAGATCCCCAGTGGCAATGAGATCCCCAGTGGCAATGCGATCCCCCGTGGCAATGCGATCCCCTGTGGCGAGGGGATTTATCCCCGTTGGGCTGCGAAGCAGACCCAAACCTTGAGAACCGGTTTCTACAGGCAAATCGCGTGTACCGGTTTTACGACTGCTGCGCAGCCGAGCGGGGATGAATCCCCTCACCACAGTCATCATCTCAGTCAAAACCGGGTGCTCCTTTCAATCGGTACCGTGGCAATGGAATCCTCAGTGGCAATGCGATCCCCTGTGGCGAGGGGATTTATCCCCGTTGGGCTGCGAAGCAGACCCAAAACCTGAGAACCGGTTTCTACAGGCAAATCGCATGTGCCCGGTTTACGACTGCTGCGCAGCCGAGCGGGGATGAATCCCCTCGCCACAGTCATCATCTCAGTCAACACCGGGTGCTCCCTTTGATCGGCACCGTGGCAATGCGATCCCCTGTGGCAATGGAATCCTCAGTGGCAATGGGAACCTCTGTGGCGAGGGGATTTATCCCCGTTGGGCTGCGCAGCAGACCCAAACCTTGAGAACCGCTTTCTACAGGCAAATCGCGTGTGTCCGGTTTACGACTGCTGCGCAGCCGAGCGGGGATGAATCCCCTCGCCACAGTCATCATCTCAGTCAAAACCGGTTGCTCCTTTCAATCGGTACCGTGGCAATGCGATCCTCTGTGGCAATGGAATCCTCAGTGGCAATGGGAACCTCTGTGGCGAGGGGATTTATCCCCGTTGGGCTGCGAAGCAGACCCAAAACCTGAGAACCGGTTTCTCCAGGCAAATCGCGTGTACCGGTTTTGCGACTGCTGCGCAGCCGAGCGGGGATAAATCCCCTCGCCACAGTGATCATCTCAGTCAAAACCGGGTGCTCCCTTTAATCGGCACCGTGGCAATGCGATCCCCTGTGGCAATGGAATCCTCAGTGGCAATGGGATCCCCTGTGGCGAGGGGATTTATCCCCGTTGGGCTGCGAAGCAGACCCAAACCTTGAGAATCGATTTCTCCAGGCAAATCCCGTGTACCGGTTTTACGACTGCTGCGCAGCCGAGCGGGGATGAATCCCCTCACCACAGTCATCATCTCAGTCAAAACCGGGTGCTCCCTTCAATCGGTACGGCTTTGATCGTGGCCCGTGGGCCTGATGTCGGCCCCGGCGCTGGCACGCCTTGCGCGGCGCTTGGCAATTGCGGCGCCTGCATGTCAGGCATCGCCCAGCTGCGTTCCGGTTGCAAGCCGCCCTGGGCGCGGCGCATGAAGTCGTAGCGGTTGAGGGTGATGCTGCGCCCCGCTTCGCTGTCGCGGATGATGTACGGGCGCAGGAACACCATCAGGTTGGTCTTGGTGATCGCCCGGCGTTCGTTGCGAAACAGCGCGCCGATACCCGGCAGGCTGCCCAGCCACGGCACGGCATCATTGCTCTGGCTGTAGCCGTCCTGGAGCAACCCGCCGAGAACCATGATCTGCCCATCGTCGAGCAGAATGCTGGTGTCGATCGCTCGTTTGTTGGTGACGATGCCGGCGGCGGTCACGCTGTTTGAAGCACGTTCATCAATGCTGCTGACTTCCTGATAGATATCCAGCTTCACCGTGCCGCCCTCGGAAATCTGCGGGCGTACGTTGAGCTTGAGGCCGACCTCTTCTCGGGTCACGGTCTGGAACGGGTTGTTGCTGGTGCCACCGCCGCCGGTGACGTAGCTGCCGCTGACAAACGGGATGGTCTGGCCAACAAAAATGCTCGCCGCTTCGTTGTCCAGGGTCAGCAGGTTCGGCGTCGACAGCACGTTGGTGCCGCCCTTGCTCTTCAGCGCTCGGGCCAGCACTTTCAGGTCGAGAATCTTGCCGATGCCGGGGATGTCGACCGTGCCGTTGACATAGCCAAGATTCAAACCCTGCGGCAGCACGTCGATGCTGTTCTTGGCCCCCGTGTTGAGACCCGCACCACCCAGATTAGCGCCACCGATCACGCCTTTGCCGCCGAGGTTACCGGTCTGCCATTGCACACCGAATTCACTGGCATCGTCCTCGCCGACCTCGACGATCAGGCTCTCGATCACCACCTGCGCACGGCGCTGATCCAGCAAATCGATAACCTCACGCAAATTGCGATAAAGCGGCTCCGGTGCGGAAATCAGCAGCGTGTTGGTGGTGGCATCAGCCTGAATCGTCACCCCGCCAGCGCTGAACGCAACGTTCTGTTCGCTGCTCTGCGTGCCGCCATTGCTGGCCGCGCCGCCACTGCCCTGCGCATAACTGCCGCCGCTTGCACCGCTGCCAGTCGTCGTTGAAGTGCCAGTGCTCGGCGTGCTGCTCTGGCCGTTCTGCCCGGCATTGCCGCCAGTGCTGCTGCCCATCGCGCTGAGTACCGACCGCGCCGCGTCGCTGCTGCCGCTGTCACTCTCGCCGGTGAGCAAACCGCGCAACGCCTGCGCTAATTTCGCCGCTTGGGCATTGCGCAGATAAACCACGTGCAGATTGCTCGGATTGCTCTGCGCGTTATCGAGTTTGTAGATCAGGTTGCGCGCCAGCTCGGTGCGCTCGGGGCTTCCGGCGCGGATGATGATGGTGTTGGAACGTGGGTCGCCAATCACGGCGATTTTCTGCGTCGGATCATTGCCCGGCGCGTCGAGCAAGTCGGCCACCATCGGCGCGATGTCGGCGGCGATGCCGTTCTGGATCTGCACCACGTCGGTGTCGATCGCGCTCGGCGTGTCGATGCTCTCGATCAGTTGCGCAACACGGGTAAGGTTCTCGGCGTAATCGGTGATGACCACGGTGTTGTTGCCGGGATAAGCGTTGATCGGATTGTTCGGCGAGACAATCGGGCGCAGCACCGGGATCAGGTTCACCGCGTTTTCGTATTGCAGGCGAAACGTGCGCGTGAGCATGCCGTTGCCGGCCGGTTTGTCAGCGCTGTAGATCGGCCCGCCGAGCAGTTTCGCGTCGGCCTCCGGAACCACCTGCGCCACGCCGCCGACATCGACCACGCTGAAGCCTTGCATGCGCAACGCCGCGAGCAGCATGTCGTAGGCCTGACGGGCCGGCACCTGACCTTCCGAAACCAAGGTCAGATTGCCCTTGACCCGTGGATCGACGAGAAACTGCTGCCCGGTGGCCCGCGACAGCGCCCGAACCACCGCCTGAATATCCGCCTCGACGAAATTCAGCGTCACCGGTTGCTCGCCCAACGGATTACGCGCAACCGCATTGCTCGGCGCAACGCCAGCACTGCGCCCACGCTGACTGATGTTGTGTAACTGCTTGGGCACCGGCCGCGCCTGAGCCTGCGCGCGCTCGCGATCGGCCACCGCATCGCCGCTGCGCTGGGTGTTGGCCAGCGGCCGGCCGAGTTCACTGTCCACCAACAACGGCGGCTGATTCTGCGGCGCCGTGGTGCTGTTGCACGCGCTCAATGCCATCAGCAACAACGGCAGCGCCAGACGTGCCGGTTTGCAGCGTGACTCCTTCATGAAGCTTCCTTAGCGCCCTGCGCCTGATCCATGCGAACGGTGCCTGACAATGTGCCGGCGGTGACTTCGGTCGAGGTTTCAGTTGCGCGTTGCAACTGCGCCTCGACCACCTGCAGAGAAAGTTGTGACGGCTGGCTGAGCAGCCAGTCGAGCAGCGCATCGGCCGGCGCGGCGTCGACATTCAACTGCCACGCACCGCCCTCCGCTTCCTGTAATTGGTAATGCCCGGCCAGCCCCGCCGCTTGCAGACTTTGCTCCAGCGACTGGCCAACGCTCTGCCCCTGCGGCCGCACATTGACGCTGCGCAACAGCACTTCCAGCGCCTCGGTTTGCGCGCGCAACTTGGGCGTTTCGCTCTGCCAAAAAGTGATCCTGGCCAACGGCGGCTTGACCAGCGTCAGCCAGATCAGCAGACCGATCAGCACCACGGCCATGCCGGCGACCATGCGTTTTTCCCGCAGCGCCAACGGCTGCCAACGCGCCTGCAACTGACTGCTAAAGCGCTGCCAGCGCGCACGGTAAATCGCCAGCGTCGCCCTACTCATCGTCTGCTCCGCTGTCGTCGTCTTCGTTGGTGTTGGCGCTGGATTCATCGCTCGGCCGCAAGGTCCAGCCTGCGTCATCGGCAGTGACGCTGATGCCGGCCTGGGCCAGGGTGCTTTGCCAGTCCTTGTCGTTGCCGCCACGGTTTGCATCGCTGAGCAACGCCAGCTGCAAGGCGCCGTTGCGGTAGGTCAGACGCTCGACACTGCCGGCCATGAACGGCATGCCCGTGCCGGCCTGCAACACCAGCCGATTGAAGTTCTGCGCCGGGTCATCGACCGCGCCTTTTTGCCGCTGCTCCACTTGCTGACGCGCCTGTTGCAGCGGGTTGAGAATCACCGGCAATTCAGGAAACGCCTGCTTCACCCGCTGACTCATCTGCGCCTTGAGCTGCTGGCCCTGCCGCGCTTCGCGAGCGGCGTACATATTCAGCCCGATCACCCAGACTGCCACGGCCAAAGCCACACACCCGACAGCACGACCCCAGCCACGTTGCTCGCCGCCGCTTTGCTGCAGACCACCGTGCAAACCCCAACCGGGCAAGGGGCCGATCCAGCGTTGTGCTGATCCGGCTTCGAACGATGCCTCATCAACTTCGTCACCGAGCAACGGCTCAACCTGCGCGCTGTTCAAACTCTCGCGACGGAGCAAATGCCCGTCCGCCACACAAGCGACAAACCCCGGCAGCACTGGCAGGCCGTACGGCGCCGGATACAAACCGCGCAGCGTCAACTTCGCCTGCTTGAGCACCGCAGCCAGACGCTGCAAATGCTGCCACGAGACCCAGGCAATCTGCACCTGCCCGCTTGCATCACGAGGGCTGTGGCCGATATGCATCTGGCTGCTATCACCGAGCATCAACGCCTGCGCCGCGCACTGCACCGCGGCCGCGGTTTTGTTAGCGGGCAGCGGCGGTAGATCAATGCTGGCGAGCAGGCTGTCGGCCGGATGCAGAAAACACAGCAGCGGTGGTTGCTTCGGCCGTTGCCCCAACTGACTCAAAGTGAGCCGTTCCTCACGACTGACCTGCCCCTGACGATCCAGCCAGGCGCAGCTCACTTCGCTGTGCAACTCCAGCTCCGCCAGCGGCGGCAACGCGACGCGCAACTGGCTCATGCGCCCACCCGCGACCAGATCACCTGCGGCAGCCGATCCTCGCTGCGGTGCAGCAAAGCGTCGAGGCTGACCCGCCGTTGATCACGCCGCGCCTCACCGCGCAAACGAAACCAGTCACTGGTGATGCCGACCTTGACGCTGCTCATTTCCAGCTGCGGCATGCGCAAGCGGTTCACGAAATCGCCGCGATTGATAAACCAGCGCCCGGCGTCACGCTCGGCAATCAACGCCGTCGCCCGCTCCAGCGAAAGTCCCGGCACATAGGCCGCCAGCACCTGCGCCGTCGCGGTGTTGCCGTTGATCCACGTCGTCGCCGGAATCACCGTCACGTACGGCGCCAGTTGGCCGATCAGCGCATCCGTCACGCCTTCGACGCTGCGCAAATCATCCAGCGTGCGCAGCATCGGCAGCTTCGGCGGTGGCGGTTTGTGATCGGCATCCGGCGACGTCGCGCGGCCGCTGTCGAAACCTGCTTTGCCCGTCGCACCAATCTGCGCATTCAGCAGATGCGGATACCCGGCAATCACCCGCTGACGGATGCGCTGGCTGACAACGCCACTCACGCCGATCAGCTCACACAAGCGCTCGAACGCCTGCACCTGCGCCTCATCGATGCGCTCGTTGGCGACCAGATTGCGCAGGTTGAACTTGCCCTGCTCGTCCTCCAGCCGCCCGGCAAAACCCGCCGCCAGCAACGGCTGCGCCCAGGGCTGATCACGCCGGGTCAACGGATCACGCAGGCGCGCATCCCAGAGCAACTGCCGGCTGATCTCCAGACCACCCAGCGCCAGCCAACGCCCCTGCACACGCTGCTGATCGGCCTCCAGCGCCCGGGTCGCCACGCTCTGCCGCGTCAACATCCCCGCCGCAATCACCGCCACCACGGCGGCGATCAACAACGCGCTGATAATCGCCATGCCCCGTTGCTTCGCCCCGTTGAGCGAACCTGTGTTCACGGCCGGCCTTACAACTGCCAGGAACCGATATCGGCATTCACGCCATCGCCGTCAGGCTGGCCATCGGCGCCGAGGGAAAAGATATCGACCTCACCATTCGCGCCCGGGTTGAGGTACTGATAAGGCCGGCCCCACGGGTCATTCGGCAAACGCTCCAGATACGAACGCCAGTTGCTGTTCTTCGCATCCGCCGGCCGCTCGACCAACACCTTCAGCCCCTGATTCATGCTCGGATACGTGCCGTGATCGAGGCGATACAACTTCAACGCCTGCATCAACCCGCCAATATCCTGCTTCGCCGCCGTCGCCCGCGCCTGATCCGGCCGGTCGAGCACCTTGGGCACCACCATCGCCGCCAGAATCCCCAGAATCACCACCACCACCATGATCTCGATCAAGGTAAAACCCTGCTGGCTACGCGGTGTGCGCGGCGACTGACTGAGCGTGTTCAAAGGTGCGATATCCATCTCGACATTCCCTGGCTTGATCCGAATTCGACGCGCAGTGTTGCAAGAAGATATGTCAGGGATGTTGAAAATCCTCGGGTGTTTCCGTCGTCAAGCCGTCAAGGACGGGGGTTAGCGTCGAGGGCTGGGTTTTGCTTTTAGGCCATGTATGCGCGCGCGAACGCGAGAGGAAGGATTCACCCTGATTGAAGTGCTGGTGGCACTGGCGATCATCGCCGTCGCCATGTCCGCCGCCGTGCGCGTCGCGGGGTTGATGACTCAGAGCAGTGGGGTTTTAAGGGATCGGTCGGTGGCGATGATTGCCGCGCAGAGCCGGATGGCTGAGCTGCGCCTGGAAGGCCGGTTGCCGAATGGGATGAAGGCTGTTGAATGTGATCAAGGACGGCTTATGCTGCGCTGCGAACAGGTGATTGCCAGCGCAGAGAATGGGCGGCTGCTCAAGGTTGGAATTCAAGTATTCGACCGCAACCAGGATGCGCCGCCGTTGGCCAGACTGGAGACCCTGTTGTCACGGCCAGGAAGCCCCTCACCCTAGCCCTCTCCCGAGGGAGAGGGAACCGATTCGGGGATATTCGAGAAATACGCCGACCTGAACGCATCGCTCTGAATCCATAATCAACGCGGTCGCTCAGGTCGATGTAAAACGCAAGACACCTTGGTCGGCTCCCTCTCCCTCCGGGAGAGGGCTGGGGTGAGGGGCTCTTTTACTCGAGTGTCTACAGGTCTCAGGCATACGCAGCTATGCAGCAATGGAAACTCCGGCAATACACCAGAATCACACCGACCAGAACGCAGCATCACAAATCCATAATCAACGCGCACGCTCAGGTCGATGTAAAACGCAAAACACCTCGGTCGGCTCCCTCTCCCTCCGGGAGAGGGCTGGGGTGAGGGGCTTTTCTGCCGCACCTAAAATCCCAAGGCCCCGCGCCGGATCAAGGCCAACGACATCACCCCGCCACCTCCAAATTATCCATAACCCGATTCACCGCCAGCTCCCCCAACATGATCAGTTGAGCAACCCCCAACAGCGCCCGCCGCTGCGGGGCCGGCAACAGACTGGAAATGTCCTGAGCAATCGTCTTCGCCGAAGCCAGCGTTTCACTCGCATCAGCCAGCAGTTCTTCATTCTTGGTATCCGCCGTCACCGCATACATCCCACGCGCCTTACGCGGCGGAGGCAGGAGATTGTTTGGCGACAGGTAATGATCAAGCGCGCGGTCGGCGGCTTCGTGGAGCTTGTTGGAATCTAGGGATTCGTAGGGAGACGTGGGATCGGTTTCGGGTGGGTTGGGTGTGGGTTTGATCATGGTAAAGCTCCTTGATTATTGGAGCCGCCACGTTTCGCTGCGAAACGAATAGGGGTGGCAGCTGTACGCAGGTTCGCAGACCGGGAATCAAGGAACCCGGCATACCCGAAGGTATCCCGCGCACAGCCGCCATAAAGCACCATTGCCAAAAATGACAACGAACTGGAGCGCTGTGCGCCTTGATTGATCCGGGCTGCGAAACCCGATCGCTGATTCGTCAGCGACGCGACCACAATAGAACCCGCCCCCTAGGCGCACAAGCCGGCGGATTCTGGCGTAGCTGTAGGCAAAGGCGCAAGGATATGTAGCTTGGGAGCATGACCTAAGATGTCTTTTTAAACATTGATGTTTATCGAGCCCGCGAATGTGTTCCCCTGTCCTGCAGCATTTAATCGCGGGGGGCTGGGCGATTATTTAGAAAGTGGAGTTATACCGTCAGCGCGGCGGCGAAAGCATTGGAGCGAATTTATTCAAAGCGAAGTGATGTAAATAACCAGGCATGCATGGCATCATAACGCCACTAATCATACGCTGAGACTGAAGATGGAACTGATAAGTCAAGAAAAGATAATGCAGGTACTTGATTGGGCCTACGAGAGGTCTGTGAATGGGTTCTCCGGTCTTGATTCCGCCGAGGAGCTCGCAGCCAGCTACGCCAAAGAGGAAAGCCCTGCTTACGATCAAGCTAACTCCCTGATTCGCTGGCAGAACACCAAATCGGCCACCTCTGGCTTCATTACCGGCTTAGGTGGATTGATTACGCTGCCCGTAGCGTTGCCCGCCAACATCACAAGTGTGCTTTTCGTACAAATTCGTATGATCGCCGCCATCGCCCACTTAGGTGGCTACGACGTGAAGGATGACAAGGTCAAGACTCTCGTTTTCGCCTGTCTCACAGCCAACTCCGCCAAAGAAGTGCTAAAAGACATCGGTATTGCCGTAGGCAACAAACTTGCGATGAACGCCGTGAAGTCCATTTCCGGTAAGACTCTGATAGAGATAAACAAAAAGGTCGGCTTCAAGCTGTTCACCAAGTTTGGTGAAAAAGGCGTGATCAATCTTGGCAAAGCTGTGCCGCTGCTGGGAGGCCTGATTGGTGGAAGTTTCGATGCCTACACGACCAACACCGTCGGTAATGTAGCGCGCGATACATTTACACCAAAAGAAGTGGCTGCTGCATAAAGGACCGTTTTAGCGGTAGCTGCATTTCCCCGTGTTCATGCAAATGCAGAGGCAAAAGCAGCAAGCGCTACAGAGGGGTCGGATGTATTTTTAGAAAATAAATCCGCCCCTTTGTCTTTCCAAAGGTTTCCAACGTCGTACACACCATCAGCAATCAGCATCCCCCCCGTGGGAGCGAGCTTGCTCGCGAAAGCGCCAGAATAAACACCCGATCAATCACCAGGTGATCCCGACACCCGCATCAACCCGGCAATTCCAAATTATCTAGCGCCCGATTCACCGCCAGTTCCCCCAACATGATCAGTTGAGCAACCCCCAACAATGCCCGCCGCTGCGGCGCCGGCAACAAACTGGAAATGTCCTGAGCAATCGTCTTCGCCGAAGCAAGCGTTTCACTCGCATCAGCCAGCAGTTCTTCATTCTTGGTATCCGCCGTCACCGCATACATCCCACGCGCCTTACGCGGCGGAGGCAGGAGATTGTTTGGCGACAGGTAATGATCAAGCGCGCGGTCGGCAGCTTCGTGGAGTTTGTTTGAATCGAGGGATTCGTAGGGAGATGTGGGATCGGTTTCGGGCGGGTTGGGTGTTGGTTTGATCATGGTGAAGCTCCATTTTTATACCTGGTGGAACCACCAAAACCTGTCGCTAAACAAGTAAGGGTGGCAGCTGTGCGCGGGTTAGCGAACCGAGAGGTATAAGACCCGGCAGACCCGAAGGTCTCCCACGCACAGCCACCATAGCGTCATCGCAAACGTCTGCGACAAACTGGAGCGTCGTTGAACTTATACCTGGTCGGGTCGCTAAACCCGGTCGCTGGATTGCAGCGACCCATAGACGATATAGACCAAGAACAAAGCTCACAAGCCGGCGGATTCTGGCGTAGCTGTAGGCAAAGGCGCAAGGATATGTAGCCTGAGAGCGTGACTGGAGATGTCCTTTTAAACATTGGCGTTTATCGAGGCCTCATGCCGTCACGTTCCACAAAATAGATCCGTCCCTTTTATTCTCAGGAAAAACACGCGATCACTTTTGCAAGTCGCTTCATGCCTCGACAAGCTCATGACTAAGCTTTTTTCGCGCCTAAATGCTGAGATCTCGAGAAAGCACCGGAAAGACTTGTCGGTCGCAGAACCTGAGATTCCATTAGCGACACTGAAGCGATTTTTCGATGTCAATGATACAATCGACCTAGCACGGCCTGAGGCGCCTGCGCCATGCATATGATGTCGCGCGGGGTTAATCAAGTGTTAATTACCACCAAACTGCACCTTAGAGCAGTATTTAGGGTTGACCGTTACACGCAACGCAGGATTAGATATTGCACTTGTTTCTTTTAATTGAGCTTATAACTTATGGGAGCATCTAACAAATATGTTAAATGACTCATTAATCCGCGCCGCATTATTAACTCGACTAAGGAACGCTCATCCTCGGCCTAAAGCGCTTATTGAAGAATTGCGGGTTCATAATGGCAATGCTATTGCTGACGTAGTCGCCATCCATAGTGAAGCTCATTGTTATGAGATCAAAGGTGATGGTGACAAAATTGAAAGAATTGCTCAGCAAGGCTTATATTACGACCTTGCTTTTCGAAAAGTTACCTTAGTGACCACTTCAAAGCACATAGCAAAAGCCGTTAAAATCGCCCCAAGTCACTGGGGCATTCTTGAAGCAAAATGCAACTCATCAAATAGAATTGTTTTTAAATCAGTACGCCAAGTAAAGAAGAGTGCATCATTTGACAAGCAGATAGCATTGTTAACCCTATGGCGAAACGAACTGCTTGATATCGCACTCGAACTAGAAGAAAAAGTTCAGAGCAAAACAAACAGAGACTCTCTATCCTCTCTGATTTCTCGGGCTTTCGGAGCACAAGAGCTCAGCCTGACAATAGGCAAAGCCCTTGTACTTAGAAGCCTTATAAAAGATCAAGCATGAAAGATATATGAGAGTTGATTGTAGGTTTCAAAATACTACCAGGCATCACCGTTGACCCAAGCCCAGCTGCTTTTTCAACCAAATACAAATCCCCTGCAGAGTTGCCGTGTCGAAAAAAAGGCTTTGCTATGATAATTGAAGCAATATCATTATATTGCTTGAAACCTCTTGGATGCGTCTTAATGCCACCGCCGCGCACAATATAGTGTTTGCCTTCGTAAGAGTAGACCACTTTAGGCGCAGTCACGTTGAGCATGTTACGCGGATCAATATCAGAGTCCGAATAATCAGGACTTACAATAGTATAATCACCAAAAATCACATGCCGACCAGAAAATGCTGGAATAGCATTGTTAAAGATGGCAATTTCGTTGCGAACCAAATGAACTTCACTATTAGTTGAAAGTACATCACCCGCAGCAGGAGGAAGTGTAGAACCTGTAATCACAATTGATTCATATGCGTGATCAGCAAGAGCAGCCGCGCAAAAAGCTTTTATCTGTAGAGAACGAGTCAGCGCATCAACACCCTTACAGACCCTATTATCTATAACAAGTACCCATCTATCATAAATGCCATCCCCCATCGCTAGGAGATGCAAAATATCTGACCGAATCAAATT
The DNA here is from genome assembly GCF_014268585.2 of Pseudomonas iranensis. Lineage (NCBI taxonomy): Bacteria > Pseudomonadati > Pseudomonadota > Gammaproteobacteria > Pseudomonadales > Pseudomonadaceae > Pseudomonas > Pseudomonas iranensis. The sequence goes on from NZ_CP077092.1 coordinate 3,672,596, forward strand.
ATAGCTAATGAGATCTTCGCTTGAGACACGTAGAGCAATTCTTCTACTTTTTACAACTTTAGTGATTGCAGGCGTGAACACACAAGCATTTCGATCCGCTGTGCGATCTATACCAACAACTGGGTTAAAACAAAGATTCTGAGCAAACATGCATGCTGCAAAATATTCATAGCTCGGACGCCCTCCAATGTGGATTGAGTTTGGAATATCGTAGTCGTCCACAAAGTACTCAGGTACGCCCTTCATATTCAAGCAAAATTTTCGAGAGACTTTCTCGATGCTCTGCTTTAAAGTCGAGGCATCCATATCCTTTTTCATAGGAAGATCGAAAAAAGGAATGACGAGTTTTTTCTTTTCCTTGCTAAGAGACTTAATCGCCCCAAACTCATTGGCCTTAGCTTTAAGAAACGGCATGTACTTATGCATTTGCGCTGATCATCCTTCTGACGCTAATCTTATTAATAATGGTATTAAATAGAGTATAGTTCCCTAAATCATGCCTCACGAAGCCTGCCAAGATTGCAGGGTGTATAGACAGCTTCTCCGCGTCCTTAAATAGATCCTGCGCACTGTGATGCCTTCTTACAGAGGCGGATCGCCAATCGCTACGACTTATAAATATTTCTTTAGCTAGTTGGTTCGCCTCGAGTTCAATATGATTTTCACCGACATCTTCGAGACAATCAAAGTGAGGCTCATACAGTTGATCATAATGAATCGATACATGAGCAAGCTCATGCATGAGTGTAAACCAAAAATAATCATATCTATCATATCGCAGTGTCATACCGACTATCGGAGTTCCACATGGGAGCTTAAAGAAAACCCCGTCAGTCTTCATTCCGGCAGACTGTGGCAAATAGATAAGCACAACACCATATTGCCAAAGCAGACTGGATATATTCGTTATATTTTCCACATCCAGAGAATATCTAGCGATCTCCTTTAGCGACTGTTGGGATAGGCCATTAAACTTCTGCACCTTCCCGTTAGAAATCACGATCTCAGCGTAGCGCTGCACCTGAGAAAGCCATAAAAAAACTTCAGCCTCTTTATCTGTCCCACTTCGACGAAAAAGAGCACTGCTCGCAACCCCAGAGAGTAGATCTTTGAATATAAGAGGGTCATCAGAGCCCAGTTTATCTATGATCTCGGTATAGGCTTTAAGCGCTCCCAAAAGACTTTCAGGAGAGCAGTCAGATGTTGAGACGAAAAAATCTTCGAACTCATCTTTATCATCCATGAGCAGGAGCTCCGAATTTTTGAGCGGCTTCTTTAGCCATCTCGAAATAATCAAGGCTTTCTTTTTTTCTTTCTGGAAAACACGTCATACCGATTTTATTGTAGTAAGCGGCTGCTTTTGGCAGTGAATGCAGCGAAAATCCCGGACGTAAACCTAAGGTTTCAGTGGCAAATTTAGACGCATATTTAATAAGGTCAGACCCCACGCCTTTAAAGCGTGCAGCACTCAGCGGATTAGGCCTATTCCATGGTGCAACTGCGACATACTCTATATAAAAAATCCCTTGACCATCAATTATACTGTCCTTCGGGTGATATATAAGGCAAGCAGCCTGAACAGCGTCCTCTGCCAAGTAAAAAAACCAATTATACTCTTGGGCACTATGATGAATAGCTTTAGCCGTCCATCGCCAGTGAGCATCTTCCATCTGTAATTCCGATATTTTTTGCAAGAGCTCCGCCTCGCACGTTACAGAACTCTTTACACAATGGAGTATTTCAATATTTTTCGCGGTCCATTCCTTATCACACTTACTGGCCAACGCAATATCCCAACCATGCAAAAGCTGAAAAGATATGCTTTTGCCGGTCGTATTGGTTTTAACACCTGTGAACAAAGCCGAGGCAGGAGGGGATGAAGCGATAAGGGATTTAATCCTGTTTATATCCATATAACACCACACTTAAAATCATGAAGTTTTTAAGGAAAGCTTTGGGCTCTAAACTGGCACCTAGATTCCACCATGGCCGGATTTGATCACGACTACGCTCGTGGCAGCTTGAAAATACCAATCTGCGCTTCGGGAGAGCAGTGAGTGTGTACAGCGCGAAAAAAGTACGAAATCCATTTCTTATCCTTCACTTTCAATCAACCAAAATACATCGAAATCTTTCACCATAATGGCATTATAGTATTATCTTGTCGAAGTGAATGTCTACATCCTCGCGCAATTTGCTGACGTGCGGTTTTTTTCCTGGTCAGACAGGAGCCCCTGCTGCGCCCACTTAGATTGGAACAGGTCGCTTTTTGCGACCACGCTGCCAAGCAAAAGAGGCTTCAGGGACGTCAGAGAAAAACGGAGGTATACGACTAAATAATCTTTTTTTGAACAATCGCTTGAAAGGTCACGGTTTAGTAAATTTGAGGCCAAGATCACAAAGAATTGAGAACAGAAGGCACCTGCTTTTCGACGCCCACTAACGATTATTTAGTCAGTTCTTTCTGAGTGCCGAAGAGCTTAAAACGTTGTTCTAGTAGGGTATTCCCCAGTTAATACGACGAGGCAAAATCACTTCAATTCTGCAATTTCTATCTAGTCAACCTCGGCAAAACCACCCCTCCCCAACCTCTCCACCCCCAACCGCACCCTCTCCCCCTCGCTCAATCACCACCCCATCCCCTCAACCCCCACCAACTTCACCCCAACCCCAACCTTCTCCCCACCAAAAAACTCCTCGGCGCACCACCATTCAAACTCAATATCGCCACCGTTCCACTCCCCCCCGCGATCACCCCGCTCACCTTGATATCCACCGGTGCGGTCTCATTGGAGAACCACTGCAACGCCGGGTTATCGCTTCTCGCCGCGAGCACTTGCGGGGTGGCTGCGGGGGTGTGGGATTCCGCCGAGGTCAGTAGCAGCGACGACCACGTCGCTAGGCCCACCAGGGCGGCGAGCAGTGCCAGGGCCTGGACGGTTTGCGCCGGGGTGATCCGTGCGGTGAATTTCATGGGTTGTCGCTCCTTGTTGTCCCTGCTGCCAGCCTACGCGGCAATTCTCTCCGTTTTATTTCACATGCCTTACATGTTCGCCGGGCACGATGGGGTGGGACGCCAAGGAGCGCGCGGGTGATGAGCAGGCAGCAGGGTTTTACGTTGATCGAGTTGATGGTGGTGCTGGTGATTATTGGGATTGCCAGTGCGGCGATCAGTTTGAGTATCAGGCCTGATCCGTTGCAGTTGTTGCGCAAGGATGCCGAGCGGGTTGCGCAGTTGTTGCAGGTGGCGCAGGCGGAGGCTCGCGCCGATGGGCGGCCGATTGTGTGGGTGACGGATGCCAAGGGGTTTCGCTTTGGGCGGCGTGGGAATGATGGCGTGGGGTTTGAGTCGTTCAAGGAGGATGCGCAGTTGCGCCCGCGTGCGTGGCAGAGCCCGAAGGTGGAGGTGCGTGTGGAACCTCGGCAGACGGTGGTGCTGAATGCCGAGTGGATCAATCCGCCGTTGCGGCTGATTTTGTCTGATGGGGCCAATCGGCTGAGTGTGCTGCGCGATGGCAGTGGGCGGATCAGTATTCAATGAAGACTCAGCAAGGGTTCACTCTGATCGAGGTGATGGTCGCGATTCTGCTGATGGCGGTGGTGAGTCTGATTGCCTGGCGCGGGCTGGACAGTGTGACGCGGGCGGACAGTCATTTGCAGGCGAGCAGTGAGCAGAGCGATGAGTTGTTGCGGGTGTTGAATCAGTTGCAGCGGGATGTGGACATGCGCGCGGGGGTGGAGTTGAGCGAGCCGCGCAAGGTCGGGGCTGAGGATGAGGCGCCGACCGCGCCGCCGGCGGTGACGGTGCGCAGTAGTGATAGCAAGGGGTTTCGGCTGGACATTATTCGTAGCGCGGCGGATCAGCCAGGGGCGTTGCAGCGGGTTCGGTGGTGGGTCAAGGGCGATACGTTGTATCGGGCGGTGGCTGAGGCGCGCAGTCGCTATCCGTTGCCGGCGCCTGGGAATGGGGTTGCGGTGTTGAGTGAGGTGAGTGACGTGCAGGTGCGGGTTTGGGAGGTGGATAAGGGATGGCGGCAGTTGAGCGGGAATCGGCGGGAGGATCCGTTGGGGTTGGAGATTCGTTTGAGTCGGCAGACGGCGCAGGGGGTTGAGCGGTATCGGCAGGTCATTGGGTTGTTGCAATAGCCGGATCACCGCGGTTTTTTTGTAGGAGTGAGCCTGCTCGTGAGTGCGGTGGGTCAGTCAGCATTGTTGTTACTGGTAGACCGCTTTCGCGAGCAAGCTCGCTCCCACAATTGGGTTGGGGGCGGTCAGTTGCAGGTTGGGTGGCTGTTAGGCCGTCATCGCTGGCAAGCCAGCTCCCACAGAGATCGAGTGCGACCGGAAGATATTGGTCAGCTGGGCAACCGCTTTCGCGAGCAGGCTCGCTCCCACAATTGGGTTGGGGGCGGTCAGTTGCAGGTTGGTTGGCTGTTAGGCCGTTATCGCTGGCAAGCCAGCTCCCACAGGGATCGAGTGCGACCGGAAGATATTGGTCAGTTGGGCAACCGCTTTCGCGAGCAGGCTCGCTCCCACAGGGGATCTGTGTGTGGCAGGCAGTTAGCTGAGGACGACCACGCCGCCGGGGAGTTCGGTGCATTTGACGCCGTAGGCATCGCGGATCAGCAAGGCGACGCCGGCGAGTTGGTCGAGGTTGAAGCGGGCCTGGACGCGGCGTTGGCCGAGTTCGCGGTTGAGCAGCAGGAGCATGCCGGGGCGGTAGCGGTTGATTTCGTCGATCATCTGGCTGAGGGTGGCGCCGTTGAACACCAGCACTTGTTGGCGCCAGTTCATCACGGCGGCGGTGTCGACGGTTTGTACGTTGCCGATTTGCCGTGCGTCGTAGGTGACTTGCTGGCCCGCTTCGAGGCGCAGGTTGCGGCCGTCGATGGCGACGTCGACCGTGCCGTCGAGGCAGGTCACGCAGACTTGCTGGTCGGTGTTGCGCAGGTTGAAGCGCGCCTGGCTGGCGCGCAACCACCCTGCCCCGGCCTGCATCGCCAGTGGCAGGCGTGCGGTTTGCACTTCGACTTCGCCGCTGACCAGTTCAAAGCCCTGCACGCCGTTTTCGACGCTGCGCTGGTTGATGCGGGTCTGGGTGTTGAGTTCGAGGCTGACGCCTTGCGCCGGTTCAACCCGGCGCTGCTGGCCGACTTCGGTGATGTAGTCGGCGCCCAGTCCTTCGAAGCCACCGGGAATCGTGCCGCGCACCAGCAGGAATGCGGCGGATGCCGCAATCGCGCCGCCGAGAAATGCCCGTCGACCGAAGCCGCGTCGGCCCTGCACGGCTTCGGCGGCCGGTTGCAGGTGATGCCATAGCCGCTTGGCTTCTTCGAAGGCCCGGGCGTGTTCGCCACTCTGCGCGCACCATTCGCGCAGGGCGCGGGCGTCGGCGACAGTGGCACGGCCCGAGGTCAGCAGGATCAGCCAGTCGTGGGCTTCGCTGTGCAGAGACTCGGTGGCCGAGGGCTCGGCGGGTTTCAGTCGAAAGATGTTCAAACGCGCAAATTCTCAACGGATTAATCGGGTCACTATTCGCTAGACGGTTTTCCGGCCCCGCGACCGAACCGCTGAAACACTTTTCTTTCCAGTTTCGCTGCGCAGAAGCCCAACGCGGCTTTGATTTCCTTTTCAACCATGCGCGTGGAAATGCCGAAACGCTGGGAGATTTCCAGGTGTGGCGCCTCTTCCAGCCGCGCGGCGATAAAGATCCGCCGACGCCGTGCGGGCAGTTCGTACAAGGCGCTGAGCAGGGCCTGCATCTCCTTTTGCCCACCGACCACCCGCGCCGGGTCGAGGGCTTCGTCGCCCAGTTGCAGCAGTTCCTCGACTTCGGTGCCGGTGAGCAGGCGCGCATCGGCCTGACGGCGGTCGGCGGCGATGTTCAGGGCCATGCGATACAGGTAGGCGTTGGGCTTGAGCAGGTTCGGCGGGGTTTCCATGCGATCGACCCGCAGCCAGGTTTCGTGCAGCACGTCGTTGGCCAGGTCCTCGGAACCGAGGCGGCGGCGCAGGCGCACGCGAAAATCCTCGTAGGAGCTGAGGAACAACTGGCCCATCACGCTTTGTCCGGCGTCTTTCATCCCCCGGAAACTCCTTCCCATCTCGTGCATTCCATGCGTTTCCCTGACGACTCCGGTAACAACAGCAACGTGACCGGCTGGCGCAAGGCGCTGGGCGTCGGCCGATCGATTGTGAGGTTGCGAAAACTCTCCACCAGCGCGTTATCGCGCCGTACATCGCCGGTCGAAGTGACCAACCGGTTGTGCTGCACCACGCCGTCGCGCCCGACCCACACCTGCAACACCGCGCGATAACTGCCCGGCCGGGTCAGCGGCGAAAGGCACAGCTTGCGCTCGATCGCCGCTTGCACCGCCGTCGCATAACTGCGGTTGACCGCGACAGCGGCCGGCGTGGGTTTGTCCGTCGGCACTGGCAGGTCTTCCACCTGCGCCGCTTGCAGGGTGAACGCGTCGGCGCGGGCGTAGCGCGCCATCAACCCGGTGCCGCCGAGCAGATGACGCAAGGCGTCGGCGGCGGTGAATTCGCCATCCACGGGGAGGGAGCGGCGGCCCCGGCTCAACTGGCTGTCGACCAGCACGGCAACGCCCGTGGCGCGGCTGTATTGATCCAACGCCCGAGCGAGTTCCTGCGCGGGGATGTGCAAGGTCATGCGCATGTCCGCCGCTGCCGGATCAGCATGGGCTGCGCTGGCCAGCAGACCGAGCAACCACCCCAGACCCGCGCGGCGCACAAGCGTCGCCGAGCGCTGAAGACTGATCCGCGAACTGCCTCGCTGCACGACTGGCGCACCCCTGAAAATCGCTATCCTGCGGGGCATTTATGACTCTGGTATGACGGGCGGTGCAAAAAAACCATCACGGGTTTTGCGCCGCGCTTGCACTAGACTCAAACCCCAGAGCGGCCCATTCGGGCGGGCCAGGAGGCGGACATGAAAACGCGGTGGATGTGGGTCTTGCTGATGACGGTGGGCGCGGCGCAGGCGGAGGAGCCGCTGGGTTGTGTCGAGGTCACGGTCGGCGGTTACAAGGCGCCGAATTACGATTGCCTGAGCCAGCAGATGGGCAACAACCCTGACGGCGCGGCGGCGGCGCAGAAGAACATGGAAGCGTTGAATGTGCCGGTGCACAAGCGACCGCCGAATCAGGTCGGACTGGCGACCCCGGCGGCGACCAGTACGCGGATGGGCAATACGTTTGGCACCTCAGTGAAACCGCAGCGGCCGCCGCAGTGAAGGACTGATCGTTCCCACGCTCCTGCGTGGGAATGCAGCCCGGGACGCTCTGCGTCCCATTGGAACGCGGAGCGTCCCTTGAGGCATTCCCACGCGGAGCGTGGGAACGATCGGCGTTTACCTCTTCTTTCTCTCGTTTTGTTTTTACGACGCAACTCAATCGCTCGGGGTCTGGCGGAAGCTGACGGCCAAGCGATTCCAGCTATTGATCGTGCTGACCGCAACCGTCAAGTCCACCAGTTCACCTTCATCAAATTGCTCGCGCGCCTGTTGGTAAACGTCATCCGGCACGTGGCTTTCGGCCAACAGCGTCACCGCCTCGGCCCAGGCTAGCGCCGCGCGTTCGCGGGGGTTGAAGAAGTTGCTGTCGCGCCACACCGCGATCGCATACAAGCGCCGATCACTCTCCCCGGCTCGCCGCGCGTCCACCGAATGCATGTCAGTGCAGAATGCGCAGCCGTTGAGTTGCGAAGCGCGGATCCGGATCAATTGCAGCAGCGGCGCTTCGATACTCAGGTTGGCGGTCAGCGCCTCCATGGCAAGCATCGCTTTCATCGCCTTGGGCGACGCGTTGTAGTAATCCAGACGCAGGGACATGGCGCGGCTCTCGGCAGGCGGAATGATGAGTTCACGGTACGGGCTGTGCAGGCTGTGTTACAGCCCCAATTCCACGAATTTCGGCTACACCACTGAACCTCGGCCAAACGCAATATCTGTGGGAGCGAGCTTGCTCGCGAAAGCGGTTTCCCAGACAAATATTCATCCACTGCACCACCGCCATCGCTGGCAAGCCAGCTCCCACAAGGTTTAACGTCGTTCACAAGATTTGTGCACGCCGCAAAAACTGTGGGAGCTGGCTTGCCAGCGATAGCGGAGTGTCAGACAACGAATCTGTTCAATGACCCACCGCCTTCGCGAGCAGGCTCGCTCCCACAGGGACTTGCGCCAATTTGCGGTTTTTACTCCACGCAACTACTGCCAAAAGCCCAACAACGCTAATCTGACCGACACCTCACTCAACACCCGGGAGCCTCGTCGGTATGGAACTTCATGTCGTGATCAACGGCCGCAAGGATCTTGCCGGCCAGCTGTATCAGCAGTTGCGCGCGGCGATTGAATCCGGGCGACTGGCGGCGGGTACGCAGTTGCCGCCGAGTCGCTTGCTGGCCGAGCAATTGGGCATCTCGCGCAAGACCATTTCCGACACCTATGCGCAGCTGACCTACGAAAATTTCCTCACCGGGGTGATTGGCAAAGGCACCTATGTCAACGCCCGCCCGGCGCAGGTGCAGCGCAAGCAGAGCCACACCGAGCTGGCCAGTGCCGAGGTGATCGAGAGCTGGCGCAATCTGCCGGTGTTCCTCCGTCACCCGACGCTGCAAGGTTCGCTGCGCTACGACTTCATCGGTGGCGCCACCAGCAAAGCCCAGTTCCCCCACGACGACTGGCGCCGCTGCGTCGCCCATGCGATGCGGCAGATGGCGCAGTCGAAAGGTTTCTACAGCGTCGCCGAAGGCTTGCCGGCGCTGCGCAATGCGATCGCCCGGCACATCGCCTTTTCTCGTGGCATCAACTGTCAGGACGAGGACATCGTGGTGTGCAACGGCGCGCAACAAGCGCTGGACCTGATTGCTCGCGTACTGACCCGCCCCGGCAGTCTGGTGGCGATGGAAGATCCGGGCTATCCACCCGCGCGCTTGCTGTTCGGCACACACGGCGCCGAAGTGGTCGGGGTGCCGGTGGATGCCGAGGGTATTCAGGTCGAGCAGATTCCCGATGGCACGCGGCTGATTTATGTCACGCCGTCGCACCAGTTTCCGCTGGGCATGGCGATGAGTCAGGCGCGCCGCGAGGCCCTGCTTGCCCGTGCCTATGAGCTCGGCGCGATCATCATCGAAGACGATTACGACAGTGAATTCCGCTACGAGGGCCGGCCTACCGACTCGCTGTACAACCTCGATCAGCGCGGTATCGTCGCCTACGTCGGCACCTTCTCGAAAACCTTGCTGCCGGAGTTGCGCCTGGGCTACGCGATCCTGCCGCCGTCGATCATCGAAGCGGTGATTCGCGCCAAGCAGTTGACCGATCTGCACGCCTCGACCCTGCCGCAATGGGCGCTGGCCAAGTTCATCGCCGAAGGTTGCCTGCTCAAGCACATCCGCCGCTGCCACACGATCTACGCGCAACGCCGCGAACGCATCCTGGAGCGCATGGCGACGGATCTGGCGCCATGGCTGCAAGCCGTGCCGGCCAGTGCCGGATTTCACATGGCGGTGTTCTGCAAGGTGCCGATCGATTTGCCGCTGGTCATCGAGCTGGCAAAAAAGGTCGAGGTCGGCCTGTATGCGATCAGTGGTTTCTACTACCAGCAGCCGGCGAAAGAAGGCCTGTATTTCGGCTTCGGCGCCATCGAAACCCTCGACATCGACATCGCCCTCGATCGCCTGCGCGACATCCTCGAACAGCTGTCATGAGCCGTTGGTATAAGGCTTTTACCGCCGATTGGTTATTGGTGATTCACGGCGGCAGGCCTATTCTGCACAGGCGTTACCCCTCAATGAGCAGGATTCGTCCGGCCTGATTCAGGAGTGTGAGCAATGTCCAACGAAGTGATCAACACGGTTGAGGTCAAGGCGGTTGCGGGCCGCTCGGAAGAGCTTGGCAAGCAATTGCAGAAGATCGTCGATACCCTGCGCGAAACCCCGGGCTGCGATTCCTACCTGGTCGACCGCTGCCCCGAGGACAGCCACCGCTGGACGGTCAGCGCGCGCTGGCAGTCGGAAGCGGCAATGCAGGCGCATTTCAACCGGCCCGAGGCACAGGGGTTCATCGACCTGATCGACAGCCGCCTGGCCAATAGCGTGGATTTCAACAGCTTTCCCATCGTCTGAACCGGCCTCTTCGCGAGCAAGCTCGCTCCCACAGGGTTATTTGTTGTTCACAAGATGGGTGAGCAACCGCAGAACCTGTGGGAGCGAGCTTGCTCGCGAAGGCGATTTGCGCCGCACCGAAATCCTTCCGAGGCCAATTGGTCACCTGATCTTCGCGAATATTGGCCGTTTGAACCGGCCACATTGCGGCCTACTGTGAGCACACCCCAACCATCACAGGTAACCCGCCATGAAAGCCCTGCACCTCGTCGCCGCCGCCCTCGCCTTCACCCTCTCCGCCTCGGCAATGGCTCACGATCCGTCCGAGAAAATCACCATTCTGCAGGAACAACTGCTGAAAAACGCCCCCGGCAAGAAAGCCATGATGATCGAAGTCGACTACCAGCCCGGGCAATCCTCAATCGCCCATAAGCACGAAGGTACGGCGATGGCTTACGTACTCGACGGCGAGGTGATTTCACAGGTCAAGGGCGAAAAAGCGATCACTTACAAGAAGGGCCAGTTCTGGTACGAGCCGGCCGGTTCCGAGCATCTGGTGTCGAAAAACGCCAGTTCGACCAAGCCGGCCAAGTTGCTGGTGTTCATGGTGCTGGCCCCGGATGAGCAGGTGCTGATCCCGCTGGACAACTGATGGCTGCGTGACCAGCCATAAACGAAAGGCGCGAATCGAGCATTTGCGCCTTTTTTATTGCCTTGGGGCATTACCTGCAAACGCTTAAAGCCAATAAAACTAAACCCGCACAGGTTATTCAGGCAACGGTCAGGCCGGCAGGTTTACCCTGAATATCCGCCGATATCTTCGGCCCGTGCACACTCCTCGACAGACCTTGTTTCACGGGAGAAACACCATGAAACCTGCGCTTCCCGCCCTGCTGGCGATCTCCGTTTTGCTGCTTTCTGCCTGCTCTGTTCCCACTGCTCCGCAAGCCGTGTCATCCCTCGACACGCTGCTGCCGCACCCGACCGGTCGCAGCAGTGCCACTTTGGTCAAGAGCGGTCCCGGCGTCTCGCTGGGGGTGATTTACAGCCCCGGCACCCAGGCCAATCGACAATACCTGCGCGAGTATCAGGCCAAGGCCGGCACCGGTTTTGGTCAGAGCCTGCTGGTGCAGCCGATCCACGACGCCTACGTCGCCAGCTCCAGCCCGGATCGCGCGGTGGAGTGGGTCAACGCTTCGCTGCAACGCCAGTTCGGCTCGGTGACGGTGTACTCGGACATGCAAAGCCTGCGTGCCGCCAGACCGGATGTAACCGCAATCGTCGACACCCGCAGCCAGTTGATCACCTCGCGCAGCTCGGATATCCGCGCGGATGTCAGTGCCGATTTTTACGATGCGCAATTGAACTACATCGGCACGGCGAAGGGCTCGCAGGCGCGGGAACTGACGCCGGTGTGGGCGGACTTCAAGCGCTCGGAAGAGATCGTCGCGGATATCAATCAGCAGGAGGAATTGCAGTTGGCGGCGTTGCGGGAGTTTGACCGTTCGCTGAGTAATCTGGTTGTGCGGCCGGGGGAGAAAGTGTCGATGCTTGAGGGTAAACCAGCTCAAAAGTTGTATTGAATGTAAGTGCCTCTTCGCGAGCAGGCTCGCTCCAACATTTGGAATGCGATCAACTGTGGGAGCGAGCCTGCTTGCGAAAACGCCAGCCCAGACACCAAAAAAAACACAGGCATAAAAAAGCCCCGGCATCTCGCGATACCGGGGCTTTTTCATTCAGCCACTACTTACGCCAGTTCAAGCTCGGCGTTCGCAGCAACCGCAGGCAGGATCGCTTGCCCGCTCAACGCCAGATCCAGCAGTTCGCGGTTGGCCACCGCGTACATGGCGTAGTCCGTACCGCTCGCAGCACGGATTTCCACCAGCATGGCACGCCAGCGTTCGATCATGCTTTCGTGCTGGGCCATCCACAGCGCCAGGCGTGCTTCCACGTCCTGGGAACCGTCGCCCTGTTGCAGGACGGAGATGGTAATCGCCCGTTGCTGCCAGTCGACATCATCACGGAACGCTTCACGGGCCAGAGCCTGCCAGTTGTTTTCCACCGGCAAGGCGCTGATCTGTTGCAGGTACCAGGTGATGTCCAGCGCAGAGCCGACGGCGAAGTAAGCCTTGGCCACTTCGGCCGGGTCCTGCCCGGTGACGTCGGCGGCTTCGATGATCGGCAGCAGCGTGTACAGGTGCGAGGTGCCCGCAACCATACGCGCCAGCAATTCCGGCACACCGGCTTCGACGTACGCCTGATAGCGCGACTGCCAGTTCTCGCGGATTTCGCCGCTGAGCAGTTCGTCGAGTTTCAGGCCCAGCTCTTTCAGGTGCGGACCGAAATGCGCGACGTCACGGGCAGCGTTCTGCTCGTTGCGACGGGCACGCAGGAACCAGCGCGTGGCGCGACGGCCCAGACGCATCAGCTCGTCCATCAGTTCCAGCTGCACGTCAGCGGAAACCTGATAGTCCAGCGCTTCGATCTGACGGAACCAGTGCGGGAGGTGGAAGATGTCGCGCACGATCACGTAAGCGCCAGCCACGTTCGCCGGGCTCATGCCGGTCGACTCTTTGAGTCGCTGCACGAAGGTGATGCCCATGTGGTTGACCAGATCGTTGGCGATCTGGGTGCTGACGATCTCGCGCTTCAGACGGTGACGACGCATGGCTTCGGAGAACTTGCTGACCAGGGTCGGCGGGAACGCCGTTTCCATGTCGCGGGTCAGGTAATCGTCGTCCGGCACCAGCGAGCCCAGCAGCTGTTCCTTGAGGTCGATCTTGCTGTAGGAGATCAGCACCGACAGCTCAGGACGGGTCAGGCCGTGGCCCTCAGCGACGCGCTCGGTCAGTTGCTCTTCGGTCGGCAGGAACTCGATGGCACGGTCCAGCTTGCCACGACCTTCCAGATCGCTCATCAGACGCTTGTACTCAGCGATGCGCGCGTAGGCACGGCGCGCCGCCAGGGACAGGGCCTGAGTCTGCTTGTAGTTGTTGCCCAGCACCAGATTGCCGACTTCGTCGGTCATGCTCGCCAGCAACTGGTTGCGTTGCTTGTCGGTCATGTCACCGGCCTGAACCACTTCGTTCAGCAGGATCTTGATGTTCACTTCGTGGTCGGAGCAGTCCACGCCACCGGCGTTGTCGATGAAGTCGGTGTTGGAACCGCCGCCATTCAAGCCGAATTCCACACGACCCAGTTGGGTCATGCCGAGGTTACCGCCCTCGCCCACCACTTTGCAGCGCAGCTCATTACCGTTGACGCGCAGTGCATCGTTGGCCTTGTCGCCGACATCGGCGTGGCTTTCGGTGCTGGCCTTGACGTAGGTGCCGATACCGCCGTTCCACAACAGATCCACCGGCGCCTTGAGCAAGGCATTGAGCAGTTCGGTCGGGGTCAGCTTGTCAGCCTGGATGTCAAAGCGTTCTTTCATCTGCGGCGAGATCGCGATGCTCTTCGCGCTGCGCGAGAAGATACCGCCACCTTCGGACATGATGCTGGTGTCGTAGTCGGTCCAGGCCGAACGCGGCAGGTCGAACAGACGCTGACGCTCGACGAAGCTGGTCGCCGGGTTCGGGTTGGGGTCGATGAAGATGTGCATGTGGTTGAACGCAGCGACCAGTTGCAGCTTGTCGGACATCAACAGGCCGTTACCGAACACGTCGCCGGCCATGTCGCCGACGCCAACCACGGTGATGCTGTCTTCCTGAACATTGATGCCGCGCTCGCGGAAGTGGCGCTGTACGCCGACCCACGCGCCTTTGGCGGTGATACCCATTTTCTTGTGGTCGTAACCGGCCGAACCACCGGACGCAAACGCGTCACCCAGCCAGAAGCCGTAGTCGATGGCGATGCCGTTGGCGATGTCGGAGAAGGTTGCAGTGCCCTTGTCCGCCGCGACTACCAGGTACGGGTCATCGTCGTCATGACGCACGACGTTGACCGGCGGTACCAGTGCGCCGTCCTTCAGGTTGTCGGTGATGTCCAACAGACCGGAAATGAAGATGCGGTAGCAGGCGATGCCCTCGGCCGCGATCTCGTCACGGCTGCCGCCCAGTGGCAGACGACGCGGCAGGAAGCCGCCCTTCGCGCCCACTGGCACGATGACCGAGTTCTTCACTTGCTGGGCTTTTACCAGGCCGAGCACTTCGGTGCGGAAGTCTTCTTCACGATCGGACCAGCGCAGACCACCACGGGCAACGTTGCCGAAGCGCAGGTGCACGCCTTCGACGCGTGGCGAGTAGACGAAGATTTCGAACTTCGGCACTGGCTTGGGCAGCTCAGGGATAGCATGCGGGTTGAACTTGAAGCTGAAGTACGACTTGTTCTGGCCGTTGGCGTCAGTCTGATAGAAGTTGGTGCGCAGGGTGGCTTTGATCAGGTCGAGGTAACGACGCAGGATGCGGTCTTCGTTGAGCACCTGAACGTCGTCCAGTGCGGTCAGAATCGCTTGTTCCAGACGCAGTTGCTTGTCTTCCAGATCATCGCTGCCGAGCTTGCGCGCCAGGTAGAAACGGGTCTTGAACAACCGGGTCAGTTCGCGAGCGATGTCGGTGTGGTTGTTCAGGGTGCTGGCGATGTAACCCAGGTCGAAGCCCAGACGAATCTGCTTCAGGTAACGGGCGTAGGCACGCAGCAGCGCCACGTCGCGCCATGGCAGACCGGCGGTCAGCACCAGACGGTTGAACGCATCGTTTTCGGCATCGCCGCGCACGATGTGCACGAACGCGTCCTGCAGGGTGTCGTTGAGTTGCTGGATGTCGAGGTCCAGACCTTCGGCAGCAGTGAACGCGAAGTCGTGAATCCAGAACTCGCGGCCGTTGGTGTGGCGCAGGCGATACGGGAATTCACCCAGTACGCGCAGGCCGAGGTTTTCCAGAATCGGCAGGACGTCGGACAGCGCCAGCGGCGTGTCGGCGTGATACAGCTTGCAATGCAGCTCGCGCTGGCCGGAAACCTGACCGAGTGGCTGATAGAAGCTCATCACCAGCGGATTTTTTTCGCTGAGGCTCAGCAGGTGCTGCATGTCGACCACGGCCGAATGCGCGGCAAAACGCTCGCGGTAGCCGGCCGGGAAGCCTTTCGGGAAGTCGGCCAGCACGTTGGTGCCGTGGGCTTCGCCGAAGCTCTCGACGGTCAGTGCGGCGTAGTCGTCCTGCCAGCTGCGGCAGGCCTGGACCACTTCTTTTTCCAGCAGTACCGGGTCGATGTCGAGGCGGTTCTTCGGATCGACGCGCAGAATCAGCTGCACGCGGGCCAGCACGGATTCCGAGAAGAAAGTCCAGAATTCGCAATCGGAAGCCTTCAGGCGCTCCATCAGCACTTGCTGGATCTTCTGGCGGACTTCGGTGGAATAGATGTCGCGCGGCACATAGGCCAGGCAGTAGCAGAAGCGACCGTACGGGTCTTTGCGCAGGAACACGCGGATCTTGTTGCGTTCCTGGATCTGCACGATCGACATCACGGTGGTGAACAGTTCGTCGACCGGGGTCTGGAACAGGTCGTCACGCGGCAGCACTTCGAGGACCTGTGCCAGTTCCTTGCCCAGGTGAGCCTTGGACTGGAAGCCGGAGCGGCGCTCGATTTCTTCGACCTTGCGGCGGATGAACGGGATGACCCGCACGCTCTCGCCATACACCGACGAGGTGTACAGGCCCATGAAACGGTGTTCCTTGATGACTTTGCCGTCGGCGTCGATTTCACGGATCGACACATAGTCCGGGTAAGCCGGACGGTGTACGCGGCTCGGGTGCGCAGCCTTGGCGAACGACAGCAGGGTCGGTTCGCGCAGGTAGGACACGGCGTAGTCTTCGATGCGCAGGTCTTCGTAGGTCAGGCCGGTGCGCAGCAGTTTGGTCAGGCCGAGGAAGGAATTCTGGTCGTACTCGATGTGACCGCCATCGGCCTGGTCGGTGACCACGAACTCTTCGTAGCCGAGGAAGGTGAAGTGGTTGCCCACCAGCCATTCCAGGAAGCTCTTGATTTCGTTCTTTTCGTCGGCATCGACCGGATAGGCGCTGTTGTCCAGCTGGGTGAGGATGTCCTGCACCTTGGCTTTCATCGGCTCGAAGTCAGCGACGGCGACGCGCACTTCACCGAGCACCTGCTCAAGCTCTTTGCTCAGCACGTTCAGCTCGGCCGCGTTGGCGCAACGGTCGATTTCCAGGTACATCAGCGATTCGTGCAGCACGCCTTCGCCGATGCTGCCTTTTGGCAGGACTTCCAGCAATTCGCCCTTGCTGCCACGACGTACGCTGAGCACGGTGGTCTGCAGGGTGTGAATGCTGTAGCCGCGACGGTTCAGCTCGGTACGCACCGAGTCGACCAGAAATGGCAGGTCGTGGTGCAGCACTTCGACCGCGGTGTGGGTCGACTGCCAGCCGTGGCGTTCGTAATCGGGGTTGTAGACACGCACTTGCGGTTGCGCGTGATCGAAGCGCTCAAGCAGGCGCCACGCAGAGAGAGTACAGCCAGCGAGGTCGGAGAGGCGACGTTGAGTCAGCTCGTCCAGGGAAATGATGCCGAAGAATTGTTCAGCGAACAGCGCCACTTGTGGCAGTGCCTGTTCACTGATGTGCTGCGCCAGTGCCGCTTGCAGTTGGTGCTGGAAGTCGGCTTTGCTGGCTGCGGTGAAGAACGCCATCTGTGGTACTCCGCTTAAGCTTGTTATTGATGGAAAGCGTCGCGTGCAACACCCCTTTCGGGGCTGGTGTCGCCCTGTTCCTGATTCTCGGGCAGAGGAAACAGGGAGACAGGTGGGTGAAGCTGGACGGGACACTCAGGTCACATTCACCTTCCATGAATGAGCATCTGCAAAAGCGACTGCCAACGCTGCCAGCAATGCCTTTACGGGTGCTCATCCGTTGCGCAGCTTAATGGGTGCGACAATGTGTCTGCTTGCGGTGCTGCGACATATTCGGTCATTGGCACGTAAATGCAGGGTTTGGCCTGCATCAACACTAGCAGGCGTGCGCCGAAATGCAGGTTCGAAACCCCGGTTTCACGGGACTTTCGTGCCAGGTCGGTCGCCGAGGACGTTACATATCCGGAAACGAAAACGCCCAAGGCCCTGTTATCGACCCTGAGCGTGGCATCCGGTTCAGCGCCAGCGGTTGACGCGGATCAGTCCGGCAGCTCCTCAAAGGCTCTGAATTTGCTCACCGTGGCGCAGTCGTAGCACATCGTCTGCAGGATCTGCTTGTCCATGCTGGCGTCAATGTTGCTCGAATCGCATTCGCGGCAGAACAGGCGCAGATGGCTGAGCAAGTCGCTGTCGAACGCCACGGAGGAAAAGAACTGCGGGACCAGTTCGTCACGCCAGTACATGCCCGGCGATTTGGAAAATCCGGCGCCGCTGTCCTTGAGCACCACGTCGTAGAGCAAGCGCTGCAAGGCCGTTTGCGGTACTCGCGCATCGCGATGGGCGTTCTTGCGCCAGTTGCGCGCGAGCGCGTCCTGCGCCGTGCTCAGCATGTTGCGCGGAATGGTGTTGGAGGCGTGACTGCGCCCTTTGGAATTGCCGGTGGCATAAAAGTGCGCGGCGTTTCGTACCGCCAAGCGGGCGAAGTAATACAACTGACTCACCGAGAAGTCCTGCAACAACTGCCCGACCACCTCTTCGGCACGGGCCTCGGCCGTGAAGGCAAAATCCACTTCAGCGGCCAGCACACGGATGTATTGAATGGACGCTTCGCGGGCGAGACTGAAGACCAGCGAATAGATTTCGCTCTTCCAGGCGGCTTTGACGCTGCCCGACAACTCCTGATACAGGACCTGATACAGATTCTCGCGAGTACAGCGCGTTACGCCGTCGAGCGTGACGCTGGGCAGCCAGCGCACCGCGCTGTACTCGCGGATATTGCAGCCCTCGCTGCGATCGAAGGCGTTGATGTCGGAATCGGTGGAAACTGCCAGCACCCCGGCCTCGTGCAGGCCTTTGAGCAGCTCCTCACGGGCCTCGAACGTCAGGGCGAGCAGCTCTTCTCTGGATGGCGCATTCAACGGCGCAATCCATTCAACGGTCGCGCCGTAACCATCATCCAGCAAGGCGAGCAACGTCAGCTTCTGGACAAATCCCAGATTGGCGTAAGGCACTGCGGGGCATCGCGCGCCATATCGAGCTTCCAATTCCAGGCGATCACGCGCGGCCCGGGCGGCAAGCTGCTGCTGGCGCACCTTGAAACATTCTGTGCAGCTGCAAGTCGTGTGGCGGGTATTGGTGCCTGGAAGGCTTTGCTGGTGCTCACAGCGTACGCATTTGAAGGTACTGCGCAGCGAAAGCGGAGTACCTCTGGCGTGTCGGCGCACCCACATCGGCAGTTTGCAGTAAGGACAGCTGAGGTCGGCACTGATGACCGGGGGCAAAACCTTGAGCAGACTGCGCACCGTTGCAGGGATCTGAAATTCCGCCATCAGCGCGGCAGTTTTCTCGCCTTCGAGATAGCGCTTGTAGATTTCCTCGATCTGTTCATCGGACAGGTGGCGGATTTGTTCGGCGCGGTCGAAATATTGGGTCATGGCAAAGTTCCCTTTTTGGGGTTGTCGTAACGCACTCCATTGCGCAAGAGCGGCGAAACTAACGGTAAAAAGGCGGCGATCACAAGCGAAAAATCGCAATTTCGGATGGATTTTGCGCATCCGGTAATTGCCTTACGCTGGCGTCGGATTTTCCCTTCTTGCTACTCGGAAATGGGCGACGGAAATATCCTGCTTTGCCACTTTTTACCGATGCAGGCAGCGCAAACCGGTTGAGACTGGCAAAATCGCGCCTTCGAAAAGACTCACCGCCGCCACTGCCCAGGATTTCCCCCATGCAAATGACCACCGCCCTACTGATCGTCAACCCGTGCGACGACGAAGAAGACAACATGGCCATGCTCTGCTGCCACAGCGACAAGGGCGAGATGTTCCTGATGAGCCGTTATCCGGATGAGGATGAGCTGGAGATCACCCTGGATGGCGAGCCTTCGACGCTTGACGGAGTGAAGGTCACGCTGACGTCGAATCTGCTGAAGATCGAGATTGCTGCGGCGGATGCCGATGCGTTGAATGGCGATGATGTGCTGGAGATCAGTTTTAATCCGGATATGGTGGATATGGATGAGGTTGTCGAGACTTTGAAGAACATTCTCGATGGCACCGGGACCTTTATCAGCGAGGTTTGATATTGACCGGGCTGGCCCTTTCGCGAGCAGGCTCGCTCCCACATTGGAATGCGTACATCAGACCCTGTGGGAGCGAGCCTGCTCGCGAAGAGGCCGGAACTGCCATCCGATAAGTTTCCTGCTGACAGGAGATCAAAAGATCGCAGCCTTCGGCAGCTCCTACAGGGGATCGCATTCCAACCGGGAAGCTGCCAAAAGCCGCGATCTTTTGCTCTTTTGCACAAAATGCCGTTAGTCGCCGCCCCCCACGATGGATTAAAGTAACGCCCCCAGCCCCGGCGTTATCCAGACGCCCCGGCCACCCCCTTTCCAGGAACAGTCACCGATGGAACATCGTGAAGCGCTGCTGGCGCTGCGAACCTTTCTTTCAACGCAGATTCTCGGCCAGGAAAAACTCATCGAGCGTTTGCTCATCGCCCTGCTCGCCGACGGCCATATGCTGGTCGAGGGCGCACCCGGTCTGGCCAAGACCAAAGCGATCAAAGAACTCGCCGAGGGCATCGAAGCCCAGTTCCATCGAATCCAGTTCACCCCCGACCTGCTGCCGGCCGACATCACCGGCACCGAAATCTACCGTCCGGAAACCGGCAGTTTCGTCTTCCAGCAAGGGCCGATCTTCCACAATCTGGTGCTGGCTGACGAAATCAACCGTGCGCCGGCCAAGGTGCAATCGGCCTTGCTCGAAGCAATGGCCGAGCGCCAGGTCAGTGTCGGGCGCAGCACCTATGAGCTGTCGCCGCTGTTTCTGGTGATGGCCACGCAGAACCCGATCGAACAGGAAGGCACCTATCCGCTGCCGGAAGCCCAGCTCGACCGTTTCCTCATGCACGTCAAGATCGGTTTCCCCGACGCCGCTGTCGAACGGCGCATCCTCCAGCAGGCCCGTGGCGAGGCGCTGAACGGCGAGACCAAGCCCGAGCGTCGGGTCAGCCAGCAGGCGATCTTCGCCGCGCGCAAGGAAATCCTTGGTTTGTACATGGCCGACGCCGTGGAGGAATACCTGGTGCAACTGGTCATGGCCACGCGCAACCCGGCCAAGTTCGATCCGGAAATGGCCGAATGGATCGCCTACGGCGCCAGTCCGCGCGGCTCGATCGCCCTCGATCGCTGCGCCCGCGCCCACGCCTGGCTGGCCGGTCGCGACTTCGTCAGCCCGGAAGACATTCAAGCGGTGCTGTTCGACGTGTTGCGCCATCGCATCATTCTGTCGTTCGAAGCCGAAGCCGCTGGCATCGATCAGGATCGCGTGGTGCAGCGGATTCTCGACGTCGTCGCCGTCGCTTGACCCCCATGAACGCCGCCCTGCCCTCCGAACCCGGTATCCGCATCAGCCTCGCCGAGCTGATCGAAATGCGTCACCGCGTGCGCGAGGTACAACTGTTTTCGACGCCGAGTCAGCGCAGCCCGCTGATCGGCCTGCATCACTCGAAATTCCGTGGGCGTGGCGTCGACTTCGACCAAGTGCGGGTGTATCAGGCCGGTGACGACGTGCGCACCATCGACTGGCGCGTCACCGCGCGCACGCAGGAACCGCACACCAAGCTGTTCCACGAAGAGCGCGAGCGACCGATTTTCATCATGGTCGAGCAAAGTACGCGGCTGTTTTTCGGCTCGGGGCTGATGTTCAAGTCAGTGCTGGCGGCGCAGGTTGCAGCGTTGATCGGCTGGGCCGCGCTGGGGCACAACGACCGCGTCGGCGGGTTGGTGTTCGGCGACAACGAGCACTACGAAATCAAGCCTCGCCGGAGCAAGCAGAGCCTGCTGCAATTGCTCAACCGGCTGGTCAAGGTCAACCAGTCGCTGCACAGCGAGCGCGAGCCGGATCGCGATGCCTTCGGCGTGGCCCTGCGCCGCGCGCGGGAAGTGCTGCGCCCGGGCAGTCTGGCCATCGTCATTTGCGATGAACGCGCGTTGTCCGACAGCGCCGAGCAGCAGTTGAGTTTGCTGGCGCGGCATTGTGATCTGCTGATGCTGCCGCTGTCCGATCCGCTCGATCACGCCCTGCCCGCTGCCGGCCTGCTGCGCTTCGCCGAGCGTGGCGCGCAACTGGAAATCGACACGCTGAATTTCGACCTGCGCCAGACCTACCGCGCTCAGGCCGAAGCGCGCATCGCCCGTTGGGAATTGCTCGCACAAAAGCTGCGAGTGTTGCTGATGCCGTTGAGCACGCAGAGCGAAATGGTCGAGCAGATGCGCGAGTTCCTCAACCCGCAGCGTCCGGGGAAAGGTCGATGAACGGCCTCGAACAACTGCAACCGCTGATCTCGCCGCCGCCGATCGCCTTCTGGCCGCCGGCGCCAGGCTGGTGGCTGCTGCTTCTGCTGTTGCCGCTGCTGGGTTTTGCCGTGTGGAAGCTGCGCCGTTTCACTCCGATCAAGAAACGCCCGGTGGTACGCGCCGAGCAACCGCTGGACCCGGTGCGCATCGCCGCGCTCGCCGAACTGGCGCAAATGCCCAAGCCTTACGACGGCGCTCCGGCCGGTGCCTGGCTGCAACAACTCAACGGCCTGCTCAAACGCCTGTGCCGCAACCACTATCCGTACAGCCAGAGCCACACCCTCAACGGCCGCAAATGGCTGGCTTTCCTCGATAACCGCTGCCCGGCTGCCGGCCTGACGCGCTGGATGGTGCTGGTCGAAGGCGCGTACAAGCCGGAATGCAAACTCGATGACAAAGCCATCGCCGGCCTGACCCAAGCGGTCGACACGTGGATTCGCAAACATGTTTGAGTTCGCCTGGCCGTGGATCTTCGTGCTGTTGCCGCTGCCGTGGTTGATGCGTCTTGTCCTGCCGGTGGCCGACAGCGGCGAGCCGGCGCTGAAAGTCAGCTTCCTCGCCGACCTCGAAGGCCTCGCCCACCGCCGCGCCCGCGCCAACTTGCCGACCTGGCGGCAGCAGGCGCCGTTTATCCTGTTGTGGCTGATTCTGCTGACCGCCGCCGCCCGCCCGCAATGGCTTGGCGAACCACTGCCGATCGCCGCCAGCGGTCGCGATCTGCTGGTGGCGGTAGACGTGTCCGGCTCGATGGATTTCCCCGACATGCAATGGCAGGACGAAGAAGTCAGCCGCCTATCGCTGGTGCAGCACTTGCTCGGCGATTTCCTTGAAAGCCGCGACGGCGACCGCGTCGGTTTGATCCTGTTTGGCAGTCAGGCCTACCTGCAAGCGCCGCTGACCTTTGACCGGCGCACCGTGCGCGTCTGGCTCGACGAGGCGCGGATCGGCATCGCCGGCAAGAACACCGCGATCGGCGATGCCATCGGCCTGGCCCTGAAACGCTTGCGTCTGCGCCCGGCGCAAAGTCGCGTGCTGATTCTGGTCACCGACGGCGCCAACAACGGCGGCGAAATCAATCCGCTGACGGCCGCAAAACTCGCCGCCAGCGAGGGCGTCAGAATCTATCCGATCGGCATCGGCGCCAATCCCGAGGACAGCGGCTCGACCGGCCTGCTCGGGGTCAATCCGAGCCTTGATCTGGATGAGCCGGCGCTCAAGGCCATCGCCGAAATCACCGGCGGCCAGTACTTCCGCGCCCATGACGGCCTGGAGCTGCAAGCGATCAAGGACACCCTCGATCAGCTCGAACCGGTGACCCAGCAACCGACTCAGGCACGCCCAGCGCAAGCCTTGTATCACTGGCCGCTGGGGTTGGCGCTGTGGTTGAGCCTGTTGCTGGTCGTCCGCGAACTGTGGCCGGACAATCCGCTGCAACGCCTGTTTACCAAGCAACTGTATTTGCAAAGTCCACTGCCGGACTGGCGTGAGCGCTTGCAGCGTTTGCGCCTGCGGAGGCGCCGATGATCGCGCTCTGGCCGCACTGGTTCCGCCCTTGGTGGCTGTTGCTGTTGCCGCTGCTCGGCTGGCTGCTCTGGCAACTCTGGCACCGACAGAAACGCGCCGGTCGCTGGCAGATGATTCTGCCGCTGGCATTTCACGCTGCGCTGCTCAGTGGCGGCAGCGGGCGCCAGAGCAAACTGCCGTGGATCGCCCTTGGTGTGGCGTGGTTGCTGACCATTCTGGCCTTGCTCGGGCCGAGCTGGGAGCGCGTCGAACAGACCAGCCAGAAACCCGCCGATCCGCTGGTAGTCGTGCTCGAACTGACCCCGGAGATGCTCGCCACCGACTCGCCACCGACGCGTCTGGAACAGGCGCGGCGCAAGCTGTTCGACTTGTTGCAGGCGCGCAGCGATGCGCAGACCGCCATCGTCGTTTATGCCGGCAGCGCGCACACGCTGGTGCCGCTGTCGGATGACCTGGCGACCAGTCGCAATCTGCTCGACGCGCTCAAGCCGTCGCTGATGCCGGAAGCCGGCCACCGCGCCGATCTGGCCGTGGGCAAAGCATTGGCCTTGCTCAAGCAAGGTGCGCTGGGACAGGGTCGGATTCTGCTGATCGGTTCGTCGCTCAACGAAGAAGAACGGCGAGGCATTCGTCGTGCGCTGAATGGCGAGTCGACGCAACTGCTGATGCTCGGCATCGGCACCGCTGAAGGTGCGCCGATTGCCCAGGAGGACGGCAGTTTCCTCAAGGACGAGCAAGGCGCGATCCGCGTGCCGCAACTCGACAGCCCGGGTCTGGCGACTTTCCTCAACAGCGTCGGCGGTGAGTATCACCCGGCGCGACTCGACGAGGCTGATCTTGGCGCCCTTGGCCTGCTCAACGGCCCGCGCAGCCTGCGCGACGACGGCCAGACCGTGCGCCTCGATACGTGGGCCGATCAGGGCTATTGGCTGCTGTTGCCGCTGTTGTTGCTGGCTGCGTGTGCCGGGCGCCGTGGCTGGCTGTTCTGCCTGCCGCTGCTGTGGTGCCTGCCGCAACCGAGCTACGCTTTCGACTTCGAAGACTTGTGGCTGCGCCCCGATCAACAGGGTTTGCACTTGCTCAAGCAGAAACGACCGGCCGAAGCCGCGCAGCATTTTGACGATCATCAATGGCAAGGGGTGGCGTTGTACGAGGCCGGCGACTACAGTGGCGCCGCTCAGCGTTTTGCCGAGGGCAGCGATGCCCGCGCCCACTACAATCGTGGCAACGCCTTGGCAAAAAGTGGCGAGCTGGAAGCGGCGATCGATGCCTACGAACAGGCGCTCGAGCTGCAACCGGATCTGCGTCCGGCGCAGACCAACAAGGCGCTGGTGGAAAACCTGCTGAAGCAGAAAAACGCCCCGCCGCCGCCCGAACCGGATAACCAGCCGAACGAACAAAGTCTGCCCGGCGATGAGCCCTCGCCCACCACCGCGCCCCCTCCGGCGGTGAGCAGTGAAACCCAGAGCGAGGCGCAACCGGCCGAGTCGGCCAGCGAACCGCCGCCGACCGCCCCGCCGCTGCCCGGCCCCAATGAAATCCCCGGCAGCAACGAGGAAGAGGAAACCGACACGGTGCCGACCCTGCGCCCGAGCGAGAACAACCTCGAAGGCGAGCAGCGTCAGGCGCTCGAGCAATGGCTGGGCAAGATCCCGGACGACCCGGGCGAACTGCTCAGGCGCAAATTCTGGTACGAACAGCAACAACATCAGGATCAGGAAAACAATCGATGACCCGCTTCACCGCTCTCTTGCTGCCCCTGCTGATCTGCACGGCCACCGCTCAGGCGGCCGAGCTGACCGCCAGCGTGGATCGCAGTCGCCTGAACTCCGGCGAGACGGTCGAGCTCACCCTCGAAACTGACGACGTCACCCAATTCGGCAAGCCCGATCTGTCGGCGCTGGAAGCGCTGTTCGAAGTGCGCGGCACGCGCCAGGTCAACCAGCTCAACACCCTCAACGGCGACAACCGCGCGACCACCCGCTGGATCATCACCTTGCTGCCGAAAGAGAACGGCAGCGTCGTGATTCCGCCGCTGCAACTGGGCGAAGCACAGAGCCAGCCGATCACCGTGCAGGTGATCGCCAGCGACAACCGCGAAGACAGCAACAGCCTTGATCCGGTGTTCATCGAAGCCAGCCTCGATCAGACCAGCGTCTACGTGCAGGCCCAGGCCATCCTGACTTTGCGCATCTACCACTCGGTTTCGCTGTACGACGACAGCAGCCTGAGCCCGCTGCAAATTGCCGATGCGCGCATCGAACAACTTGGCGACACGCGCACCTACGAGAAAGACATCAACGGTCTGCGCCACGGCGTGATCGAGATGCGCTACGCGATCTATCCGCAACACAGCGGCCTGCTGACCATCGCGCCGCAGACGTTCAGCGCCACGCTGGTCGATACCGCGCCATCAGCAGACGCCTCGGGGCCCAAGCCCGGCAAACTGATGCGCGTCAGCTCGGCGTCGATTCCGCTGACGGTCAAACCGAAACCGCTGACCTACCCGGTCGATGCGCCATGGTTGCCGGCGCGCAGCCTCAGCCTCAGCGAAAGCTGGAGCCCGGAACCCGACCACACCCAGGTCGGCGATTCCCTGACCCGCAGCCTGACCCTGAAAGTCGAAGGCCTCGCCAGCTCGCAACTGCCAGCCCTGCCCGCCACCGACGTCAACGGCCTGCGCCGCTACCCCGATCAACCGGTGCTGAGCAACCAGAGCAGCGACCGCGGCATCATCGGCAGCCGCGAAGAACGCGAAGCCCTGGTGCCAAGCCGCAGCGGCGCGATCGACCTGCCAACCGTCGACGTGGTCTGGTGGAACACCTTCGAAGACCACCTCGAACACAGCAGCCTGCCCGCGCGCACCCTGCAAGTGGCGAACAACCCCAGCCTGCAAATCGACACCCCGGCCGGCACCCTGCAACCGAGTACGCCCGACAACGACACCCTGTGGTGGTGGAAACTCAGCACCCTGATCCTCGCCTGCACCACCCTGCTCGGCTTCGGCCTCTGGTGGCGCGCCCGCTGGCAACCGGCAATCCACCGCGCCGCCCAGACCGGCCCTAGCCCACGCACCCTGCTAGACGACATCAAACGCGCCAGCCAGGCCAACGACCCCCACGCCACCCGCCAGGCACTGGACGCCTGGGCGCGGCAGCAGCCGGAGACACTGGCGGACATGGCAGCGCGGTTTGTGCCGTTATCGGATGCGCTGGATGGGTTGAATGGTGCTCTGTACAGCGAGACGGGGCAGCATTGGCAGGGTGAGGATTTGTGGCGGGCGATTCGAACGATTCCAGCGGCGGAACGAGTGCAGGATCCGGTGAGTGAGAGTGGATTGCCGCCGCTTTATCCGAAGTGAAAAGCGAAAGATCGCAGCCTTCGGCAGCTCCTGCAAGGGAATGCATTCGCAGCCTTTGTTTTTTGTGGTGAGGGGATTTATCCCCGTTGGGCTGCGAAGTAGCCGCAAATTCCGCAACTCAAATATGCCTGACACACCGCAGGGTCTGATTTTGCGACTGCTGCGCAGCCGTTCAGGGCGGTGCGACGTTTCGCTAAATCCCCTCGCCACAGGAGTCCGTGCGAAGACTGCGCGGTGCAATAGACTGTAAACTCTCCCCCTCTTTCGCCGCCTCCTCATTCCCGCGCGGCCATCACCTCTTTTCTGTAGCGGAGTCCACCTTGCGTCTGTTCCACACCTCCGACTGGCACCTTGGGCAAAACCTGCACGGCCAGGAGCGCGATTTCGAGCACGCGTGTTTTCTCGAATGGCTGCTGCGCCAGTTGCACTTGGCGCAGCCGGATGTGCTGCTGATCGCCGGAGACATCTTCGATACGGTCAATCCGCCGGTCAAAGCGCAGGAACGCCTCTACGATTTCATCGTCAGCGCTCACGAACAGCAGCCGCTGCTGACCATCGTGATGATTGCCGGCAACCATGATTCCGGCTCGCGGATCGAGCTGCCGGCGCCGTTGATGCGGCGTTTGCGTACTCACGCGTTGGGTCGGGTGCTGTGGCTGGATGACGGGCAGCTCGACGCCGAGCGCTTGTTGCTGCCGCTGCCGAATGCGCAGGGAGAAATCACCGCGTGGTGTCTGGCGCTGCCGTTCTTGCGCCCGGCGGAAGTCACTGGCGCGCATCTGGGCGACAACTATTTGCGCGGCATCGGTCAGGTACATGAGTGGCTGATCGCGGCGGCGAATGCCAAGCGCCAGCCCGGGCAGGCGTTGATCGCTATCAGCCACGCGCACATGGCCGGGGGTTCGGTGTCGGAGGATTCCGAGCGCAGCCTGATCATCGGCAATGCCGAAGCGCTGCCCGCCAGCCTGTTCGGCGAAAGCATCAGCTATGTCGCCCTCGGCCATTTGCACAAGCCGCAGAAGGTCAATGGTGAAGAGCGCATCCGCTACAGCGGCTCGCCGATTCCGCTGTCGTTCTCCGAAATCGGTTATCAGCATCAGATTCTCGATGTGGTCCTCGACGGTGAAACACTGGTCAGCGTCGAGCCGAAACTGATTCCGCGCTCGGTCAACCTGCAACGCATCGGCCCGGCGCCGCTGGCCGAGATTCTGCTGCAACTGGCCGACCTGCCGAACATCGATCTGCTCGCCGAAACCCAGCGCCAGCCATGGCTGGAAGTGCGCGTGCGTCTTGACGAGCCGCAACCGGATCTGCGCCATCAAGTGGAAACCGCACTGCAAGGCAAAGCGGTGCGACTGGTGCGCATCGCCGCTGAATACGCCGGCAATCGTGGTGCCGATGGCAGCGATGACGGCAGCACGCTGATCGAACTCGACCAGCTCACCCCGCAGGAATTGTTCAGCCGCGCCTGGCTCGACAACTACGGCAGCGAGGTCGACGAGCAGACGCTCAAGGACTTCGCTGAACTGCTGCAGGACGTGCAACTGGAGGGCGAGCAGCCATGAAAATTCTCGCCATTCGTTTGAAGAACCTCGCCTCGCTGGCCGGGCCGTTCGAGATTGATTTCACCGCTGAACCGCTGGCCAGCGCCGGTCTGTTCGCAATCACCGGCCCGACCGGCGCCGGCAAAAGCACGTTGCTTGATGCCTTGTGTCTGGCACTGTTCGGCGCTGTACCGCGTCTGAACAACACCGGCCGAGATGCGAAAGTCCCCGATGCTGACGGTGAAATCGCCACTGGCGACCCGCGCACCTTGCTGCGACGCGGCACCGGTGAAGGCTATGCCGAAGTGGATTTTGTCGGCGTCGATGGCCGCCGCTATCGCGCGCGTTGGGAAGCCAATCGCGCTCGCGAGAAGGCTGGCGGCAAGTTGCAAGCGAGTCGGCAGAGCCTGCGCGACCTCGATCAGGATCAACTGCTCGCTAGCCAGAAAGGCGAATACAAAACCCAGCTGGAAGCCGCGCTGGGCCTGAACTTTGAACAGTTCACTCGCGCTGTGCTGCTGGCGCAGAGTGAGTTCAGCGCGTTCCTCAAGGCCGACGACAACGACCGCAGTGAACTGCTGGAAAAACTCACCGACACCGCGCTGTACACCCGCCTCGGCCGCCGCGCCTTCGACAAGACCAAAGAAGCCCGCGAAGCGCACAAGCTGTTGCAGGATCAGGCTACCGGCGTGACGCCGCTGGCGCCGGAAGCACGCGCCGAACTCGACGAGCGTTTCAACACCGCGCAGCAACAGATGAAGGCGCAACAGGCGCAGCTCAAACAACTTGAGCAACAACACAGTTGGCTGAAGGATTTGCGTCAGTTGAAGGAAGCGCAGCAAGCGGCCAGCGAACAACTGCAAACCGCGCAACAGCAATGGCAGGCCCTGGCCGGCGAGCGGGTGAAACTGACGCGTCTGGAACAGCTTGGCCCGCAACGCCATCAGTTCGCGCGCAAGGCCGAGCTCGATGCGCTGCTGACACCACTGGCGGCGCAGATTGCCGCGCACACCCAACAACACGCGGCACTCGGGGAACGCCAG
This sequence comes from Pseudomonas iranensis, assembly GCF_014268585.2. Lineage (NCBI taxonomy): Bacteria > Pseudomonadati > Pseudomonadota > Gammaproteobacteria > Pseudomonadales > Pseudomonadaceae > Pseudomonas > Pseudomonas iranensis. Next base: position 3,701,634 of record NZ_CP077092.1, read on the forward strand.
ACGCAGCTGGAACAGAACCTCGACGCAGCGAAAGTCGCCCTGAGCGCAGCGCAACAACGCCAGAGCGAAAATGCGCCGTTGCTGCGTCAGGCATTCGAAGAGCAAAGCACCCTCGCCCGCCTGATCAAGGACACCGCCAGCAGCGCCGAAGCCCGGCAAGCGGCCGAGCAAGCGTTCAAGGATGGCCAGAGCGCGATTCAGGCTTTGCAGGAAAAGCAGACTGAAGTCGCCGCGCGTTTGCAACGCATCGCCGCGGAGCTTGAGCAGAGTGCGCATCTGGCGCCGTTGAGCGATGCCTGGAGCGCCTACCGCGACCGTCTGCAACAGCTGATGCTGATCGGCAACCGCATGAACAAGGGCCAGAGCGAACTGGCGTCCCTCGAACAGAACGCCGCGCGCAGTGCTGAGCAACTGGCCTCGCACAAACAGCAACTGGAAGTGCTGTTCAAAGAGGCCGGCGCAGAGCCGGACGCAGTCGCCGAACAGATCGGCCTGCTCGGCACATTGCTGCAGGACAACCGCAAACAGCTGCGCGCGATCGAAGACCTGTCGCGCCTGTGGGCGTCTCAGCAGGATCTCGACAAGCGCAGCGCCGAGTTGCAACAACGCCAGCTCGACGCGCAGCAGCAACGCGAACGCTTGACCCAGGACGGTGTGAAAACCAAGGCCGAATTGACCATCGCCGAGCAGACCCTCAGCGTCACTCGCGAACTGCTCGAACGTCAGCGGCTGGCGCGCAGTGCCAGTGTCGAAGAGTTGCGCGCGCAGTTGCAGGACGATCAGCCCTGCCCGGTCTGCGGCAGCAACGAGCACCCGTATCATCAGCCCGAAGCGCTGTTGCAAAGCCTTGGCCGTCACGATGAAAGCGAACAGGCCAATGCCCAGCAAGTGGTCGATCAGCTCAAGGAAAAACTGATTGAGCTGCGCGGCGAAGTCGGTGGCGTGATCGCACAACAGAAAGAATTGCTCCAGCAACAGGAACAACTGGCGGCGCAACAACAAGCCCTGGCCCCGAGCCTCGACGCGCATCCGCTGGCCGCGCAACTGTTCAATCAGGACGCCGACAAACGCGACGCCTGGCTCAGCCGCCAGACCGAGCAGTTGAACCAGAGCATCACTCAGGACGAACAACGCCAAAGTGCGCTGCTCACCTTGCAACAGGACGCTGCGCGCTTATCGCAACAATTGCGTCAGGCCGAGGTAGCGCATCAGCAAGCGGCGCAACAGCTGAGCCATCAGCAGCATGAACTCAACAGCGACCGTCAGCGCCTTGAGGAAGAACTCAGCGCGTTCGGCCCGCTGCTGCCCGCCGACACACTTGAGGCCTTGCGCCTGGAGCCGGCGGCAACGTTCATGCAGCTGGACCGGCAGATCGCCGAGCGTTTGACCCAGCTCGAACAGCAAAAGGAAGAGCTGAGCGAACAGCAGCAACGCCAGCAGACGCTGGAGAAAGAGCAGGATCGCCAGCAGCTGCGCACTCAGCAGCTGCACAGTGCCGAACAGCAATTCACGGCGTTGACCGAGCAGCAGCAAAGCTGTCAGGAAAAACTCGCGCAGTTACTTGGCGAGCACAGCAGCGCCGAGCATTGGCAGCAGCAACTGGAAAACGCGGTGGAACAGGCACGTAGCGCGGAAACCAGCACCGCTGAGGAGCTGCAAAGTGTGCGCACGCAACTGGTGCAGATCGCCGCTGAGCTCAAGGCCCAACAGGAACGCCTGCAAGCACTGCAAGCTGAAGACCTGGTACTCGCCGGCAAGATCGCCGATTGGCGCGCCAGCCATCCGGAACTGGATGACGGCGGCCTCGAGGACTTGCTGCGCTTCGATGACGCGCAAGTTGCAGAACTGCGCCAGACCCTTCAGCACAACGAAAAAGCCATCGAACAGGCCCAGGTCCTGTTGCAGGAGCGCGATCAGCGCCTGCTCGATCACCAGGCCCGGCAGGACGGCAATCTTGACGCCGAACAGCTGGACAGCGCCCTCGCCGAGCTGCAAAACCAGTTCGCCGTCAGCGAGCAGCAGTGCGCCGAACTGCGCGCCGAACAGGTTGAAGACCAGCGCCGGCAGAACGCCAATCAGGCGCTGGCCCAGCAGATCGCCGACGCCTATGCCGAGTACCAGCGCTGGGCGCGGCTCAGTGCCTTGATCGGCTCGGCCACCGGCGACACCTTCCGCAAGATCGCCCAGGCCTACAACCTCGACCTGCTGGTGCATCACGCCAACGCGCAGCTGCGCCAACTGGTCAAACGCTATCGCCTCAAACGCGGCGGCAGCATGCTCGGCCTGCTGGTGATGGACACGGAAATGGGCGACGAACTGCGTTCGGTGCATTCGTTGTCGGGCGGCGAGACGTTCCTCGTATCACTCGCCCTTGCGCTGGGTCTGGCCTCGATGGCGTCGAGCACGCTGAAAATCGAATCGCTGTTTATCGACGAAGGTTTCGGCAGCCTTGATCCTGAATCCTTGCAGTTGGCGATGGACGCGCTCGATGGCTTGCAGGCGCAGGGGCGCAAGGTCGCGGTGATTTCCCATGTGCAGGAAATGCACGAGCGGATTCCTGTGCAGATTCAGGTGCGGCGTCAGGGCAATGGTTTGAGTACGCTGGAGGTGAAATGAACACACTGTATTCGTTCCGCCGCTGCCCTTACGCGATGCGTGCGCGAATGGCCCTGCGTTATGCAGGCGTGCCGGTGGAGATCGTTGAGGTCAGCCTCAAGAACAAGCCGGCGGAAATGCTCGCGCTCTCGCCCAAGGGCACCGTGCCGGTGCTGAATGCCGATGGCGTGGTGATCGATGAGAGTCTGCAGATCATGCGCTGGGCGTTGGCGCAGAATGATCCGGATGATTGGTTGCTGGCCGGCGACTCGTTCGCAGCGCTGTGGATGGAAAAACTGATTGAAGGTAATGATCAGATTTTCAAATCGGCACTGAATCGCTACAAGTACGCCGAGCGCTACCCCGAGCAGCCGATGGAAGCTTATCGAGCTGAAGGTGCGTTGTTTCTGCAGAAACTGGATGAGTTGCTTGAAGGACGTGACTACTTAATGGCCGAGCATCCGAGCCTCGCCGACATCGCCCTGCTGCCCTTCGTCCGACAGTTCGCTCACGTTGATCGCGAGTGGTTTGCGCAGACGCCTTATGTTCGCTTGCAGGCTTGGTTGCAGCGCCTGCTTGAATCTGAGCTGTTCACCTCGATCATGAAAAAATAACCCTCTGTCCCTTTGATCGTTCCCACGTTCCGCGTGGGAATGCAGCCGGGGACGCTCTGCGTCCCATTGGAACGCGGAGCGTACCTTGAGGCATTCCCACGCAGAGCGTGGGAACGATCTTCGTCAGGCCAGTGCGTTGCACATGCCCAGCGCCATGCAATCCACTTCAAACGGCCCGAGAAAATCCGCCGCGACCTTGACCGGTGGATTGCCGGCCATCAGCCCCAGCGTGTTGGCGCGTTCAATGTTGTGCGCGATGTTGTGGTTGGCCTCTATGGCCCGGGCCAAGCCGCCCACCGAGCCTTGGCCAAACCCCAAGAGGGAAGCGCCGTTGGTCATCAGCGCGAGGCTGGCGATGACCCAGAGTCTGTAGCCTTTCATGCGCCGCCGACTCCTGCGAGTTCGGCCCTGTCGACCATTGCGCTTTGCGAGCGCAGTTCGAACTGGATGCCGGGGTGGGCGACGTCGATCGGGGCGTCGAAGCTGTGTTCCATGTGTGCGCCGATGCTGACGAACAGCACCACCGCCAGGTACAGACCGATGGCCAGGTAGGCGCCGCATTTGGCGGAAGTGAGGATTGCGCTGGCCATGGTGTTCTCCGTGGGCAAAGGTTTCGATGGCCACAGAATCAATCAAAAAAGCCGAAGCAACCACTCAGGGTTTGCAATGGTGAATATCAGCTTCGTTGATTATTTAGCCGCTCTATTTGCCGGCGAGAGAAAACCTATGAGTGCAGAACGCGCGCGCGTAGGAGCTGCCGAAGGCTGCGATCTTCTGATTGATCGTTCCCACGCTCCGCGTGGGAATGCCTCAAGGGACGCTCCGCGTCCCAATGGGACGCAGAGCGTCCCGGGCTGCGTTCCCACGCAGAGCGTGGGAACGATCAGGTTACGCACACGCGTAGGAGCTGCCGAAGGCTGCGATCTTTTGATTTTGCTTTGCAGCCCGTGACGCTCCGCGTCACTGGACGCGGAGCGTCCCTAGAGGCATTCCCACGCAGAGCATGGGAACGATCAAGATCGCTGCCTTCGGCAGCTCCAACAAGGAGATGGCAATTTCAGGCTTGGGTTTTGTGATCCAGCGCGGCGTAGAAGTTGGCGCTTTGTTGCAGGTATTTCTGGGTGTAGCTCTGGGTGTGGGATTTTTTGCTGGCGATTTCGATGTTGGCACCGGCTGGCAATACCACGGTGGCAGAAATGGCGGAAGCGGCGATGACGGAGAAGAGATTGAAATTCATGGCGGTAACCCTCGTGTTCGTTTGCTTGGTTTGCCCGGCGGGCTGTGAAACAAACGTAACGCTCGAGGGTTGCCTCCTTGAAATCTTTTGTAGCATTAGCCGTTATCAGTGCAATTAATACAACGATACAGGCCCCGTAGACCGGGGCCTGTGGCTTATTGTCGCACCAGGAATTTCAGGTCGCTTGGCGCGTCCATCGGCAGTTTTTGCACGGTTTTGCCCAGCAGACCGGTCTTGGCATCGCGCTCGACGACGACAATCTGGTTGCTCTTCTGGTTGGCAATCAAGACAAATTTACCGCTCGGATCGAGGGCAAACTCGCGCGGGTGATCACCCTCGACCGAGCGCTTTTGCAGCTCTTTGAGCTGACCGGTCGCAGGATCAATGCTGAACACTACGAGCTGATTGGCCGTGCCGCGATTGCTCACGTAGAGAAACTTGCCGTCAGCCGAAGCATGCAGCGCCGCGCCGGCTTTGTCCGAGGTCGGCTGGCCCGCTGCCAGATCGACCAGTTGCGTCTGGGTCAGTACGCCGTCCTTGTAGTCGAACACCGCGACCTGTGCACTCATCTCCATGGTCAGCCAAGCGTGTTTGCCATCAGCGCTGAACAGCAGATGACGCGGGCCACTGCCGGCCGGCAGCGCTACCGAGGCGGTTTTCGCCGGCGTTAGCGGCAAGTGCGGATTGGCCTTCGGGTCGTATTGATAGATGAAAACCTTGTCCGCGCCCAAATCATTGGAGAACACATAGCGCCCGTCCGGCGAAGACACCGTCGAGTGCACATGATTGGAAGCCTGACGCTCAGGGTTGACCCGACTGGCCGGGTGGCCGCTCATCTGCACCACCGGTTTCAGCTGGCCGTCGGCATCGACCGGCAATACCGCCAGGGTACCGCCCGGATCTTCCATCACTGAGTAGTTGCTGACGAACAGGTGTTTGGCATCGGCGCTGAGGCTGGAATGGGTCGGCTCGTTGCCCAGGCTCTGCACTTGATTGATCAGGCTCAGCGCATGGGTCTTCGGGTCGATGGCGAAGCTGCTGACGCGACCGACCGGATCGCTCTGGCCCGGGCCGTTTTCGTTGACCACGAACAGGCGTTTCTGGTCTTTCGAGAGGGTCAGCCAGGACGGGTTTTCGGTCTTGACCACTTGCAGCGGCTTGGCGTCGATCTGGCCGGTGGCGCTGTCGAACTGCATGCGGTAGATGCCCTGGCTGGAACCGGCGGTGTAGGAGCCGACCAGCAATTGCAAGGTTTCGGCAGAGGCGCTGGAAAGCCCCATCGCGCCGACGCTGCCGGCCATCAGCAAAGGCCAGAAATTACGCATCTTCATTATTGTCATCCTCATCGTCGCTGCTGCTGACTACGTCGCCGACGCACACCAGACGATGCTCGCCCGTGGTCTTGGTGTCGCTGGCGTAACCGACGATCAGCCAGCTCTGCAGCGTCTCATCGAACGTCGCTTGCGCGACCTGCGCCGGGGTGAATTGCCAGTGCTTGGCTTCGCGGCCATCGATGCATTCGATGTGCAGGTTATCGTCCTCGTCGAGGGCGAATTCGAAGGCGTGCAGGCCATCGATTTCGACCATACCGCAGTGTTCGAGGGCGTTGAGAAGGGTTTGGGCAGTCATGGCAAACAGTCTTTCTAGGGGGGAAAGGGCCAATGATAGCCCAATGTGATCCGAAGGCCCCTGCTGGAACCTCTGTGGGAGCGAGCCTGCTCGCGAAGGCGGTGTGCCAGCTGATCGTTCCCACGCTCTGCGTGGGAATGCCTCTAGGGACGCTCCGCGTTCCAATGGGACGCAGAGCGTCCCGGGCTGCATTCCCACGCGGAGCGTGGGAACGATCAATCAAAGACACAGGAAATTACGGTGCTGGCTAGATCGCCTCACGCGATGGCTTGCCATCCACCAGGCGCTGAATCCGCAGTGGGTTGGCGTTTTTCAGTGGCTCGGGCAGCAAGCTGTCCGGGTAGTTCTGGAAGCACACCGGGCGCAGGAAGCGATCGATCGCCAGCGTGCCCACTGACGTGCCGCGCGCATCGGACGTCGCCGGGTACGGCCCGCCGTGCACCATCGAATCGCACACTTCGACACCGGTCGGATAACCGTTGAGCAGGATGCGCCCGACCTTCTGTTCCAGCAGCGGCGTCAGTTCGGCGAATTGCTCGAAATCAGACGGCTCGCCGATGATCGTCGCGGTCAATTGACCGTGCAGGCCGTGCAGCGCCGCGCTCAGTTGTGCCTGATCGGCCACTTCGACGATCACTGTGGTCGGGCCGAACACTTCTTCCTGCAGCACTTCATCGCCGTTGATCAACAGGCTGACATCGGCCTTGAACAACTGCGGCTGCGCCTGATTGCCCTGCTGCTGATTGCCGGCCAGATGCTCGATGCCGCTGTGCGCCAGGAGTTTTTCCAGGCCTTTGCCATAGCTGCCGAGGGTGCCGGCGTTGAGCATGGTTTGCGCCGGTTGATCACCGATCGCAGCGGCGACTTGTTGGACAAACGCGCTGAATTGCGGCGAGCGAATACCGATCACCAGACCCGGGTTGGTGCAGAACTGACCGCAACCCTGAACCACCGAAGCGGTGAGGTCGCGGGCGACGGTTTCCGAACGCGTGGCCAGTGCCTGCGGCAGCACGATGACCGGGTTGATGCTCGACATCTCGGCGAACACCGGGATCGGTTGCGGACGTGCGGCAGCCATGTCGCACAAGGCGCGACCGCCCTTCAGCGAACCGGTGAAACCAACGGCCTGAATCGCCGGATGCTTGACCAGCCATTCACCGACGCCGCCACCGTAGATCATGTTGAACACGCCGGCGGGCATACTGGTTTTTTCTGCAGCACGAATGATCGCGTCGGCGACCAGTTCAGCGGTGGCCATGTGACCGCTGTGCGCCTTGAACACTACCGGGCAACCGGCGGCCAGCGCTGCTGCGGTATCGCCACCGGCAGTGGAGAACGCCAGCGGGAAGTTGCTGGCACCAAACACGGCGACCGGGCCGAGGCCGATGCGGTACTGACGCAGATCCGGACGTGGCAGCGGCTGGCGATTCGGCAATGCCTGATCGATGCGTGCGCCGTAGAAATCACCGCGACGCAGGACTTTGGCGAACAGACGCATCTGCCCGCTGGTGCGACCACGCTCGCCCTGAATGCGACCGGCCGGAAGCGCGGTTTCGCGGCAGACCACGGCGACGAAATCGTCGCCAAGCGCATCCAGCTCATCCGCGACCGCATCGAGGAACTGCGCGCGACGTTCGGCGCTGAGGCTGCGATAGGTCGGGTAAGCCGCAGCGGCAGCCTTGGCGGCGGCGTCGACTTCTTCGGCCGTGGCCTGAATGAAATCGTGCGGCAAGGCCTCGCCAGTGCTGGCGTCGACCGAGTGCAGTTTGACGCTGCCAGCGGCGCTACGCTGACCGCCGATGTAGTTGTGACCGAGAATCTGAGTCATGGGATCTCCTTAAAGGGTGCCGATGCTGTCCGGTTCAAAAGCCGCCTGAACCGGTGCGATACCGTTGACCAGCGGTGCGCCGAAGTCGGCCTGGCTGATCTCGAACGTGTCGCCCGGCTGAGTGCGGATGCCGTCGGCAAACGACAGGGTCGCTGTGCCGAAAAAATGAATGTGCACGTCGCCCGGACGCAGGAACTGACTGTATTTGAAGTGGTGGTACTCGAGGTTCGCCAGGCTGTGGCACATGTTGGCCTCGCCGCTGAGGAACTCGTTCTGCCAGAGCACTTCGCCGTCACGCAGGATTCGGCTGGTGCCGGCAAGGTGTTGAGGCAATTCACCGGTACGAAGTTCCGGGCCATAACTGCAACTGCGCAATTTCGAGTGCGCGAGGTACAGGTAATTCTTGCGCTCCATGACGTGGTCGGAGAACTCGTTACCGACGGCGAAACCGAGGCGATACGGCTTGCCATCGTTGCCGATGACATACAGGCCGGCCATCTCCGGCTCTTCGCCGGCGTCTTCGGCAAACGGCGGCAGCGGGAACGGCTGCCCCGGACGCACGACAATGCTGCCGTCGCCCTTGTAGAACCACTCTGGTTGCACGCCGGCCTGCCCCGCCGCCGGTTTGCCACCCTCCACGCCCCATTTGAAAATGCGCATGGTGTCGGTCATCGCCGCTTCATCGCCGGCCTGCTGGTGCATCTTGTCCCGGGCCGAAGCACTGCCCAGATGGGTCAGACCAGTACCGCTGACCAGCATGTGCGCCGGATCCGGGTGATCCAGTGGCGGCAGGATGCGCAGGTCTTTGAGCAACTGCCCATAGTCGTGGCTGGCACCGAGGCCGAGGCTTTGCACTTGCTGCTCAAGCGAGCTGCCGGCCTCGATTGCCGCCAGGGCCAGATCACGGACACTGCGGGCGTCCTGGACTTCGCGGACCTGACCGCTGTCGACCACGCCGGCCCGGCGCTCGCCGTTGGGTAATTCGAATTGAACCAGATGCATGATTTTCTCCTATTCCCTCAAAACACCGCCGATCCACTGTGGGAGCGAGCTTGCTCGCGAAAGCGGTGTATCAGTCACCTCAAATGTTGAATGTGCCGACCTCTTCGCGAGCAAGCTCGCTCCCACAGGGGCCGGCGTCGATCCGTCAGGTTCGGGTCGCGCCACGGGCACTTGCTGCGAACTGGTCGACGGGCAACGCGTGTTTGCGCTCCAGCACGCGATAAACAACGCCGGTCAGAATCAGCCCGAACACCATCACGCCCGAGAGGAAGTAGAGTCCGGACGCCAGATTGCCGGTGTATTCCTTCAACGCGCCGATCACGAACGGCCCGATGTAACCGCCGAGGTTGCCGACCGAGTTGATCAAGGCAATCCCCGCCGCAGCACTCGCGCCGGCAAAGAACCGCCCCGGCAATGTCCAGAACACCGCGGTGCACGAGAACAACGCGAACGCCACCAGACACAGCGCCGCCAGTTGCGCTACCGGCAGCGACAGCCAGGCACTGAGGAACAGGCCCAGCGCACCGAGCACATAGAGCACCGCCAAGTGGCCGTAGCGATCATTCAAACGGTCGGAGCTGCGCGGAATGATCAGCAGGCCGATGATCCCGAAAATGTATGGCACCGACGAGACGAACCCGGTGACCAGATCGCTGCCGCCGAACTGTTTGATCAGCGTCGGCAGCCACAGGCCGAGGCCATAAATGCTCAGGGTCACCGGCAGATAGAACAGCGCCAGCAGCAACACGCGTTTGTCTTTCAGCGCATGCAGCGGATTGCCGTGACGGGTCTGGCCGTACTCCTGCAAATCCTTTTTCAGTTCGCCGGTCAGCCAGTCTTTTTCCGCCTGATCCATCCACTTCACTTGCTGCGGGCCGTCCGGCAGCCAGCGCAGGACCGGCCAGGTCAGCAGGATCGCCGGGGTGCCGATGACGATGAACAGCCACTGCCAGCCGTGCAGGCCGAGGATGCCGTCCATGCCCAGCAAACCACCGGACACGGGACCGGTGATCATCATCGCGATCGGTTGCGAGAGGATGAAAAGGCCAAGGATCTTGCCGCGATGGCGCACCGGGAACCATTGGGTGATGTAGTACAGCACGCCGGGGAAGAAGCCCGCCTCGGCCGCGCCGAGCAGAAAGCGCATCACATAGAAGCTGTGCGGTCCTTGCACAAAGGCCATGCCGATGGTGATCGCGCCCCAGGTGATCATGATCCGCGCGAACCAGCGCCGCGCGCCGAAGCGTTCGAGCATCAGGTTGCTGGGAATCTCGAGAAGAAAATAGCCGATGAAAAACAGCCCGGCACCGAGGCCATAGGCGGCGTCGCCGATGCCGATGTCGGCGCCCATGTGCAGCTTGGCGAAGCCGACGGCGGAGCGATCCACATAGGCGATCAGGTACAGCAGGATCAGGAAGGGAATCAGTTTCAGTGTGATGCGCCGGACAAGCCGCAATTCCTGGCTCATGAGATCGGTCTCCGATTGTTGTTTTTATAGAACCTCGGGGGACGCCTCTCGCCAAAACAGCCAGGGCCATCCCTCCGTCGAAAACGACTATATAGTAATACTAATTACCCAACAACACTTCCAAAGCGCGGATTTTGAGCTTAGATTAAGCGTCAGCTCGCAAACAATAGTCTTACAATAAGAGAATCGATCATGTCTGATAAGAAACCCACCCTGCGCTCCGCCCAATGGTTTGGCACGGCCGACAAGAACGGCTTCATGTACCGCAGCTGGATGAAGAATCAGGGCATCGCCGACCATCAGTTCCACGGCAAGCCGATCATCGGCATCTGCAACACCTGGTCGGAACTGACTCCGTGCAACGCGCACTTCCGCCAGATCGCGGAGCACGTCAAACGCGGGGTGATCGAGGCCGGTGGTTTTCCGGTGGAATTCCCGGTGTTCTCCAACGGCGAATCGAACCTGCGCCCGACCGCCATGCTCACCCGCAACCTGGCGAGCATGGACGTTGAAGAAGCGATTCGCGGCAACCCGATCGACGGCGTCGTGCTGCTCACCGGTTGCGACAAAACCACTCCAGCACTGTTGATGGGCGCGGCCAGTTGCGACGTGCCGGCCATCGTCGTCACCGGCGGCCCGATGCTCAACGGCAAGCACAAAGGCAAGGACATCGGTTCCGGCACAGTGGTCTGGCAGCTCAGCGAACAAGTCAAGGCCGGCACCATCACCATCGACGACTTCCTCGCAGCCGAGGGCGGCATGTCGCGTTCGGCGGGCACCTGCAACACCATGGGCACCGCGTCGACCATGGCGTGCATGGCTGAAGCGCTGGGCACTTCGCTGCCGCACAACGCCGCGATTCCGGCTGTGGACGCACGCCGTTATGTGCTGGCGCACATGTCCGGCATGCGTGCGGTGGAGATGGTGCGCGAAGACCTGAAACTGTCGAAGATCCTCACCAAGGAAGCCTTCGAAAACGCTATTCGCGTCAACGCTGCCATCGGCGGTTCGACCAATGCCGTGATCCACTTGAAAGCCATTGCCGGACGCATCGGCGTCGAGCTGGATCTGGACGACTGGACCCGCATCGGTCGCGGCATGCCGACCATCGTCGACCTGCAACCGTCCGGGCGTTTCCTGATGGAAGAGTTCTACTACGCCGGTGGTTTGCCAGCGGTACTGCGTCGCCTCGGCGAAGCCAATCTGATCCCCAACCCGAATGCACTGACGGTCAACGGCAAGTCCATCGGCGAAAACACCAAGGACGCGCCGATCTACGGCGAAGACCAAGTGATCCGCACCCTCGACAATCCGATTCGCGCTGACGGTGGCATCTGCGTGTTGCGCGGCAATCTGGCGCCGTTGGGCGCGGTGCTCAAGCCGTCCGCCGCCACTGCTGAACTGATGCAGCATCGCGGGCGTGCGGTGGTGTTCGAGAACTTCGACATGTACAAGGCGCGGATCAACGATCCGGAGCTGGACGTCGATAAGGATTCGATTCTGGTGATGAAAAACTGCGGGCCGAAGGGTTATCCGGGCATGGCCGAAGTCGGCAACATGGGCCTGCCGGCCAAGCTGTTGGCAGAAGGCGTGACCGACATGGTGCGCATTTCCGATGCACGCATGAGCGGCACCGCATACGGCACGGTGGTTTTGCACGTTGCCCCGGAAGCCGCAGCCGGCGGGCCTTTGGCGGCAGTAAAGGAAGGCGACTGGATCGAGCTCGATTGTGCCAGCGGCCGTTTGCATCTGGACATTCCGGATGCTGAACTGGCCGCACGCATGGCCGATCTGCAAGCACCGCAGCAATTGCTGGTGGGCGGTTATCGTCAGCTGTACATCGATCACGTGCTGCAGGCGGATCAGGGTTGCGACTTTGACTTCCTGGTTGGCTGCCGAGGTGCCGAGGTTCCGCGTCACTCTCACTGACAGCGCAATTCCCCTGTGGGAGCGAGCCTGCTCGCGAAGAGGGAGTGTCAGTCGACATCTATTTGACTGATATGCCGCCTTCGCGAGCAGGCTCGCTCCCACAGTTGCTTTTGCGTATCGCCTCAAATCTGTGCCGTGCCTGCTATGATGCGCGGCATCTCCATCGCTCAGGATCGCGCCACTCCCCATGGATTACCGCAAACCTTCCGACCGTAAAAGCATGCACTCGCGCATCGTCCAGGAACTGGGCATGCAGATCGTCTCCGGACGCTTTTTGCCCGACGACAAACTGCCCGCCGAAGCCTTGCTGTGCGAGGAGTACGCGGTCAGTCGGCCGGTGTTGCGCGAGGCCACCCGAGTGCTGGTGGCCAAGGGGCTGGTGTATTCCAAACCGCGCGTCGGCACAGTGGTCAAGGCCCGCCGCGAATGGCACATGCTCGACCCGGACGTGCTGCACTGGCTGATGCAAAGCAGCCCACAAAATGAATTCTTCAACGTGCTGACCAGCGTGCGCAGCATCATCGAGCCGGCAGCGGCCGCCCTCGCCGCTCAGCATGCAACCGATGCCGACATCGCTGCGATCAACGAAGCCTACCAACGCATGGAAGCCGCACCGACCCCGGAAGCGCTGTTGCAACCGGACCTGGACTTCCACAGCCGCATCGCCGATGCGACGCACAACGACCTGCTGGCGAACCTGTGCAACATGTTGGCGGTAGCAATTGCCGAGGCGTTGAAGCATTCCAATCAACGGCCGAATCTGCATGAACTGGCGTTGCCCAGGCACAAGGCGATTCTGACAGCGATCGAGAACCGCGATGCCCTGGGTGCTCGGCATGCGACGCTGGTGCAGTTGGATGATGCGCGTAGTGCGTTGAGTGTGGTGCTTGGCGCAGAGCTTTCTTAGGGCTTGAGACCGCTTGCCCTCACCCTAGCCCTCTCCCAGAGGCAGAGGGGACCGATTGGGGGATATTTGAGATTTACGCCGACTTGAACGATTTGCGCTGAATCCAACATCGCTTGGTATTGCAGGTCCAGTGATTTGCTTTGAATCCATAATCGACTCGATCTTTCAGGTCGGTGTATGGCGAGAGACACCGCGGTCAGTCCCCTCTCCCTCCGGGAGAGGGCTAGGGTGAGGGGCTCTTGATCTTGAAGCACAAAAAAAGCCGCAACCCCCAAAGGTTGCGGCTTTGTCGTTTCAGCCTGTCAGATCAGTGGGCAAACAGCGAATTGCCCTTCTGCCCCGCCAGTTTCTCCGGCTTGATCAGGAACTTGGCAAGCGCCGGCAGCAGCCACAGCGCGCCGAACATGTTCCACAGCAGCATGAAGGTCAGCATCAGGCCCATGTCGGCCTGGAACTTGATCGCCGAGAAGATCCAGGTGCACACGCCGATTGCCAGGCACAGACCGGTGAACAGCACCGCTTTACCGGTCGACTTCAGCGTCTGGTAATAGGCTTCCTGCAGCGGCAGCCCGGCACGCAGGAAACTCTCGAGGCGGCTGTAGATGTAGATGCCGTAGTCCACGCCGATCCCCACGCCCAACGCCACCACCGGCAGCGTCGCGACTTTCACGCCGATGCCCATGAACGCCATCAGCGCGTTGCCGAGTACCGAGGTCAGCACCAGCGGCAGGACGATGCACAGCGTCGCCGCCCACGAGCGGAAGGTGATCATGCACATCACCGCCACGCAGATGTACACCAGGATCAGGATGGTCAGCTCAGCCTGTTTGATGACTTCGTTGGTGGCCGCTTCGATCCCGGCGTTACCGGCAGCGAGGATGAATTCAAGACCGTCCTTATTGTTTTCCTTGGCGAACTCCTGCACCGCGTTGACCGCACGATCAAGGGTTTCGGCCTTGTGATCGTTGAGGAACACCAGTACCGGTGCCAGCGAGCAGCTGTTGTTGTACAGACCATCGGCGCGGGCGATCGAGTTGTTCAGCACGTCCGGGTTGCGCGACAGGGTTTCCCATTTCAGGTTGCCCTCGTTCATGCCCTTGATCATCTGCTTGGACACGGTCACCAGCGAGATCGCCGACTGCACGCCCTCGGTGTTCTGCATCTTCCACATCAGCTGATCGATCGGCGCCATGGCTTCGTAACGCGAGCAGCCTTCGGCTTTGGTCTTGACCATCACCACCAGCACGTCGGAGCTGGTCGAGTAGTTGCTGATGATGAAGTTGTTGTCCTTGTTGTAACGCGAGTCCGGACGCAGTTCCGGCGCGCCCTGGTCGAGGTCGCCGATCTTCAGGTTCTGGCTGTACCAGAGGCCGCCACCGAAGGCGATCAGCGCCAATGCGACCGAAATCGGTGCGACTTTCGGGCTGGCGAAGTTCGACAGCAGGCGCCAGAACGGGTGTTCACGGTTGGCGTCCTTCTTGCTCTTGGCAATCGCGCGCTTGCTGATGCCGACATAGGAAATCGCCACCGGCAGCAGGATCAGGTTGGTGAACACGATCACCGCAACGCCGATGGACGCGCCGATGGCCAGTTCACGGATCACCCCGATGTCGATGATCAGCAGGGTAATGAAGCCCACCGCATCGGCCAGAATCGCGATCATCCCCGGCAGGAACAACTGGCGGAAGGTGCGTCGTGCAGCGGTCAGGGCGTTATCGGCCTCGCTGGATTGCAGGGCGATACCGTTGATTTTCTGCACGCCGTGGGAGATGCCGATGGCGAAAATCAGGAACGGCACCAGCATCGAATACGGGTCGAGTCCGAAACCGAAGAAGTGCATCAACCCGAGCTGCCAGACCACCGCCACCAGCGTCGTGCTCAACACCGCGATGGTGCTGCGCAGGCAGTTGGTGAACCACAGCAGCAGAATCAGGGTGATGACGAAGGCGACCCCGAAGAACAGCACCACCATCACCAGACCGTCGATCAGGTCACCGACCTTCTTGGCGAAACCGACGATGTGGATCTTGATGTTGGGGTTCTGCGCTTCGAACTTGTTGCGGATCTTGTCTTCGAGCTCATGGGAGAACTGGCGATAGTCCAGCGCCAGCAACTTGCCCTGATCCTGCGGGTCCGGATAGGCCTCCAGCAGCGGGATGTCGACGATGCTCGACTTGAAATCGTTGGCCACCAGACGCCCGACCTGGCCGGACTTGAGCACATTGTTGCGCAGCAGATCGAGGCTGTCCTGCGAGCCGTTGTAGCTCTGCGGGATCACTTCACCGCCGGCGAAACCCTCTTCGGTCACTTCGGTCCAGCGTACGCTCGGGCTCCACAGCGATTTGAGGCCGGAACGATCGACGCCGGAAATGTAGAACACTTCGTCGTTGATCTGGCGCAGGGTCTCCATGTACTCCTTGGAGAAGATGTCGCCGTCGGTGGCTTCCACCGAAATACGCACGGTGTTGCCCAGGTTCGCCAGATCGTTGCGGTGCTCCATCATCTTTTCGATGAAGGGATGCTGCAGCGGGATCATTTTTTCAAAACTGGTCGACGGCCGGATCAGCGTGGCCTGCCAGAACAGGAAAATGCTCACCACCAGGCAGATCAGGATCACGGCCGGACGGTTGTTGAAGATCAGGCGCTCGAGAACCGTCGCCTTTTCCTGCTGAGGAGTGATCAAGGAAGTCATAGCCCCGCCTTCTTGTTATTGGTCTCGGCACCGTTTGGCTGGGTGATGTGCAAACCACCCTGCCCGGTCAGAATCAGGTTGCCGTTGCCGGCGGCGGTGACCGACGACAGCGAAATGCGATCCGGGCGGTTGAACACGCTGAAGGTTTCGCCGTTGTCGCTGCTGCTGATCACCGAGCCGCCGTTGCCGACGATGACGATCGAACCGTCTTCCAGCAGCGTGCCGCCGGACAGGCCGAACTCCAGCGCACCGCGGGCGGCTTTGAGTTCGACCTGCTCCCAGTTGCTGCCGAAATCAGTGGAGCGATAAAGGTTGCCGCGCAAGCCGTACGCCAGCAGGGTCTGCGGCTGCGCCGTGCCGATCACGCCGAACAGCGAACCTTCGTACGGGCCTTCAAGCTTTTCCCAGGTCTGGCCGTCATCGGCGGAGCGGAACATGCTGCCGGACTCGCCGACGATGAACAGCCCGGCGTCTTTCACGGCGGCGATGGCGTTGAGGTGGAACTGGTCTTCGTTGTCGAGGCGGTCGCTGACGTCTTCCCAGTGCTTGCCTCCGTCGGTGGTTTCCAGCAGCGTGCCGTAGGCGCCCACGGCAAAGCCGCTGCTGGCGTCCTTGAACCAGACGTCGAGCAGCGGCGATTCGCGTGCGAGGTCTTCGAATTGTTTGGTCCAGGTCAGACCGCCGTCTGCGCTGGCGAGAATCTGCGCGTCGTGGCCCACGGCCCAACCGTTTTTGTCGTCGACGAAATACACGGCGGTGAGCAGTTGCCGGGTTGGCACCTTGGCCTGGGTCCAGGTCTTGCCCTGGTCATCGGAATAGACGATGTGCCCGCGATCGCCGACCGCGACCAGACGCGCGCCAGCGTGGACGACATCAAGAATCAGGCTTTTTGCGGCCTTGGCCGATTCGGTGGCATAGACCACGTCAGCCGGGGCCTCGGCGGCAATCACAGGTGCCGATAACGTGGCGAAGCCCAGCAGCGAGAGTGCTGTGGCCAGCAACGCGGTGTTGCGTAACGCCGGCGGGCGGCAACGACTCATAGACCTTCCCCTATTTATTATTGTTGGGCCATCGGGCCTTCAAGGGCGCCGCAAGGGTGCTCAGCTACTGGCGTTTCAGAAGCATAGTCCTGAAACCCGCAATCCAGAGCCCCTTCGGAAGCTGGCTCATCCTATCGGGCTTTGCAAATGTCTGACAATCGGCGCCGCGTTATCTTTTGTTAACCGAAAGCGGCTCTCTGTAACCCATCATTTTCCCTGTGGGAGCGAGCTTGCTCGCGAAAGCGGTGGGTCAGCCAATAAACAGGGTGACTGATACACCGCGTTCGCGAGCAGGCTCGCTCCCACAGGGGTTGGCGGTAGCTTGGGAATTTGAATACATGACCATTCGCCGGGGTGATGAGGCAAATCTCATCAGAGGGACTTGCAGGATCGGTATTATGGTATACCATCAGACGCACAGACATTCTCAATCCTCCAACGGAGCAGCTCATGAGTTTCGAAATTCGCAAGATCGTCAGCTATGTCGAAGAAACCTTCATCGAAGGCGGCAAGGCTACTGACAAGCCGGTGACCATGGTCGGCCTCGCCGTGGTGATGAAGAACCCGTGGGTGGGCAATGGTTTTGTCGAAGACCTCAAGCCGCAGATCCGCGCCAACTGCTCCGACCTCGGCGCAATGATGGTCGAGCGTCTGGTCGGGATCATCGGCGGTGCCGAGAAGATCGAGGCCTACGGCAAAGCGGCGGTCGTCGGCGCTGATGGCGAAATCGAGCACGCGTCGGCGGTGATCCACACCCTGCGCTTCGGCAATCACTATCGCGAAGCGGTAAAAGCCAAGAGCTACCTGAGCTTCACCAACAAGCGCGGCGGCCCGGGCACGTCGATTCAGATCCCGATGATGCACAAGGACGACGAAGGCCTGCGTTCGCACTACATCACCCTGGAAATGCAGATCGAAGACGCGCCGCGTGCTGACGAAATCGTGGTCGTGCTGGGTTGCGCCGACGGTGGCCGCCTGCACCCGCGCATCGGCAACCGCTACATCGATCTGGAAGAACTGGCCGCCGAAAAAGCCCAGTAATCACAACAAGAAAGGCATTGCAGGAGCGCTCCATGATTCGGCTCACCGCTGAACTCACCCCGGCTGGCACCAGTTACCTGGCGACCGGCCAAGGCCAGCCCGTGGTCTTGATCCACGGCGTGGGCCTGAACAAAGAAATGTGGGGCGGACAGATTGTCGGCCTCGCCAGCCAGTATCAGGTGATCGCCTACGACATGCTCGGTCACGGCGCCAGCCCGCGCCCGGCCAGCGGCACCGACCTGCTCGGTTACGCCGATCAGTTGCTCGAGCTGCTCGATCACCTGAATCTGCCCCAGGCAGCGGTGATCGGTTTCTCCATGGGCGGCCTGGTCGCCCGGGCTTTTGCCCTGCACTATCCCGAGCGCCTGCAAAGCCTGGTGGTGCTGAACAGCGTGTTCAACCGCAGCGAAGAACAGCGGGCCGGCGTGATTGCTCGCACTGCGCAGGCTGCCGAACACGGCCCGGACGCCAATGCCGAGGCGGCGCTGTCACGCTGGTTCAGCCGTGAATATCAGGCAGCCAACCCGGCGCAGATCGCCGCGTTGCGCCAGACATTGGCCAACAATGATCCGCAGGGCTACCTGACCACCTACGAATTGTTCGCCACCCAGGACATGTATCGCGCCGACGACCTCAGCACCATTGAGGCGCCGACGCTGATCGCCACCGGCGAACTCGACCCCGGCTCGACGCCGGAAATGGCCGAGCAACTGGCCCGGCGCATCCCAGGTGCGAAGGTTGCCGTGCTGCCCGAGCAACGGCATATGATGCCGGTAGAGTCGCCGCGTCTGGTCAATCAGATGCTGCTGGAATTTCTCCAATTCGCACACTCCCGACAAAACCATATAAAGGGGATCGTTGCATGACACTCGCACGCTTCCAGATGTGCATCGGCGGAGACTGGGTCGACGCCCTCTCCGGCAAGACCTTCGAAAGCCTCAACCCGGCCTCCGCGCAAGCCTGGGCGGAACTGCCCGACGCCGATGAAGCGGACGTCGAACGCGCCGTGCAAGCAGCGCAAAATGCCTTCGACAGCCCGGCCTGGCGCGGCCTGACCGCCACTGCGCGGGGCAAATTGTTGCGCCGCCTCGGTGATCTGATCGCAGAAAACAAGGAACACCTGGCGCAGCTGGAAAGCCGCGACAACGGCAAGCTGATCCGCGAAACCCGTGGCCAGGTCAGCTATCTGCCGGAATTCTTCCACTACACCGCAGGCCTCGCTGACAAGCTTGAAGGCGGCACCCTGCCGTTGGACAAGCCTGACCTGTTTGCCTACACCGTGCATGAAGCCATGGGTGTGGTCGCCGCGATCATTCCATGGAACAGCCCGCTGTACCTGACCGCGATCAAACTGGCCCCGGCTCTCGCCGCCGGCAACACGATTGTGATCAAGCCGTCCGAGCACGCCTCGGCGACCATTCTCGAGCTGGCGCGTCTGGCCCTCGAAGCCGGGATTCCGCCGGGCGTGGTCAACGTCGTCACCGGTTACGGCCCGAGCACCGGCGCCGCCCTCACCCGCCATCCGCTGATCCGCAAGATCGCCTTCACCGGCGGCGCGGCCACGGCGCGGCATGTGGTGCGCAGCAGCGCCGAGAATTTCGCCAAGCTGTCGCTGGAGCTGGGCGGCAAGTCGCCGAATATCATCTTCGCCGACGCCGATCTCGACAGCGCGATCAACGGTGCGATTGCCGGCATCTACGCGGCGTCCGGGCAGAGTTGCGTGTCCGGTTCGCGTTTGCTGGTGCAGGACGAAATCTACGACGAGTTCGTCAATCGTCTGGTCGAGCGCGCCCAGCGCATCCGCATCGGCAACCCGCAGGAAGACCACAGTGAAATGGGCCCGATGGCCACCGCGCAGCAACTGGCGGTGGTCGAAGGTCTGGTCGCCGATGCGATCGCCGAAGGCGCGCGTTTGCGCACCGGTGGCAAGCGTCCGGCGGATCTCGGCGAAGGCTGGTTTTACGAGCCGACGCTGTTCGAGTGCGACCGCAATTCGATGAAGATCATGCAGGAAGAAGTCTTCGGCCCGGTCGCCTCGGTGATTCGTTTCAAAGACGAAGCCGAAGCGCTGGCGATCGCCAATGACTCACAGTTCGGCCTCGCCGCCGGCATCTGGACCCGCGACCTCGGTCGTGCCCATCGTCTGGCCCGCGATGTGCGCTCGGGGATTATCTGGGTCAACACTTACCGTGCGGTGTCGGCGATGGCGCCGATCGGCGGCTTCAAGAACAGTGGCTATGGACGCGAAAGCGGCATCGATTCGGTGCTGGCCTACACCGAACTGAAAACGGTGTGGATCAACCTCTCCCAGGCGCCAATGCCTGATCCGTTTGTGATGCGCTAGGAGTCCTGCGAAATGATCGAACCCGGCATTTACAAAGACGTCATGAGCTCGTTCCCGTCCGGCGTTACGGTGGTCACCACCCTCGACCCGGACGGCGGCATCGTCGGCATCACCGCCAGCGCGTTCAGCGCGCTGTCGATCGACCCGGCGCTGGTGCTGTTCTGCCCCAACTACGCGTCCGACACCTACCCGGTGCTGCGCGACAGCAAGAAATTCGCCATCCATTTGCTCTCCGCCGAGCAGACCGCCGAAGCCTACGCGTTCGCCGGCAAGGGCAAGGAAAAGGCCAAGGGCATTGAGTGGCATTTGAGCGATTTGGGCAACCCGATTCTGGCCAAGGCCACGGCGATCATCGAGTGCGAGTTGTGGCGTGAATACGACGGCGGCGATCACGCGATCATTGTCGGCGCAGTGAAGAACCTGATCCTGCCCGAGCAACCGGTGACGCCGATGATTTATCACAAGGGCAAGTTGGGTGCGTTGCCTGCCTTGACCTGATTGCCCCACCCAACTCCCACTGTGGAACGACCCATTGTGGTGAGGGGATTTATCCCCGACCGGCTGCGAAGCAGTCGTAAAACCATTGCGCGCGGAATATCTGGCAAATCGCCGTTGCAGGTATTGGGGGTGCTTCGCACCCCGTCGGGGATAAATCCCCTCACCACAGGGTTCATTCCAACAAGGGGATCTGTGTTGTGAGGAGGAATGATGAGTAACGATAAGTACGAAAAAGGGCTGCAGATCCGTACGCAGGTATTGGGCGAAGCCTATGTTCAGCGCTCGATCGAGAACGCCGACGACTTCACCCGTCCGCTGCAGGAAATGGTCACTGAATACTGCTGGGGCCATGTCTGGGGGCGTGAGGGTCTGTCGCTCAAGGAGCGCAGCATGATCAACCTGGCAATGATCTCGGCGCTCAACCGCCCGCATGAACTCAAGCTGCATGTGCGTGGCGCCTTGCGTAACGGCCTGAGTCGTGAGCAAATACGCGAAATTCTGCTTCAGGTCGGCATTTATTGCGGCGTTCCGGCGGCCGTGGACAGTTTCCGGCTGGCCCGTGAAGCCTTTGCCGAAGCCGACGCCGAGGCCTCCAGTTAACCCTCGGCTGTTTTGATGCCCGTCTGGCATGGACAGCCAAGCTCAAGAGCGGACCCCATGAAACGCCAGCCACTCGACGACAGCTTCAAGGTCAATCGCAACCCCGTTACCCTGCGCGAAATCGTGCTGGACAAACTGCGTAGCGCGATCATGAATTTCCAGCTCATGCCAGGCGATCGTCTGGTCGAACGCGATCTGTGTGATCGCCTCGGTGTCAGCCGCACTTCGGTGCGCGAAGCCTTGCGTCACCTCGAATCCGAAGGTCTCGTCGAATTCGCCGATGCCAAAGGCCCGCGCGTAGCCATCATCACCCTCGACGACGCCGTCGATATCTACGAACTGCGTTGTGTGCTCGAAGGCCTGATCGTCCAGCTGTTCACCCTGCGCGCCAAAGCCAAGGACATCAAAGCCCTGGAAAAAGCCCTCGATGACAACCGCAAGGCGCTCAAGGACGGCGAGCTGCAACAGGTCATCGACTCGGTGCAGGGCTTCTACGACGTGCTGCTCGAAGGCTCGGGCAACCATGTCGCCGCCACCCAATTGCGTCAGTTGCAGGCACGCATCAGCTATCTGCGCGCGACCTCGGTGTCCCAGGAAAACCGGCGCGGCGCAAGTAATCACGAGATGGAAAAAATGGTCGAGGCGATCAAGAGCGGCGATCCGCTGGCGGCGCATCAGGCCTGTGTCGATCACGTCCGCGCGGCGGCTGCCGTGGCCCTCGACTACCTCAAGCGCAAGCAGGAAGAAACCGGCGTCGCCGTCAAAGGCACCCCGGCGATCACCCTGCCGATCGCGCTGAAAGAACCCCGCATAGGTCAATGACATGTTCAGCCCGAGCTTTTGCCCGAAATGCGGTGGCCCTGACCTCGGTCAGCAGACGCCGCCGGGTGATACGCACGAGCGCCTGATGTGCCGCGGCTGCGGCTATATCCACTACGTCAATCCGAAGATCATTGCCGGCTGCATCATCGAGCAGGACGGCAAATACCTCTTGTGCCAACGGGCGATTCCCCCGCGCCCCGGCACCTGGACCCTGCCGGCCGGTTTCATGGAAAGCGGTGAGACCACCGAACAGGCGGCGCTGCGCGAAGTCTGGGAAGAAAGCGGCGTGCGTGCGGAAATCGTCTCGCCGTATTCGATCTTCAGCGTGCCGAAGATCAGCGAGGTGTACATCATCTTCCGCGCCATCGCCCTGGAGATCACAGGGCAGTACGGGCCGGAAACCATGGATTACAAGTTCTTCGCCCCTGAAGAGATTCCGTGGGAGCAGATCTACTACCCGGCGATCCGGCAGATTCTCGAGCGCTATATCGAAGAGCGCCAAGCTGGGGTTTACGGGATCTACATGGGCAATGATGACAGCGGCAAAATTCACTTCATGCGCTGAGTTCTGATCGTTCCCACGCTCCGCGTGGGAATGCCTCCACGGACGCTCCGCGTTCGGCTCTGGATGGGACGCAGAGCGTCCCGGGCTGCATTCCCACGCGGAGCGTGGGAACGATCATGCGGCTTAGATCGGGGCAAAGGCCTCAACGATAATGATCTCCGCCCTCGCCCAGTCCTCGCGATAACTTTTCGCCTCCTGATACGCCGGCGAGCGGTAGCACGCCACGGCTGTTTCGTAGTTTTCAAACTCGATGATCACCGTGCGCTGTGGCGTCTGCCGTCCTTCCATCGCTTCGCTGCGCCCGCCTCTGGCCAGAAACTTGCCGCCGAATGCGGCAATCGCCTGCGGGGTGCGCTGGGTGTATTGGCTGTAGTGCTCGGTATCGGCTATATCCACATGTGCAATCCAGTACGCCTTCATAGTGACCTCTTTGTTGATTTTGTATTATGGTATACCAATATATTTCCAACGAACCCTGAGAGTCCAGCATGGCCTTCAACAGCATCGAAGAAATCATCGAAGATTATCGCCTCGGCAAAATGGTCCTGCTGGTCGATGACGAAGACCGCGAGAACGAAGGCGACCTGCTGCTGGCCGCTGATCGTTGCACACCGGAGGCTATCAGCTTCATGGCCCGCGAGGCACGCGGGCTGATCTGCCTGACCCTGACCGACGAACATTGTCAGCGCTTGGGCCTGGAGCAAATGGTACCCGCCAATGGCAGCGTGTTCAGCACTGCATTTACCGTGTCGATCGAAGCGGCGGTCGGCGTGACTACCGGCATTTCCGCCGCAGATCGCGCCTGCACAGTCGCCGCCGCCGTCGCGCCGAATGCCCGCGCCGAAGACCTGGTGCAGCCCGGCCACATCTTCCCGCTGCGCGCCAAGGAAGGTGGCGTGCTGACCCGTGCCGGGCACACCGAGGCCGGTTGCGATCTGGCGCGTCTGGCCGGTTTCACCCCGGCCTCGGTGATTGTCGAAGTCATGAACGACGACGGCACCATGGCGCGCCGTCCGGATCTGGAGCAGTTCGCGCGCAAGCACGGGATCAAGATCGGCACGATTGCCGACCTGATCCACTATCGCCTGAGTACCGAGCACACCATCGAACGCATCGGCGAACGTGAACTGCCGACGGTGCATGGCACCTTCCGTTTGATCACCTTCGAGGATCGCATCGAAGGCGGTGTGCACATGGCGATGGTCATGGGCGACCTGCGCCGTGAAGAGCCGACGCTGGTGCGCGTGCATGTGATCGATCCGCTGCGCGACCTGGTCGGCGCCGAGTACAGCGGGCCAACGAACTGGACGCTGTGGGCGGCGCTGCAACGGGTCGCGGCGGAAGGCCATGGGGTTGTGGTGGTGCTGGCCAATCATGAATCGTCGCAGGCGTTGCTCGAGCGCGTGCCGCAGTTGACCCAGCCGCCACGGCAGTTCAGCCGTTCGCAGTCGCGGATCTATTCCGAGGTCGGGACTGGGGCGCAGATTCTGCAGAATCTGGGGGTTGGCAAGCTGCGCCACCTTGGCCCACCGCTGAAGTACGCGGGATTGACCGGGTATGACCTTGAGGTGGTTGAGAGCATTCCGTTTACCGAATAACCCTGTTATCGATACTCCCCTGTGGCGAGGGGATTTATCCCCGTCGGGCTGCGAAGCGGCCCCGATTCCTGCCAACGCGATCCGCCAGAAATATCGCATGTCCCGCTTTCAGGGCTGCTCCGCAGCCCAACGGGGATAAATCCCCTCGCCACAGTTTCATTCGCTACACATTTGGATGAAGACCGGAAAGACAGATCCGCCAGATAACCGGTAAGGCAAAGTGCTTGCACAAAGTTTGGAATACCATAATATGATATTCCATAGACCGGACGAACCAAAAAACCGTCCAGCTACTGCTCCCGACAGGCGGGCAACAACGCAAGGCCCGCTCAAAAACACAACAATGAGGGCGTGAACATGGTGTTGAACAAAGCTGCAACCGCGATCTTTTTCGCGGGACTGCTCAGCGTTACCGGCCAAGCTGCAATGGCTGCCGAAAGCGTGAATTTTGTCAGCTGGGGCGGTAGCACCCAGGATGCGCAGAAACAAGCCTGGGCCGATCCGTTCAGCAAGGCCAGCGGCATCACCGTCGTTCAGGACGGTCCCACCGACTACGGCAAACTCAAGGCCATGGTCGAAAGCGGCAACGTGCAGTGGGACGTGGTCGATGTTGAAGCCGATTTCGCCTTGCGCGCCGCTGCCGAAGGCCTGCTCGAACCCCTCGACTTCAAAGTGATCCAGCGCGACAGGATCGACCCGCGCTTCGTCAGCGATCACGGCGTCGGCTCGTTCTTCTTCTCCTTTGTCCTCGGCTACAACGAGGGCAAGCTCGGCGCCAACAAGCCGCAGGACTGGAGCGCGCTGTTCGACACCAAGACCTACCCAGGCAAACGCGCCCTGTACAAATGGCCAAGCCCCGGCGTGCTCGAACTGGCGCTGCTGGCCGATGGCGTACCTGCCGACAAGCTCTACCCGCTGGATCTGGATCGCGCCTTCAAGAAACTCGACACCATCAAGAAAGACATCGTCTGGTGGGGCGGCGGCGCGCAGTCGCAGCAACTGCTCGCGTCCGGCGAAGCGAGCATGGGCCAGTTCTGGAATGGCCGTGTGCACGCCTTGCAGGAAGACGGCGCACCGGTCGGCGTGAGCTGGAAACAGAACCTGGTCATGGCCGACATTCTGGTCATCCCCAAAGGCTCGAAAAACAAAGATGCGGCGATGAAGTTCCTCGCCAATGCCAGCAGCGCCAAAGGCCAGGCCGACTTCTCCAACCTGACCGCCTACGCGCCGGTCAACCTCGACAGTGTGGAGCGTCTGGATTCGACGCTGGCCCCCAACCTGCCGACGGCTTACGCCAAGGATCAGATCACCCTTGATTTCGCTTACTGGGCCAAGAACGGTCCGGCTATCGCGACACGGTGGAACGAATGGCTGGTCAAATGAAAATCGCGGCCACTGCGCCCCGTTCTTCCACTGCCACCGGGAGCGCCGCCGGCGCTGCCGGTTCGGCTTTCAAGCAACGCTGGCGCGGCGCCGGCAACCTCGTCCCGGCGCTGCTGTTCCTCGGCCTGTTCTTTCTGGCGCCGTTGATTGGCCTGCTGCTGCGCGGTGTGCTCGAACCTGTGCCGGGTCTCGGCAACTACGAACAACTGTTCGCCAACTCGGCCTATGCGCGAGTGCTGCTCAACACCTTTTCGGTGGCCGGGCTGGTGACGCTGTTCAGCCTGCTGCTGGGCTTTCCGCTGGCCTGGGCGATCACTTTGGTGCCGCGCGGCTGGGGGCGCTGGATCCTCAATATCGTGTTGCTGTCGATGTGGACCAGCCTGCTCGCCCGCACCTATTCGTGGCTGGTGTTGCTGCAAGCCTCGGGCGTGATCAACAAGGCGCTGATGGCGCTGGGCATCATCGATCAACCGCTGGAGATGGTGCACAACCTCACGGGCGTGGTGATCGGCATGAGCTACATCATGATCCCGTTCATCGTGCTGCCGTTGCAGGCGACCATGCAGGCCATCGACCCGATGATCCTGCAGGCCGGCTCGATCTGCGGTGCCAGTCCGTGGACCAACTTCTTCCGGGTGTTCCTGCCGCTGTGCCGGCCGGGTCTGGCGTCCGGCGGTTTGATGGTGTTCGTGATGTCGCTCGGTTACTACGTCACCCCCGCTTTGCTGGGCGGGGCGCAGAACATGATGCTGCCGGAGTTCATCATTCAGCAGGTGCAATCGTTCCTCAACTGGGGCCTGGCCAGTGCCGGCGCCGCGTTGTTGATCGCAATCACCCTGGTGCTGTTCTACTTCTACCTGAAGCTTCAACCGGAATCCCCGGTTGGCGCCAGTAACGCGAGGTAAGCCGACATGCTCCTGACCCCTAATGCCATGAGCCGGCGCATGCGTTTCGGCCTCTACGCTACGACTGGGCTGATCGGTCTGTTCCTGCTGTTGCCGATCGTGTTCATCGTCCTGCTGTCGTTCGGCTCCTCGCAGTGGCTGGTGTTCCCGCCACCGGGCTGGACGCTGAAATGGTACGGCCAGTTCTTCTCCAATCCCGACTGGATGAACGCCGCTGCCGCCAGCCTCAAGGTCGCCGTGCTGACTACGATCTGCGCCGTGGCCCTCGGTCTGCCGACCGCGTTTGCGCTGGTGCGCGGGCGCTTTCCCGGCCGCGAGATGCTCTACGGCCTGTTCACCCTGCCGATGATCGTGCCGCTGGTGATCATCGCCGTGGCGGTGTACGCGCTGTTTCTCAAGCTCGGCTACACCGGGACCATGTTCGCTTTCGTCGTCAGCCACGTGATCGTCGCGCTGCCGTTCACCATCATCTCGATCATCAACTCGCTGAAGCTGTTCGATCAGTCGATTGAAGACGCGGCGGTGATCTGCGGTGCCTCGCGCCTGCAAGCGGTGTTCAAGGTGACGTTTCCGGCGATCCGCCCGGGCATGGTCGCCGGCGCCCTCTTCGCCTTCCTCGTTTCATGGGACGAAGTGGTGCTCAGCGTGATGATGGCAAGCCCTACTCTGCAAACCCTTCCCGTGAAAATGTGGACCACCCTGCGCCAGGACCTGACGCCAGTGATCGCCGTCGCTTCGACGCTGCTGATCGGCCTGTCGGTATTGGTCATGGTGATCGCCGCCGCCCTGCGCCGGCGCAACGAAATCAGCGCCTGAGCGCCCAGGAGTACGACATGAGTGCCGTGATCAAAGACGCATCCCAGCAGAACGACAAACCCCTGGTCAGCCTGCGCAACCTGAACAAGCACTACGGGGATTTCGCTGCCGTGGACAATATCTCGCTGGACATCAAGGACGGCGAATTCCTGACTTTTCTCGGCTCCAGCGGCTCGGGCAAAAGCACCACGCTGTCGATGCTCGCCGGGTTTGAAACACCGAGCAGCGGCGAGATCCTCGTCAACGGCCAGTCGCTGGTCAATGTGCCGCCGCACAAGCGCGACATCGGCATGGTCTTCCAGCGCTACTCGCTGTTCCCGCATCTGTCGGTGCGCGACAACATCGCCTTCCCTTTGGCGATTCGCAAACTGGCGACAGCCGAGCGCGAAAAACGTGTCGATGCGATGTTGAAACTGGTGCAGCTTGAGCAGTTCGCCCATCGCCGGCCTTCGCAACTGTCCGGCGGTCAGCAACAACGTGTCGCCATCGCCAGGGCGCTGGTTTACGAGCCACGCATCCTGCTGATGGACGAACCGCTGGGCGCGCTGGACAAGAAGCTGCGCGAGGACTTGCAGGATGAACTGCGCCAGCTGCACCGGCGCCTGGGCATCACCATCGTTTACGTGACCCACGACCAGGAAGAAGCCATGCGTCTGTCGCAACGCATCGCGATTTTCAGCCACGGCAAAATCGTCGGTCTGGGCAGTGGTTATGACCTTTACCAGAATCCACCGAATGCGTTTGTCGCGTCGTTTCTGGGCAATTCGAACTTCCTCAAGCTCAAGGCGCAGAGCAATGCAGCGGCGAGTTTCGAGGGACAGTCATTGTCGATTCGGCTGACAGCGGGATTGCATACCGATCAGGATGTGCTGCTGATGGTGCGTCCGGAAAAGGCCTTGGCGCTGAGCGTGCAACAAGCGCTGGATGAGCCGCTGGCGGCAGGCTGGAATGAGGTGTCGGCGAATGTTGTGGAGGTGCTGTTTCTCGGTGAAAGCCAGACGTGCAGCGTGGTGACTGCGGGCGGGACTTCAATGACGGTGAAAGCGCTGTCGGCCGCGGGCATGCCACTCAAGGCCGGCGATCCGGTCCGGGTGCGCTGGGCGACGGCGGATGCTTGTGTTTATACCGAGTGGACCGAGAGCGATTTGAACAAGGCTGCCGGTGCTCACTGATTGCGCTGAGTCAGTTGGATCTACCCCCTCACCCCAGCCCTCTCCCCCACGGGGGGCGAGGGGGAAAGGGAGCCGATCTTCATGCTGTGCAAAATGTAAGTTCGACTCGGTATCGCACGTCGGCGTATCTCGCAACAACACCTCGGTCAGTCCCCTCTCCCATTGGGAGAGGGCTAGGGTGAGGGCAAGCAGGCGACGCGGTATTAGCCAATGGCCCGGTACCCTTCAATCTCATCCGGCCACGCCGTCAGCACTTCAAACCCGCTTTCCGTCACCGCGACCATATGCTCCCACTGCGCCGACAACGAGCCATCCTTGGTCAGCACCGTCCAGCCATCCGGCATGTTCTTCACATGGCGTTTGCCGGCATTGAGCATCGGTTCCACGGTGAAAATCATTCCGGCCTTGAGCTTCAGCCCTTGGTTGGGAAAGCCGTAATGCAGTATCTGCGGTTCATCGTGATAGACCTTGCCGATGCCATGGCCGCAATACTCGCGCACCACGCTGAAGCCCTCCGCCTCCGCCAGGCTCTGGATCGCATGACCGATATCGCCCAGCGTTGCGCCCGGTTTCACTGCGCGAATGCCCGCGCACATCGCGTCGTACGTAGTCTTGATCAGGTGCTGCGCCTCGGGGCTCGCCTCACCCACGACGTACATGCGGCTGGTATCACCGAACCAGCCATCCTTGATCACGGCGATATCGAGGTTGACGATGTCGCCGTCCTTCAATGGCGTACCCGATGGAATCCCGTGACACACCACGTCGTTGACCGACGCGCAGACGGTTTTCGGAAAGCCGTGATAACCGACGTTGGCCGGCACGGCTTTCTGCACATTGACGATGTAGTCGTTGCACAACCGGTCCAGCTCATCGGTGGTCACCCCGGCCTTCACATGCGGCACCAGCATCGCCAGTACTTCGGCGGCGAGTTTGCCGGCAGCGCGGGATTTTTCGATGTCGGCCGGGGTGTTGATCTTGATCTGGTTTCTCATGCGCTGACGGCTTCCTGAGTCAGTTGTTGCAGATCCAGTCCGCCGTTCTGTTCGGCGCGGATCAGCAGGCGGCAAATGGCGCTGTGGTCGAGGTTGGGATGCAGCTCGGCGAGCATGCCGATGCGCATCCAGTGCTCGGCCTGCGCGTTGATCGAGCGGCTGAGGGCGTTGCTGGAGATGCGCAGGTTCTCGTGCATGTCCTCTGAAATCTTTACGATGCCCATATATGAATCCGATACGATGTGTATATGGATCGTATATTAGCCAGGGCATATGACAGATTGCAATGCCGACGACAAAATCGACGCTGTCACAGATTCGCCTCCCCCTCCACCGCGCAAATCGACTACCATGCCGCCGCCGGTTTCCACACGGAATTAATAGGGAATCCGAAATGCTTGCACAGCATCGATCGGAACTGCCCCCGCAACTGTAGGTGCCGAGCCTGCTCCTCGACTGCCACTGGGTGAATCCCGGGAAGGCCGGAGCGTGGCGATGACGCATCAGTCAGGAGACCTGCCGGCACAGTGACTGACTAACCGGCGGGGTGTCCGGGAAGGACATCGTGCCGTGCGCATTTTCCCTGTGCCGGCCTTGCGCAGTTTCCACGACCGCGCCCGAGGTGTGTTTCCAACCGTACCCGCCTGCTCCCGTACGGTTCTCCTGGAGACTGCCCCATGCTGCTGCCCCGCGTTGCCACCCTGCTCACCGCTTTGAGCCTTTGCGCCCTGGCGCAAGCGACGCCGACTGCGTATCCGCTGACCGTGGAGAACTGCGGCAGCAGCCTGACCTTTCAGCACGCGCCCGCGCGCACGGTGACCATCGGCCAGGCCGGTACGGAAATGCTTTATGCCTTGGGCCTGGGCGACAAAGTCGTCGGCACCTCGTTGTGGTTCAACGACGTGCTGGGCACATACAAAGCGCAGAACGACAGGATCGAGCGCCTCGCCGACAACGAGCCGAGTTTCGAAGCGGTGATCGCCAAACGCCCGGAACTGGTAGCCGTCGAGCTGGAATGGATGGTCGGCCCGCAAGGCACGGTCGGCACCCGCGAGCAGTTTCATGAACTGAAGATTCCTACCTATCTGCTGCCCTCCGACTGCGAAGCCAAGGACAACCTCGTCGGCTCGGACGGCACGCGGCTGGCGCCGTTTCGCATCGACAGCATCTACAAAGCCGTGAGCCAGCTCGCAGCGATTTTCGATGTGCAGGCGCGTGGCGAGCAGCTCAATGACCAGCTCAAAGCCAGCCTCGCGCAGTCGATCGCCACGGCGAAAAAGCAGCAGCGCAAAGACGTCAGCGCCCTGGTGTGGTTCTCCAGCGCCGAGATGGACATCGAGCCTTTCGTGGCCGGGCACAAAGGCGTTCCCGATTTCATGCTCAGCACCCTCGGCGTGCGCAACGTGGTCGAGTCGGATGAAGAATGGCCGACCGTCGGCTGGGAAACCATCGCCAAGGCCAACCCGACATTTCTGGTGATCGCGCGCATGGATCGTCGACGTTTCCCGGCGGACGACTATCAGAAAAAACTCGCCTTCCTGCGCAGTGATCCGGTGACGCGCAACATGGACGCGGTCAAGCACAACCGCATCATCATCCTTGACGCCATGGCCATGCAGGCCAGCCTGCGCACCTTCGACGGCCTCGCACAACTGGCCAGCGCCATCAACGGCTACGACCTGTCGCCATGAGCAGACGCCTGATCCGTTTGCTGCTGGTGCTGTTGACGCTGTCGGTCGCGCTGATTGGCGGCGTGGCCATTGGCGAGACTTCGATCGAGCCGAGCGTAGTGTTGCAGGTGCTGGCCAACAAGCTGTGGGGCGCCGGTTATGTGCTCGACCCGATCGACGAAGGCATCGTCTGGAACTATCGCCTGACCCGCGCGCTGGTCGCGGCGGCCTGCGGCGCCGGCCTGGCGACGTGCGGGGTGATCCTGCAATCGCTGCTGCGCAATCCGTTGGCCGATCCGTATCTGCTGGGAATTTCTGCTGGCGCCTCGACTGGCGCGGTGATGGTCGCCCTGCTTGGCGTCGGCGCCGGGGCGATTTCATTGTCGGTCGGTGCCTTTGCCGGCGCGGTGACCGCGTTCGTACTGGTGATTTTGTTGGCACGGGTCAGCGGCTCGGCCAGTGGCACCGGGCAGATCATTCTGGCCGGGATTGCCGGCTCGCAACTGTTCAACGCCCTCACCGCTTTTCTGATCACCCGCTCGGCCAGCTCCGAACAAGCGCGCGGCATCATGTTCTGGCTGCTGGGCAATCTCGGCGGCGTACGCTGGCCGTCGGTGTGGCTGGCGGTGCCGGTGGCGGTGTTGGGCTTGGTTGTTTGTCTGTGGCATCGCCGAGCCTTGGATGCGTTCACCTTTGGCGCGGACTCGGCAGCCTCCCTCGGCATTGCCGTGCGCCGCGTGCAGATTCTGTTGATCGGCTGCGCCGCGCTGGTGACGGCGGTGATGGTGTCGATTGTCGGCTCGATCGGTTTTGTCGGCCTGGTGATTCCCCATGCCGCGCGGTTGTTGCTCGGCACGGGGCATGCGCGTCTGTTGCCGGCCAGTGCGCTGGGCGGCGCGGTGTTTCTGATCGCCGCCGATGTGCTGTCGCGCACCCTGATCAAGGGTCAGGTGATCCCGGTCGGCGTGATCACTGCGCTGGTCGGCGCACCGGTGTTCGCGCTGATTCTGGTGGGCCGGAGATCGGCGCGATGAACACGGTTCTGAGTTGTGCGGGTGTGGGCTTCAAAGTGCGCGGTGCCGAGTTGCTCAATGGTGTCAGCCTCGACGTTCAGCGCGGCGAGACCCTGGGCATTGTCGGGCCAAACGGTTCGGGTAAATCCACGCTGCTGAAACTGCTCGCCGGCTTGCGTGAACCGAGCGCGGGCCATGTGCAGCTCGACGGTCGGACGCTGGGCAAGATGTCGCGGCGCAGCATCGCGCAGACGCTGGCGGTGGTAGAGCAACAGGCCGACACCGACGATGGCATTCGCGTGTTCGACGCGGTGGCGCTGGGGCGCACGCCGTGGTTGTCAGCGCTGCAACCGTGGTCGCCGGCCGATGACGCCATCGTCGAGCAAGCGCTGATTGACGTCGACGCCGTGCACCTGCGCAACCGCCTCTGGCGCAGCCTCTCCGGCGGTGAACGCCAGCGCGTGCACATCGCCCGCGCACTGGCGCAGCGCCCGCAGATCCTGCTGCTCGACGAGCCGGCCAACCACCTCGATATCCAGCATCAGTTGAGCATTCTGCAAGTGGTGCGCGCACTGCCGGTGACGACGTTGATCGCCTTGCACGATCTCAATCAGGCGCTCAAATGCGATCGCCTGGCGGTGCTGGAGCGCGGGCGTCTGGTGGCATTGGGCGAGCCGCTGCACGTGCTGACGCCGGAGCGGTTACAGACGACTTTCGGGGTCAGGGCGCACTATCTGACAGACCCGTTCGATGGTGCGCCGATATTGCGCTTTCTTGCCTGATGCAGTGTAGCTGAAACACCGCTTTCGCGAGCAGGCTCGCTCCCACAAGGGGATTGTGTCTTGCCGTGAATGACGGGGAGAACGCGAGTTCTGTGGGAGCTAGCCTGCTCGCGAAGGCGTCAGGTCATCCAACATTGATGTCGATTGACACACCGCTTTCGCGAGCAGGCTCGCTCCCACAAGGGTTTTGTGTGTTGCCGTGAATGTCGTGGGAATGTGAATGCTGTGGGAGCGAGCCTGCTCGCGAAGGCGTCAGGTCATCCAACATGGTGTCGACTGACACGCCACTTTCGCGAGCCGGCTCGCTCCCACAGGGTTATGTATTCCAGGGCGGTAATGGGTCAGGCCCACTCTTTGCGCAGTTGCCGTGCGGCGCTGACCATGTGCACCAACGCCGCTTCGGTCTCAGGCCAGCCTCGGGTCTTCAAACCGCAATCCGGATTGACCCACAGACGCTCAACCGGAATACGCTGCGCCGCCTTGCGCAGCAAGCCAACCATTTCCGACACATCGGGAATCCGTGGCGAGTGAATATCGTAGACGCCCGGGCCAATGTCGTTCGGGTAGGCAAACGCTTCAAACGCTTCGAGCAGTTCCATGTCCGATCGTGAGGTCTCGATGGTGATGACATCGGCGTCCATCGCCGCGATCGACTCGATCACATCGTTGAATTCGCTGTAGCACATGTGCGTGTGGATCTGGGTTTCGTCGCGCACGCCGGAGGCGCACAAGCGGAACGCTGCGCTTGCCCATTCCAGATACGCCGGCCACTGCGCCCGGCGTAACGGCAAGCCTTCACGAAACGCCGCTTCGTCGATCTGCACGATTTTGATTCCTGCCGCTTCCAGATCATTCACCTCGTCACGAATGGCCAGCGCCAGTTGTCGAGCCTGCACCTCGCGGCTGACGTCTTCGCGAGCGAACGACCACATCAGCATGGTCACCGGGCCGGTCAGCATGCCTTTCATGACCTTGTCGGTGAGGCCCTGGGCGTAGCGGATCCACTCGACCGTCATCGCTTGCGGGCGGCTCAGGTCACCGAAAATCACCGCCGGTTTGACGCAGCGCGAACCGTAGCTCTGCACCCAGCCAAAGCGGGTGAAGGCATAGCCGTCGAGCTGTTCGGCGAAGTATTCGACCATGTCGTTGCGCTCGGCCTCACCGTGCACCAGCACATCCAGGCCGAGGCGTTCTTGAATTTCCACCGCGTGGCGAATCTCCGTGTGCATCGCATCGGTGTAATCGGCCGCGCTGAGCTTGCCTTGCCTGTAGGCCTGGCGCGCCAGACGGATCGCCGCCGTTTGCGGAAACGAGCCAATGGTGGTGGTCGGGAATAACGGCAGGTCAAGCTTGCCGCGCTGTTTGGCAATACGCTGGGCAAACGGCGATTGGCGTTGTGCATCCTTGGCAGTGATCGCCGCAACCCGCGCTTGCACGGCCGGTTTGTGAATACGCGGCGAGGCGGCGCGGCTGGTTTGTACCGAGCGGCTTTGCGCCAGGGCGCGCAATACCTGCGGCGATTCCGGCTCGCTGACCGCTCGGGCGAGCACGGCGACCTCTTCGCACTTCTGCACGGCAAACGCCAGCCAGCTTTTCAGTTCGGCATCGAGCTGGTCTTCGCGGCCGAGATCGACCGGGCTGTGCAGCAACGAGCAGGACGGCGCCACCCACAAGCGATCACCCAAACGTTCATGAGCATGACGCAACGTCGCCAGCGCGTTTTGCAGATCGCAGCGCCAGACGTTCCGGCCGTTGACCACACCCAGCGACAGCACTTTATAGGCCGGCAGACGATCCAGAATGGTCGGGTATTGATCCGGCGCGCGCACCAGATCGATGTGCAGGCCGTCGACCGGCAGGTTCGCCGCCAGACCGAGGTTTTCTTCCAGGCCCCCAAAGTAAGTGGCAAGCAGTTTTTTCAGCGGATCGCGCTGGATCTGGTTGTAGGCGCGCTCGAAGGCATTCTTCCAGTCCTGCGGCAGATCGAGCACCAGAATCGGCTCGTCGATCTGCACCCACTCCACACCCAATGCCGCCAGCCGCGCGAAGATCTGGCCGTACAGCGGCAGCAGGCGGTCAAGCAAATCGAGCTTGTCGAAGTCGGCGCCTTTGGTTTTGCCCAGCCACAGATAGGTCAGCGGGCCGAGGATCACCGGTTTGACGTTGTGCCCCAGCGCGCGGGCCTCTTCGGTTTCCTCAAACAGCTGCTCCCAACCCAGGTGGAAGTGCTGGTCGGCGCTGAATTCCGGTACGAGGTAGTGATAGTTGGTGTCGAACCATTTGGTCATTTCCTGAGCGTGACCTTCGCCGCAGCAAGCATTACTGACGCCTCGGGCCATGTTGAACAGGGTGTGCAGCGTGGCTTTGCCGTCATGCGGGCGGAAGCGCTCGGGGATCACGCCGAACATCAGCGAGTGGCTCAGCACTTGGTCGTACCAGGCGAAATCGCCGACCGGCAGCAAGTCGATGCCGGCGTTTTTCTGCAAGTCCCAATGGACCTTGCGCAGCTCACGCCCGACGTCACGCAGGCCCGCCTCGTTCAGTTCTCCTTTCCAGAACGCCTCTTGCGCTTTCTTCAGTTCGCGGTCGCGACCGATGCGCGGAAATCCAAGGGAATGGGCCAGTGCCATGACAAACAACTCCAGATGCTTATTCGATGGCGAGTATTGTCGGGAACCGTGCTTAGTGAAACAAACTCATTCTACTCCTGATGATCACAAGTTTTGCTCATGCAAGGATTCCCCGACCTAGCGACTTTTTGAGTTGCGAGGCCAGGCATCCAGGCCTATGTTGCTGTTGAGATGTCTGCCTGCGCATGAAGCGCTATGACTCACCGAAGGAAATCGAAATGTCGAAAGATTCCCGCCCTGCCGTGCTTGGGCTGATAGGCAATACTCCGCTGGTTCAGGTCACCCGCTTCGATACCGGACCGTGCACGCTGTTTCTCAAACTTGAATCGCAGAACCCTGGCGGCTCGATCAAGGACCGTATCGGTCTGGCGATGATCGACGCCGCTGAGCGTGACGGTCGCCTGCAACCGGGCGGCACGATTGTCGAGGCCACTGCCGGCAATACCGGTCTGGGTCTGGCGCTGGTCGGCCGCGCCAAAGGCTATCGTGTGGTGCTGGTGGTGCCGGACAAAATGTCCACCGAGAAAGTCCTGCACTTGAAGGCCATGGGCGCCGAAGTGCACATCACCCGCTCCGATGTCGGCAAGGGCCATCCCGAGTATTACCAGGACGTCGCCGCGCGTTTGGCCAAGGACATTCCCGGCGCGTTTTTCGCCGACCAATTCAACAATCCCGCCAACCCGCTGGCCCATGAATGCAGCACCGCACCGGAAATCTGGGCGCAGACCGAACATGATCTGGACGCCATCGTCGTCGGCGTCGGTTCGGCCGGCACGCTGACCGGGTTGAGTCGTTTCTTCAAGCGCGTGCAGCCGAATCTGGAAATGGTCCTCGCCGATCCGGTCGGCTCGGTAATGGCGCAATACAGCCGCGACGGCACCTTGCCGACGCCCGGTTCGTGGGCGGTCGAGGGTATCGGCGAAGACTTCATTCCGTCGATCACTGACCTGTCCAGCGTGCGTCACGCCTACTCGATCAGCGATGCGGAAAGCTTCGATCATGCGCGCCAACTGCTCAAGGCCGAGGGCATTCTCGGCGGCTCATCGACCGGCACCCTGTTCGCCGCCGCGCTACGTTATTGCCGCGAACAGACCGAGCCGAAACGCGTGGTCAGCTTCGTCTGCGACACCGGCACGCGCTACCTGTCGAAGGTCTACAACGACCAGTGGATGACCGATCAAGGCCTGTTGCAACGCAAAGGCTATGGCGACCTGCGCGACTTGATCGCACGGCGTTTCGAGGATGGTCGAGTGATCAGCGTCGGCCCGGACGACACCCTGCTCACAGCGTTCCAGCGCATGCGCCTAGCGGACGTTTCGCAACTGCCGGTGCTGGTCGAAGGCAAGCAACTGGTGGGCGTGATCGATGAGTCCGACATCCTCCTCGGCGTGCACGAAGACGCCGCACGTTTCAGCCAGTCGGTGTCGAGTGTGATGACCGACAAACTGCAAACCCTCGCCCCGGCTGCGAGCCTGGCCGAGCTGGAAGCGGTGCTCAGCCGTGGCCTCGTCGCGATCATCGCCGACGCCTCAGGCTTCCATGGCCTGATCACCCGCACCGACATGCTCAACCAATTACGGAGATCCCTTGCATGAGTCAGCACGACGATAAATCCCAAGGCTTCGCCACCCGGGTGATCCACGCCGGGCAAGAACCGGACCCGACCACCGGCGCGCTGATGCCGCCGATCTATGCCAACTCGACTTACCTGCAAGACAGCCCCGGCGTGCACAAGGGGTTCGACTACGGCCGCTCGCACAACCCGACGCGCTTCGCCCTGGAGCGCTGCGTCGCCGACGTCGAAGGCGGCACCCGCGCCTTCGCTTTCGCCTCGGGGCTCGCGGCGATTTCCACGGTATTGGAACTGCTCGACGCCGGCTCACACATCGTCTCCGGCAATGACTTGTACGGCGGCACCTTCCGCCTGTTCGACAAGGTCCGCCAGCGCAGTGCCGGGCACCGTTTCAGCTTCGTCGACCTGACCGATCTGTCGGCGTTCGAAGCCTCGCTGCAGGACGACACACGCATGGTCATGGTCGAAACCCCGACCAACCCGCTGCTGAGCCTGTCGGATCTGGCCGCGATCGCGCGCATCTGCCGCGCGCGCGGGATTATCTGCGTGGCCGACAACACCTTCGCCAGCCCATACATTCAGCGCCCGCTGGAGCTGGGTTTCGACATCGTCCTGCACTCGACCACCAAATACCTCAACGGCCACTCCGACGTGATCGGCGGCATTGCCGTGGTCGGGCAGAACGCCGAACTGGCGGAAAAACTCGGTTTCCTGCAAAACGCCGTCGGCGCAATTTCCGGGCCGTTCGATGCGTTCCTCACTCTGCGCGGAGTGAAGACTTTGGCGCTGCGCATGGAACGCCATTGCAGCAACGCGCTGGATCTGGCGCAGTGGCTGGAGCAGCAACCGCAGGTCAAGCGTGTCTACTATCCCGGCCTTGAGTCGCACCCGCAGCATGAACTGGCCAAGCGGCAGATGCGTGGTTTTGGCGGGATGATTTCTGTTGATCTGAACAGCGATCTGGACGGCGCACGACGCTTTCTCGAGAACGTGCAGATCTTTGCACTGGCGGAAAGTCTGGGTGGCGTGGAGAGCCTGATCGAACATCCGGCGATCATGACGCATGCGACCATTCCGCCGGAGATTCGCGCAAAGCTGGGGATTGGCGACGGGTTGGTGCGGTTGTCGGTCGGGGTTGAGGATGTTGAAGACCTGCGTGCCGATCTGGCTCAGGCACTGGCGAAAATCTAACACCGCGCCGGCGGCAAAACCCTCGACATCGGGCGGCTCATTCGAGTCGCCCGACGTTGCACTAGCACATTTGTGCTAATCGACCCTACTCCCCCTCGGCGCTATATTCCTTGCACTCCAGAACGCTCCCGACGTTGCCCTTTCGCAGCGCGCGGGATCGTTGTGCCTGCAATTCAGAACGACACCAAGGAAGAAACACCATGAAATCCCTGATCGCAACACTCACCCTCAGTGCGCTTTTTCTCACTGGCTGCGCCACGCCGAAACAATGGGAAGCCACCGGCGGCAGCAAAACCGATGGCATCGTCCAGGTGTCCTATGAACTGGGCCAATTCGAAAGCGGCCAGACTAACGCCGAGCAGGGACTGACTATCGCAACGCAACGCTGCAAAACCTGGGGCTATAAAACTGCCGAGATCACCGGCTCGGAAAAAAACATCTGCCGCACCATGGGCAAGTTCAATTGCCTGCAAACCACCATTACTCAGGACTACCTCTGCAAGCGATAACAGCGCGATTATTACGGCGCTAAACCTGCCGATCACGCAGCCCGCGCAACGTGGCGCGCAACTCGGCCGGCCGCACAGGCTTCGACAGAATCGCAATCTGGCGGTCGTGCAAGGCAGCCTGAATCTTCTCGACGTCGTGCCCGGTGATGATCATCGCCGGCACGGCCCAGCCGCGCTGCCTGCGCACTTCATCGATGCATTCGATACCCGTGGCATGGGTGCCGAGGTCATAGTCGGCAACGATGATGTCGCAGTCGGTGACCAGATCTTCAGCCGACCCCTCGCCCTGCACCACGCAGCCCCAGCGTTCAAGCAACGCTGAAGTCGCCAGCAGCACGTTGCGATCATCCTCCACCAGGCAGACCTTCAGCCCCGTCAACAAACCCGCTTGCCGCGCTTCACCGCGAACAACCAGTGACTGCGGTGCCGCTACGATCGGCAAACCGCCAAGGGTCACTGCCGTGCCGCGCCCCAACTGTGAACGCAGCGCCACTTGCACACCGATCAGTTCACCCAGACGCTTGATGATCGACAGACCCAGCCCCACGCCTTCGACGTCTTTATCGCGCACTTGCCGCACGCGATAAAATTCCTCGAAGACCTTCTGCAGATGTTCTTCGGCGATGCCGTTGCCGCGGTCGTAGATGACGATGGCCAGCCCTGCCCCACGCTTACGCACGCCGATCAGCACGGGCCGCTGCGCGCCGTATTTGAAACAGTTGGAGAGCACGTTCTGCACCATGGTCGCCAACAGTGCCGGATCGGTTTTGATCCAGTAGTTGCACGGTCGCAGCCGCAGCTCGACCCCCGCCCAACGTGCCGCTTCCTGATGTTGGCAGACGATGTCCGCGAGCCATTCACCGAGATTGAGCGTTTGCATTTTCGCTTCAACCCGGCCGTTATCGAGGGTGTAGAGGTCGAGAATCGAGCGGAACAACTGCGAAACGTTGAGCAGGGAGCGGTCAATGTTGTCGACCAACCGCCGCTCTTCATCACCCAGGCGCGACTCCCGCAGACACGCGGTAAACAGTCCGATGGAATGAATTGGCTGACGCAAGTCATGACTGGCCTGCGCCAGAAACCGCGACTTTTCCAGATTCGCCGCCACCGCTTCTTCCGAGGCCTTGCGCGTGCGCTCCAACAGCAAGTGCGCATAAAACGGAATCACCGTGCTGGTGATCAGCAGCATCAGCACCATGAACGGTTGCGCCTGCCAATACGGAGTCAGGCGATAGACCACCAGCAGCGCCACCAGCGCCAGCCCGGTGGCAATCGCCAGATAGCGCGAGCCGTAGCGCATGCCGTTGCCGAGATTGACCCAGACCATCACCGCGTACAGCGGCAGCGCCGCTTCGCCACCGATCACCAGCCCGAAACAGGTGCCGGTGTAATCGTGGGCCATGGCGAAAATCCGTCGCGCCGGATAATGCCCCGGCCAACGCGCAATGGCCTGGCGAAACACGATCGACGCCAGCAGGAACAGGCTGATATAGGTGATGACCGGCAGGTAGGTCTCGAAGCGATGGCCCGGCAAAAAGACCAGTACGACCATGTA
Source organism: Pseudomonas iranensis (assembly GCF_014268585.2). Taxonomy (NCBI): domain Bacteria; kingdom Pseudomonadati; phylum Pseudomonadota; class Gammaproteobacteria; order Pseudomonadales; family Pseudomonadaceae; genus Pseudomonas; species Pseudomonas iranensis. Next base: position 3,742,237 of record NZ_CP077092.1, read on the forward strand.
AACCACCGCGATGGAGGCGATGATGATGCGCAGATTGGCCTGGTCGAGTTCGGTGTTTTTCTCGAACTTCATGGGAAACGTCCTTGTGCAGCGATTGCAGTTTCGGAAGCAGCCTACAGGCAACCTTCGCGTCCAATGCTAAGGTGCAGGCCTTGAATCACGCCTGACCCAGGGAGGGTCGCATCATGACGTGCCGGATCATCATAGCCGACGATCACCCACTGTTTCGCGAAGCAATGTTGCGCACTGTGCAGCGCTTGCTGCCTGAGATGTTGCTTGAAGAAGCCGGCGACTTCGAGACCGTGCTCAAGCTGCTGGTGCCGGACAACGAGCCGGACACGCTGATGCTCGATCTGCGCTTTCCCGGGCTGACATGCATCAGCCAGCTCGCCGATTTGCGCCGACAGTTGCCGCGCACCACGCTGATCGTGGTGTCGATGGTCGACGATCAGGCATTGATCAGCGAAGTCATGGCGGCGGGCATCGACGGTTTCATTGGCAAAAACATTGCGCCGGATGAAATCGGCCAGACGATTCTGGCGATCCGTGAAGGCGAGGTGCTGGTGAAGTCGGCGCCGTCCGGCTTGTTGCCGCTGGAAACCGCGACGACGCTGACACCGCGCCAGCAGGACGTGCTGCGTTTGATCGCGCAAGGCAAGACCAATAAGGAAATTGCCCGTGAACTGGATATCTCCCCGTTCACGGTACGCATCCATGTGTCTTCGTTGCTGCGCACGCTGGATGTGCCGACGCGGGCGGCAGCGGCGGTCAAGTATTCGGGGCTGTGAAGCGCTTTTACGGATCAACCTGCGCCATCAGATCCGGCACCGACTCCGGTCGTTTCGCATAGCGCTGGGCCAATACCGCGCAGACCATCAGTTGGATCTGATGGAACAGCATCAGCGGCAGAATCAGCACGCCGATGGTGCTGCCGGCAAACAGTACCTGCGCCATCGGCACGCCGGTCGCCAGGCTCTTTTTCGAGCCGCAGAACAGAATAGTGATGCGGTCTTCCTGATTGAAGCCGAACGCTTTGCTCAACAGAGTTGATGCCACCAGAACCAACGTCAGCAGGATGCAGCAGACCACCACCAGGCCGAGCAACTCGAACAATGGAATCTGCTGCCAGATGCCTTCGTTGACGGCTTCGCTGAATGCGCCGTACACCACCAGCAGAATCGAGCCCTGATCGACGAATTTCAGCCAGTTCTTGTTGCGCCCTACCCACGCGCCGATCCAGCGGCGGGCGATCTGCCCGGCAATGAATGGCAGGAGCAATTGCACACTGATCTTGACGATGGCATCAAGGGTCGAACCGCCGTCACCGTGGACGTTGAGCAGCAGCGTCACCAGCAGCGGTGTAAGGAAAATCCCGAACAGGCTGGACGCCGCCGCACTGCAGATCGCCGCCGGAATATTGCCTCGCGCCAGCGAAGTGAACGCGATGGCCGACTGCACGGTCGCCGGTAATGCGCAGAGGTAGAGCATGCCCATGTACAGCTGATCACCGATCAGCGGTGACAACAGCGGTTTCAGCGCCAGACCGAGGATCGGGAACAGTACGAAGGTCAGGCCGAACACCAGCAGATGCAGACGCCAGTGGCCGGCGCCGGCGATGATCGATTCGCGCGACAGCTTGGCGCCGTGCAGGAAAAACAGCAGGGCGATGGCGATGTTGGTCAGCCAGCCGAAGCCGACCGCGACTTGACCGCTGGCCGGCAGGAAGCTGGCCAGCAGGACGACGCCGATCAAGGTCAGCGTGAAGTTATCGGGCAGAAAACGTGGGCGCGTCATGAGATTCATCCGGGGGTTGCCAGTGCGTGCCGACGACTCTAACGTGACTGGCAATTACCGACTAACGCCGAAGAGCCGCAAGATGCCGCCTAAAGGACATAGCAAAAGCGTTCGCCGCAGTGTTCCCGGGCTGCCCAGCCTGCCGCGCCCGGTGTATGGACGCACCGAATCGCTGCCCAATCGCGCCCTCACCCGCCGCCACAGTCATCCGTGGGTGCAGTTGTCATACGCGATTCAGGGTGTGCTCGAAGTGCAGACCAGCGCCGGCCGATTCGTCGCGCCGCCGGAGCGTGCGGTGTGGATTCCGGCCGGCGTGCCGCACCGGGTGTTCAGCGCACCGCATACGGAAATGCGCAGCTTGTACATCGACAGCAGCGTCACCGGTTGGGCCGCCGAGCATTGCCATGTGCTCGGCGTCAGCGATTTGCTCAGGGAGTTGATTCGCGCCTTCAGTCAGGTGCCAGTGGAATACGACGAGAGCGGCCCTGACGGACGCTTGGCCCAGGTGATCCTTGATCAATTGGCCGACGCGCCGACCATCGACTTGATGCTGCCGCTGCCGCAAGACCCGCGCCTGAAGCAGATCTATCAGAGCCTGGAGCAACACCCGGAACAGCAGACCACGCTGAGCCACTGGAGCGAAAAATTCGGCATCACCGAAAAGACTCTGACCCGCCTGTTTTTGCGCGACACCGGCCTGACCTTCCGCGCCTGGCGCCAGCGCCTGCGCCTGCTCGGCGCCCTGACCCCGCTGGAAAAAGGCGAGCGTGTGACCGATGTTGCGCTGGCTTGTGGATACGACTCGACCTCGGCGTTTATCGCCGCGTTTCGTCAGCAGTTTGGGCAAACACCGGGTGAATTCTTTGGTTGACCCCTCCCAATCAGTGCCTTACACAAGTTTTACAATCAGCCGTCAACATATTTTGCAAGGAATAACAACTGTCAGACTTGACAGTTGTATAAGACCAAAGCAGGTGTAACTTATCGGTTGACGTAGCGGATTAAAATTGCGCTCCACCCAAAACATTTATCTTGAGGTTTATATCGTGAACAATCTAAAACTCACTCAGCTTGGAATTGACAAAAGCAGTAAACCTTTATCACTCCAACATAAACCTATAACGCAAGAAGAGTATTACAAAGCAACTTTTTCCCCTGCGTTTCCGCCAATCACCACATTCCAGCCCAATCAGTACTTCTATGAATCCTGGTCGGAAGATACCATTAGCGTCGTTGGTCGACGTGACGCTGAAGGCGTGTTTTATCAGATTGGATTTGTCCTCCCACGCAACATCAAAACCGGCAGTTACAACATCGAAGATTGGGGAGACGGCAAAGTTAGCGCCAACGTCGTCGCAGATGGAGTGATTCTCGGTGGAAAACAGGGCAAGATAGACCTCACTCGGTCCGGAAGTTCGATTGTGGCTACATTTTATTTCGAAATCACCCATGGCGGTACGTTATACAAAGTACAAAACGGTAAATTATCTTTAACGGCAACGGGAGAACTCTGACTAAATCCAGTCATCAACTACAATCTATTGCCAAACTGAAAGCAGTACTTTCGCAGTGTTTGGCAAGTCTAGTACGACAAAGCAGTGCAGAATTGGGCGTGATTTTACATTGCAAGTCTCGAACGCCCAGGCAAGGCAACACCTGTAATACTTCGTTTTTCTCGAACCAACCCTCAGAAACAAACGATTTTTCTTTGCCATAAATCTGTCGCTAGCATGGTCCCGTCTGACTCAAATCAAACAAGAGACAGGGAGCGTGCCATGCCTGCCACAAACATTAATATCGGCGAACCCTGGATGTGGGGCGCCTTCATCGTCTTCGTTCTGGCCATGCTGGCCCTGGACCTGTTTGTCTTCGGCGGGCGCAAGGCGCACCGGGTGTCGGTGCGGGAAGCGTCGGCCTGGGTGATTGCCTGGTGCCTGTTGGCGCTGAGTTTTGCCGGATTGCTCTGGTGGTATCTGCACGGTGAATTCGGCGGTGAAATCGCCCGACAGAAAACCCTGGAATTTCTCACCGGCTATCTGATTGAGCAGTCGCTGTCGATCGACAACATGTTCGTCTTCGTAATGATCTTCAGCTACTTCGCCGTGCCACCGGAATTGCAGCGGCGGGTGCTGCTGTACGGCGTGCTCGGCGCGATCGTCATGCGCGCGATCATGATTTTTGCCGGGGTGTGGCTGGTGTCGCAGTTCGAATGGCTGCTGTATGCCTTCGGTGTGTTCCTGATCATCACCGGGATCAAGATGCTGATCTTCGCTGATCATCAACCGGATCTGGAAAAGAATCCGTTACTGCGCTGGGTGCGCGGGCATATGCGCATCACCAGTGGCTTTCATGGCGAGAAGTTTTTCATCCTGCAGAACGGCGTGCGCTGGGCAACACCGATGTTCCTGGTGCTGGTGCTGATCGAGGCCAGCGACCTGATGTTCGCCGTCGACAGCATTCCAGCGATCTTCGCCGTCACCACCGACCCGTTCATTGTTTTCACTTCGAACATCTTCGCGATCATGGGCCTGCGCGCGTTGTACTTCCTGCTGGCGGACATGGCTGATCGCTTTCACCTGCTCAAATACGGGCTGGCGATCGTGTTGGTGTTCATCGGCGGCAAGATGGTGCTGATGCCGTGGTTCCACATGCCGGTGGAATGGTCGCTGGCAATTGTCGGCTCGGTGATTCTGGGGTCGGTGCTGTTGAGTCTGGTGACCAGCCGCGAGGCAGAACGCCGCACCGAATGACACAACCCACCCCCACCTGTGGGAGCGAGCCTGCTCGCGAATACGCCGGATCATTCAACATAGGAGTTGAATGACACACCGCTTTCGCGAGCAGGCTCGCTCCCACATTTGAAGTGCGGTGCTCTTATTTATCGGACTTGATACTGGTCCACACCCGCGTGCGCACCCGCTCCATTTTCTGCGGCAACGGCTGCACCACATACAGGGTTTTCAGCGCTTCGCTGGTCGGGGTCAAGTTGGGGTTGTCGGTGATGTCCTTGTTGACCAGCGGCATCGAGTCCTTGTTGGCGTTCGGGTAGCCGAGGAAATCACTGATCGGCGCGATCACTTTCGGGTCGAGCAAGTGGTTGAGGAATTCGTGGGCCTCGGCGACGTTCTTCGCGCTCTTCGGAATGGCGAAGGTGTCGAACCAGATCGGCGCGCCCTCCTTCGGCAAACGCCAGTCGACCACCACACCGTTGCCTGCTTCTTTGGCGCGATTGCCGAACTGGTAGAAGCTGCCGGAATAACCGATCGCCACACAGATGTCGCCGTTGGCGATGTCGGTCATGTACTTGGCCGAGTTGAAGTACGTCACGTACGGCCTAATCTTCATCATCAAGGCCTTGGCCTTTTCATAATCCGCCGGATTCTGGCTGTTCGGATCGAGTCCGAGATAATGCAGGGCCAGCGGCAGAATTTCCGACGGCGAATCGAGCATCGCCACGCCGCAGGCCTTGAGCTTTTCCATGTTCTCGGGCTTGAACACCAGATCCCAACTGTCCACCGGCGCGTTGTCGCCCAGGGCGGCCTTGACCTTGGCCGGGTTGAAGCCGATCAGCACGGTGCCATACATGTACGGCACGCCGTACTGGTTGCCGGGGTCGTTGGCGTCGAGCAACTTGAGCAACGCCGGATCCTGGTGCTGCCAGTTCGGCAATTTCGACTTGTCGAGTTTCTGGAACACGCCGGCCTTGATCTGGGTTTCGATGAACTGGTTGGACGGCACCACCAGGTCGTAACCGGAGTTGCCGGTGAGCAGTTTGGCTTCCAGGGATTCGTTGGTGTCAAAGGTGTCCCAGGTCACTTTGATCTTGC